>CAZHOV010000008.1:12576-67626 GCA_964534315.1 uncultured Saprospiraceae bacterium | reverse complement strand
ATCTTTCGCTTGCGAAAGATCAGTTAATAACTATAATCCATTCAGCTATGGAAAAAAAGCGATTTTTCATCCCGATTATTTTCTTATTTATTTTGCTAACTCATTTATCGGCTCAGTATGCCAGCATCACCAGAATTGATGGCGTTGGAGCGGGAAGCAACTTCCTGGAACTAGTCGACGGCGCACATGAAGCTATCTTAAACGGTACTTTTGATGGCGCCATTACTTACAAAAAAGGAAAAGGCCCCGTCAGAGTAAAGATTATTGATCCCTTAAATTATGCAGTCGGTAATTATCAATTATCGCTTTTTGATGCCAACCCCAATGATGATGTGCTCGAATCCGACATCCACTGGGAGTTGAACAATGTTACCTCAGGTACGACCATCGCCTCTACCGTACCCATCAGCGAAGATAGCGAACCAATAATTCAAGAGTTTGGCCTCCAATTAATCTTCTCTACCGCTCCCGAACCAGGAGAAGGTGGTCCTAACAACGGAGCGATAGGCGTAAAAATGGAATACGAGGACCCCAATGGTCCTCAGTGGTTCTCTGCTATCCCAGACGAAGCTTTTTGGGACTTTGATTATATACTGACCGAATTCTACGATTTGGAAAATGACCTCGATCCGGATCAGGACCTTAGCCAAATGGGGGAAGGCTACTTTGTGCCTTACTATTTATGTAATTACCGCGATTTTGCCACTAATCAGGAACCTTATATGCCCCTGGCCTGGCAAACCCCCACAGCCGAGATTGTTAGAAATCAAACCGACCTTGGTCTTTTGCACAATGTAGACCTCGTTTTCACCAGCGATAAAAACAAGTGGACCAGATGTGTTGTCATCGAAACTGCTTCTCCAAGCTATTATGATGACTTTTCTGGATTAGGTTTAAACACGGTAAAGGATCCAAGTACCGATTGTAGCACCCGTCAATTTGATCTTAGGGGAGCCTTTTCAGTAAGCAAAGAGGACAGTAACGGAGACGGATTGCCCGATGCTGATAACGCCACCGATGACGATGGCGATCCCCTGGTCGGCATGGGTTGGTTTCCGGGGTATGCAATAAACGTAGAAACCGGGCAACGTGTCAACGTATTTTTTGGTGAAAACTCTGCCTATAACCTCGATCAAGACCCTGCTCTTCTAACCGACCTCAACCTGGAAATCACCGATTTCCAAGGAGGCCCTAAAGGATTAGATATGGCCTGGAACCCTACTGATCAACTTACGATCGATGCTAACGGATTTCCAATTGAAAACTATCTGGGAGGGCAGCATTATATCTATATTACGAATCAACCTTATGATTCGTGTAATCAGATAAGATCTAGAATTGATTGTGAGGCTTCTCCCCTCAAACACATCAACGGGATAAAGCAGAGTATCTGGGCATCAATGGCAGTAGTAGCTCCGGGGGAGGAATTATTATCTTATCAAGATGGCCTCATTCCCAATGATCTGACGGTAAAAATCCGTGTAGACAACCCCTATGATATTGCTGAGGGCACCGGCACCTTTGATGGATATCCTACGTATGAATTCACCCTGGACGAAACGAGCTCAACCAACCAGGCCAATATCGAATTGCCCAACATCACCCTTTCTTCAAACCCTACTTTTCCCGGAAGGGAAATGACAGCCCGATTAATGGGGCTGCCCGTACAATGTCGGGTCGATATTTTTAACGCCACCGGACAACTGATCAAGCAGATCGATCATCAGGGAAGCGAAATGCTGGAATTAGATACCCCAAACAATACGGGTACTTATTTTGTCAGGATTACCGATGAAAATGGAACCTATAAAGTATTGAAATGGCAGGTAGTGCTACGCTAAGGGTGTCTCATAACACCTTTGGTGTTACGAGCCACCAAAATTTCTTCTTCAGGAGGTCTGTTTTTATTAAAAAATTTTAAATTTTTTAATAAAAACAGACCTCCCAAAATATAATAAAGGGCAACCTTTCTAATTGAGCATTTCGCCCTTACCATATAATGTAGGGTTATTCTTTTTTCAAAAAAATACCTCCTAAACTATAATGAACACTCTGAGAGTGTCTCATAACATCTTTGGCATTACGAGCCACCAAAATTTCTTTCTTGAGAGAGCTGTTTTTATAAAAAAATTGCAATTTTTTTATAAAAACAGCTCTCTCAAAATAAAAAAGTCCTTGGGGGATGGCTCAAAAGTATTTGAGCCATCCCCACTCAACAACTTTACTTTGTTTTTCATCTTTTTCAGCTTACTTTTGTTCCTGAATTAGGAAAAGGGTAAAAAATTGGAGAATAATGGTTAGAATTTAACTCAAGTATCCGAACTTTATTCCTTAACTCTTTTTACTTAACCCGTTATCTTTTATCTTCAATTTTTTTCTTGATAAATTTTCAAACATGAGTATAGTTGAAATGAAAGTACCCACTATTGGAGAGTCCGTAACAGAAGTTACACTGGCCCAATGGTTAAAAGAAAATGGTGAATATGTAGAACTCGACGAACCTATTTGCGAGTTCGAATCCGATAAAGCAACGCTTGAATTTCCTGCTGAAGCGGCAGGAAAATTAATCTATGTAGCTGAAGAAGGCGACGATCTGGAAATTGGTGCCTTGGTCGCTAAAATCGACACGAGCGTATCTCAAAGCGATAATGGCTCTTCTTCTAAATCAGATGGCGGTAACACGGAAGCCTCAGCTCCCAAAGAAGAGAAAAAAGAAGCTTCCGCTCCCGCTGGTAATGACGCCTCCTACGCCAAAGGAACCCCGTCTCCCGCTGCTGCTAAGATGATCAGGGAAAATGACCTTGATGCCGACCAAATCGAAGGTACCGGCAAAGATGGCCGCATCACAAAAGGTGATGTACTTCAAGCAATTGAAGCGAAAGAATCCGCTCCCGAGCCCAAAGAAACCGCTAAAGAAGAATCTAAAAAGGAAAAGTCGAAAAAAGAAGAAACACCTTCTTACACGCCTTCCAATGCGGCTTCTTTTAGCCGGAATACTCGTACCGAACGAATGTCACGTATGCGCAGGACCATCGCCACTCGCTTGGTTTCTGCCAAGAACAGCACGGCCATGCTGACCACATTCAACGAGATCGATCTCTCTGAAGTCATGAAACTGCGCAAGAAATACCAGGAGCAATTTGTTGAAAAGTATGGTATCAAACTGGGCTTTATGTCTCTTTTTGCCAAAGCCTGTGCAAAAGTATTAATGGAAATGCCACAAGTGAATGCCCAGCTAGTCGACGAAAAAGAATTGGTCTATCACGATTATGTAGATATCTCTATCGCCATCTCCACACCCAATGGACTAGTAGTACCTCCTGTGCACAATGTGGAATCCCTTAAGTTTCACGATATCGAATACAAGATCAAAGAACTCTCTACCAAAGCCCGGGAAGGCACGCTTTCGCTTGAAGAAATGCAAGGCGGTACCTTTACCATTACCAATGGCGGTGTGTTCGGCTCCCTCTTGAGCACCCCCATTATCAACGAGCCGCAATCGGCTATCCTGGGCATGCACAATATTGTTCAACGGCCCGTAGCCGTTGACGGAGAAGTGCAGATTCGGCCGATGATGT
This sequence comes from uncultured Saprospiraceae bacterium, assembly GCA_964534315.1. Lineage (GTDB taxonomy): Bacteria > Bacteroidota > Bacteroidia > Chitinophagales > Saprospiraceae > CAZHOV01. The sequence continues at coordinate 64,048 of CAZHOV010000008.1, read as the reverse complement.
ATGTAGCCCTTTCTTACGACCACCGGGTGATCGACGGAAGTTCTTCAGTAACCTTCCTCGTAAAAGTAAAACGACTGTTGGAAGATCCGACCCTACTGCTGATGGACCTTTAATCGTTTTATATATTAATTCTAAAAAGAGGTCAAAGTCCGATCGGACTTTGACCTCTTTTTATTTTTTAGTAATTTCATTTACTATATCTATTTTTAAATACCGAATCAAACATATGAAACGCTTATATCTTTTTTCATTCATCCTTATAGCAAGCCTGCTGTTGAGCTCTTGTGCCAATTATAAGCTCAATTATCAAAAGGACCAAAAGCAATGGGAAACCCTACAACCAAATCCTGGCTTAAAAAAAGTGCACACGATGTTTCTGATCGGAGATGCGGGGAATTCGGAAACACCTACTTTGCCCCTTCAATTGCTGGATAAAAAACTGAAAGAAGCAGGAGAGAACAGTTCTGTTCTTTTTCTGGGCGACAATATCTATCCGGGAGGAATGCCGCCTAAGGGTGAAAAGGAAGTCCGAGCAGAAGCAGAAAGAAAACTACTAAACCAATTGGAAATTGTCAAAGACTTTGAGGGACGTCCCATCTTTGTCCCCGGCAATCATGATACTTGGTACTACAAAACCAAAGGAGTAAAACGTCAGGAAGAATTCGTGGAGGAATACATGGATAAATACCGGGACGAAGACATGGATTATTTCATCCCCGATGATGGTTGCTCCGGTCCTGAAGTCGAAGAACTTACGGACGACCTCGTGGTTATCGCCTTTAACACCCAATGGTGGCTGATGGATTGGGATAAAGACCCCGATATCAACTACGGCTGCGAAGCAAAAACAAGAGAATATGCCAATTTCTTGTTCGAAGAACTAGTCCGTAAACACCGAAGTAAAAACATTGTAGTCGCTGTCCATCACCCCATGTATTCTTATGGCCCCCACGGCGGTGCTTTCACCTTTAAACAACACGTTTTCCCCTTAACCGAGTTGGAAGACAATCTATACATTCCGTTGCCCGGTCTGGGAACGACGGCCGCATTCATTCGATCGGTAGTGGGTCTTCGACAAGACCTGGCTAATCCGCTTTACAAGGAGATGCGAACAAAATTACTGGGCAGTACGCGCAAAAACGGCAAATTCATCTTTGTATCCGGCCATGAGCATAACCTACAATACATCGTTCGCGACAGCCAGCATTTTATCGTCAGCGGAGCAGGCTCGAAAAATAATCCCGTACGGTTAGGAAAAGGATCGCAGTTTGCCTACGGAAAGAAAGGGTTTTCTCAGCTGGACTTTTATGAAGATGGCTCGGTCTGGTTGCAATTTTGGGCAGCCAATGAAGATTATCCGCAAGGGGAGGTCGTATTCAGGAAAAAAATAAAGGGGGAACTACCCCGTGCTGAAGACCTCGATCCGGAACAGTTTACCCAATATGAAGAGCGAAAATCAACTGTAGACACTTTTGTTACAGACCGTAAATTTGTTAAAAAAGGCCCCTTTCTTAAGTTGATTCAGGGTAAGTTACACCGGGACATCTACGAGCCTAAATATGCATTTGAAGTGTTGGATTTGGATGATTTTGCGGGCGGCATGTCTGTTGTTAAGCGTGGAGGTGGGGGGCAAACTAATTCCCTGCGTCTAGAAGACCCGCAGGAGCGTCAGTTCGTTATGCGCTCTATGACTAAGGATGCTTCCAGAGCGATTCCCTACCCGTTCAATAAAATTACGACCGCCAAAGAGATTTTTGAAGATAATTTTATGTCGGCCCATCCTTTTGCAGCAATCGCGCTACCACCGCTTGCTGATGCCGTTAATGTTTATCATACCAATCCAGAACTCTATTACATACCCCGGCAGCCTGCCCTGACAGGACATAACGACGCCTATGGGGGAGAAGTCTATATGCTGGAAGAACGCCCCAACGGCGATTGGAAGGGTTATCCTAGCTTCGGAGGCGGAGATGATTTTCACAGTACTCTCGATGTAATTGAGGAAATGCACAAAAACACCAAGCATATCCCCGATCAATCCTGGGTAGCCCGTTCTCGCTTATTTGACTTGGTCATCGGCGACTGGGACCGGCATGACGATCAGTGGCGGTGGGCTGAATTTGAGATCAACGACGATAGTATTGTATACCGGCCTATTCCAAGAGATCGCGACCAAACATTTTGCCGGTATGATGGGGCCATTTCCGGAATCGCCCGCCTGACTATGCCTTTCCTCAAACAACTCCGGACCTACAAGCCTGAAATAGGCAATATCAAATGGTCCACCTACAATGGCAGGCGGCTTGACCGCACCTTTTTAAATAAGTTGCCCTGGGAAAAATGGAAGCAGGAAGCCGAATTTATTCAAAAAAACCTCACCGACGAAAGTATTGAAAAAGCACTTGCCCTTTGGCCCAAGCAATTACAACAGCACAAAAGTACCGACCATATCCGTAAAACGCTGAAATACCGCCGGGACCACCTTGTAGAAACTGCCCGTAAACATTATGAAAACCTGGCAAAAGCAGTGGAGATCGTCGGTACCAACGACCGGGAATTGTTCAAGGTTGAAAGACTTAATAATGAAGAAACCGTAGTGAGTGTTTACGACATGTCGGATAAAAAAGGAAAAATTGAAAATAAAACTTACGAACGACGTTTCTTTACCAAAGAGACTAAGGAAATCCGCTTGTTTGGTCTAGAGGATGATGATCGGTTCGAAATTTCAGGAGAAGTCGATAAAGGCATCCTCATCAGAGCGATCGGTGGAGAGGGAGAAGACTTTTTTGAAGACCGTTCGCATGTGTCGGGTTGGTCAAAAAAAACCAAGATCTATGATACGCCTGACGAAAATGAATTAATTTTGGGGAAAGAAGCTAAAGATAAGACCTCTAAACGCAGCGAGCTCAATCAGTACCACCGTAGGGATTTTTATCATGAATACAACTTTGCCATGCCCTTTCCATTGATCGGTTTTAACCCCGATGACGGATTGTTTTTAGGTGGTCAGGTGAAGTTTGTCAATTACAAGTTTAAGAAGGTTCCTTATGCCAATTCTCATACCATTAGCGGTCAGTATGCCTTTGCCACCGGAGCTTATGACTTTCGCTATTCCGGAGAGTTTATAACTGCTATCAAATCCTGGGATCTTTTACTAGATGCGCATTTTCAGGGCCCCAAATTTGTGATCAACTACTTTGGATTAGGCAATGAAACCCAAAACACCATGCCTGACAACTTTGACTTTAACCGCATCCGGCAGCAACTGATCGGGGTTTATCCGGCCATCAGAAGGCGGCTTATTGGTGACGTAGGGCATCTATCACTCTCTCCCCTTTTTGAAAGAGTGATTATTGAAGATACGCCTGGCAGGTTTATCAGTTCTGAAGATGCGAATGTCCCCAACCGGGTCTTCGATACGAATTATTATGGGGGATTGAGCCTGGAGTTTAATTATGACAACGTGAACAGCCCTCAAATCCCTTCACGAGGTATCAAATTTGAATCCTCCCTTGCCTGGAGGGCGAACCTGGAGGAAACCGACAGGCAATTTACCGGGTTGCGCAGCGCTTTATCAATTTATCAAAACCTAACCCCCAACGAAGTGCTCATTTTTGCTACCCGGATCGGCGTCGGGCACAATATCGGCGCTTCCAATAGCTTCGAATTTTTTCAGGCTCCACGGCTGGGAGGGAATAGCAACCTAAGAGGATTCAGAGCACAGCGATTTTACGGAAAAACCTCCTTCTTTCACCAAACAGACCTCCGGCTCAAGCTATTTAGTACGGAAAATAACTTCCTACCCTTTTCCTTTGGTTTAACCGGAGGGTTTGATTACGGAAGAGTTTGGTTGAATGAAGAAGACTCAGATACCTGGCATTATGGCTATGGCGGAGGAGTCTGGATTGCGCCAATCGACTACTTCGTTATTCTTGGCGACTTTTTTGTTTCAGATGAAGATGAACGGCTGATGATCCGTCTGGGATTCGCCTTCTAGCCTGGACAAAAACCATTAATAGATAAAACTTGCTGATTTTCAGATAAACGGAACTGATTTTGTGATCTTTATGGTTACAATAACAGTTTAGTAATAAAAAAGAAATATGGCCAATCAACCCGAACCAATCGTAGATGCCAAATCTATTGATACCTTTTTCGAAAAAGAGACTAAGAAGTTATTGGGGTTTGAAAATTTTCCCTTTCGCAAAAAGTTGAGCTTTGTACCCCTTATTCAGTATTGGAAAAAACGGGTTGCAAGCGATGACCTGGGCATTGCTAACCTTGCTAAAAGTATTGTTAAAGAATTGGATAATGCCCTTGAATTTCAGGCTCCCATTGAGGATATGTCGCTCTTAAAAGAGAAAAAACCGTTTGTCGATCTTTTAATGTCCGCCTTGTTCCCGCCCGGGATTCGCGAAACACAACTTGCAAGAGCTTCTCTTCCCTTCAACATGGAAGGTTTTTACCATACTCCCAAATTAAAGGAACTGATGAGAAGCGGGAATCTGCAGTTTTGCATCGATAAATCACCAGCTATGGTGATTGCCGGGACTATCGTAAAAGCCTGTGCCCTCATTCTGAACAAGTTCTACGGCCAAAATATAAGAGTCAAGGAACCTTTTATATTCACCGTCTTTTCGGATAGCGGCATGGTTGAAAAACACTATAAGTCTGAACTCAATATCGAGTTTGTCGATATCAAAAAGCTTAAACCGCTCAAGGCCATCTCTCAAGAACAGATCAACAGCCTTTTGAGTAATATCTATGACCTGGATACCTGGCTGGAGTATATCCCCCCCGCAAATTTTGAATTCCAGGGCATGGTCATCGTTAACCTCATTGACATTACCGAAGAAGAAACACTATCGAGACTTAAACACGCGCTGCTAGACCGCGACGCCATCGTATCGCCTGAGAATATTCAAAAACTTGAGGAACACCTCCGTCCCTATTTTCACATCCACGATCTCAGACTGGGTGTCACCGCTATCGATTATCCTATTGAAAATATGGTTGCCCATAAATATAAGATCAGGCACTACTTTCTGGCGGATCGCTATTCCAATCTGCTCGACCCTAAATTTAAGGGCTCTATTTATGAGACTGCCTGCAAGTTGGGCGAAGTGTTTACCATTGAAGATATCAACCATATTTCTCCCCCTACCTTGCTGGAAAAGGGATTACTGGAGGAAGGTATCCAATCAATAGCTATTGCTCCCTTAAAAAATCAGAATAATCAGGTTGTCGGCCTGCTGGAAGTGGGCGCGAAAAAGCCCTACCAATTAAACAGCCTTACCGTCTTAAAGCTACAGGAAATTACTCCGCTTTTTAGAACGGCGCTTGAGCGAAGCCGCGATGAGATCGATAACCAGATTGAAGTGATCATCAGAGAGGAATACACCGCCTTACACTCCAGTGTAGAATGGAAGTTTATAGAAGCTGCTTTCGAACTCCTGCAAAAAAGAGAGGAAAAGGGCTCCAATGCCAAGATAAAGAATATTGTCTTTGAAGATGTCTACCCGCTCTATGGGCAGGCAGATATCGTTCGATCCTCCACTATTCGAAATGAAGCTATCCAGGCAGACCTGATCGATAATCTTCAGCAAGCCCTAAAAGTGCTTGAGACAGCTAATAAAAAAATGCAATTCCCGATTATCGACCACTATATTTTAAAAGTCAATACCGAAATCAGTAAACTAAAAGTCGGTATCAACTCCAACGACGAGTATCGCATTCTGGAATTTATAAAACGAGAAATCCATTCGCTCTTCGATCAGATTCAAAAGAAAGATCGGGAAATGGAGCCCTTTATTAAAACTTATTACGACTACCTCGATCCGACCCTGCTTTCGGTTTACCGCAAGCGAAAAGACTATGAGGATAGCGTCGCCATCATCAACGATGTGATCAGTGATTATTTGGAACAACAGGAAATCGAAAGCCAAGAAATCCTGCCGCATTATTTCGAAAAATACAAAACGGACGGAGTAGAATATGATATTTATACAGGGCAGTCTTTACTCAAAAATGAAGAATTCAACTTCATTTACCTGAAAAACTTAAGACTCTGGCAACTCATTGCCATGTGTGAAATTACAAAGATTGTTGCTGAACAAACACCCCAATTACCTGTTCCGCTGACTACGGCTCAATTAATTCTCGTGCATAGTACGCCTCTTTCAATACGCTTCCGGATGGACGAGAAACAATTTGATGTAGACGGAGCTTACAATATTCGATATGCTATTATCAAAAAACGTATCGATAAAGCATATATTAAAGGGACTGATGAACGTCTTACCGTTTCCGGAAAAGTGGCAATCGTTTATGGAGACGAGCAAGATCGAAGCGAATATCTCGAGTATATTGAGTATCTTAAATCCCGTGATTTGATCACTGACGATATTGAAGACTTGGTATTGGAAAATATGCAGGGTGTTCAGGGGCTCAAAGCGCTACGCATAACGGTAAAAATTCCGGAGCAACTAAAACCATTATCAAACGGACAAAAAAAGAAACATACGAAAACCACTCGTAAAGTCAATTCATAATATGGCTGAGATCATTCAAAAAGCACAAGCTTATGTGCAGCAATTATTCGACGAAAAACTACCGGCCCACCTGGTATTTCATAATATTGATCATACCCTGGGGGTCAAAAATGCAGTTGAAAAAATAGCCTTGCCGCAGTCTTTGACCGCAGCAGAGAAAGAAATACTGGTTTTGGGAGCCCTTCTACACGATGTTGGCTATACCAAAGTTTATGATGGGCATGAAGAAGAAAGCATGAAAATGGCCCGTAATTTTCTGGAAAAGCATCAATATCCGAAAGAAAAGCTACACGAGGTGCTCAAACTTATCGAAGCTACCAAGCGACAGCGAGCCCCGAGAAATAATCTGGAAAAAATCATCCGCGATGCTGACCTACACCACTTAGGCAGGAAGGATTACTTCGACATCCTCAACAACCTAAGGGCCGAGATCGAAAGTGAGCAAGGATTTAAATTCGGAGACCTCGAATGGTTCGAATTGAATCGCAGCTTTTTAAAAAAGCAGAAATATTTTACAGAGGAAGCCAATCACCTATATGCGGATCAGGTAAAAGCCAATGCCAAAACGCTCAAGAAAACATCCAAACAACTGGATGCCAAAACTTCCAGACTCCATGTAGAAAAAAACATTAGCGGCAACCGAACTGCCCAAATGATGTTCAAAACAGCCTTACGTAATCATATCGACCTGACTAACATCGCCGATAATAAGGCTAATATCATGCTAAGTATCAATGCTATCGTCATAACGATCACCATGCCTTTGTTAGCCAGCAATATTAAGGGTAATATGTATTTACTCCCACCGACTTCAATTCTATTACTAACATGTCTCCTGTCGATCATCTTTGCCACCCTGGCGACCCGCCCTATTAAGACGAAGGGAATTACGAATCCCAATTTGCTAGATACGGGCCAGAGCAACCTTTTCTTTTTTGGAAATTTCTACAAAATGTCTATAAATGAATACCACAACAGCCTTAAAGAAGTAGTCGGTAGCGATGATTTACTGGAAAGCTCGGTCATGAATGACCTCTATTATTTGGGAGTCGCCTTGGGTAAAAAATACAATCAGTTGAGAACTTGTTATGGTATTTTTATGATCGGAATCACGCTGACGGTAATCACGTTTGCCGTTTCGTTTTTGACGCAGGCGCTGTAATACAATTAGGGTGTGTCTGAAATGATTTAAAAGGCTTTAGGCATTTAAAATAACGTGAGGTTCGGGCGTTTATATTTGATAACCGATGTTTTAAAAAATTGTTTCTCTTGCCAACGCACGGCTTTTAGGGCTGAAGGGCGCGGGAGGCTTTTTTTATTTTTATTAAAGTCGAACCTCACGTTAAAAAAAACTACCAAACCTTTTTCGGGTACAGCGCAAGCACTTTTTTGCCCCACTACCTCACAGCATTACTTCTTTGGCGGACAAGGCTTAGCAGCAGTTGGTGGAGATAAAAATATCCCGATCTTTCCGAAAGGGCCGCTTCCCGGTCTGATATTATAGAACGTGTCAAAATTCTGGTATTCCTCAAAACGGTGACGAATAGGAAAGAGGTAACCTGCTTTTGCCGAAAACCAAATCCAACTGGTGAGTTGCTTTTCTAACCGGCACTGTATACGAATCTCCTGGCGATTCATCCGAAAATCATTGACCGCTGAGGTTTGATCGTCGAGCGATACAAAAAATTCCTTACTATCAAATTGAGCGCCAAATAGAAAGATATTTCGGGGATTAAAATTATACCGACCATAAATTTTGATAGGTAATAACGTCTCAATACCCCACTTTTCATTGAAGGTCTGATTGTAAACTAAGAAAGGATATACCATTACATTGCGAATTCCCTGGCGGTAAGCCAAACCGAAGGCCAATTCTCTATCCGTACGGTTTTTCATGCCAAAAACAGCTGCTGCACGATACCCAAAGTACTGACGATCAAAGTTAAATACTTGCCGGTAATTACCATTGAAACTAGTCCCAAACTGAAAGGCCAGATAGTATTTGTGATTGATCGGTTTTAATACATCTAATGAAAAAGAATTACTGATCAGAGTATATTCAAACTTTCTGATAGGGATCGGACCATTTTCAAGTAAATATTTATCAAATCGGTAGCTCTCGCGCCGGTGCTTAGCTCCCAATAAAACAACCAATCCTTTTGAATAAATAACCGGAATCTTAAGCTTAGTTTTCAGTACTTCAAATGCTTCGACTTTTCCTTTTCCGTCATCATCGATCTCTCGATACTCGTCGCTGATCAATTGATCAAACTGCACCCCATACTCCAGCACCAATCCCTTACCTCGAGACTGACCGGGTACCCCCGGCTTACAAAAATGCGGCTGCGTTATCGGAGTCGGCAAATCCTGCCCCTTCAGCACGGAGCCAAATAGACAGGCGAATAAGAAAAATTGAAATTTAATCGTTTTAAGCCTCATAAATCCGTTGAATAGCAAGTTTTTGATAATAGTTGAGTTTTTTTGTTTCAAAAAATTGTCCTTAAAACAATCTTCAGAAAAAGATCGATTTGCAGAAAATATAAAGAATGCCGCCTTATTTCAAGGAAAACTCAGTTTAATCGAGCTTGAGCGAGGTTTTATCGGTAATAAGTGCAAATTTACAGAATTTTTTCATGCACAGTTCCTTTAACTGTTTTACCCTTCAATTTAGTATATAAAAAACGAAAGAATTTGTCTTCACCCTACCATTTACCCCTCTTATATTTCAATTCCATGTAATTTGTTACCAATAAAAATGCCGAGTTCTTTATTTGTTCGGAATTTAAGAAATAGTTAACGTGGTTATCCCATATAGCTGCTATTATGTACCAACTAAACCCAATCATAATTTATTAGCCGGTAAAATCTTACATTTTTCTATCTTTGTGCTCATCACTTTTTGGACGTTAGTTAAACAGTAAATATGACACTAGGAGAATTTCTCACATTTCTGAACAACAACCCGATCTACATCATTTTTTACCTCATTATTCTCCCTTTTGCCGCTTTTCTGGCTGGGCGATTCGGAAAAAATGAGGGCCATTTATCTCCGTGGAAATACCTTTACGCAGTTATCATCTATCTCGTTTGTATCCCCGGAATCTTCGCCCTTGCACTGAATATCTACCTCTTCCTGTTTGAACGACAACGTATCTTCGATATGCAAATTAACACCCAATTACTTCCGGTATTTTCAATGATTGCTACCTTACTCATCATTCGTAGAAATGTAAACCTTGAACTCATCCCCGGATTTCACAAACTATCTGGTCTCATCACGATGATTGCCGCGCTGATGAGTATCATGTGGTTTATTGACCGAATACGCATTATTGTTTTTTCGTATCTACCTATTCAATATCTGCTACTCATTTTCGTCGTTTTGCTGATTGCAATCCGGTTTGGTTGGTCGCGAATTGTCAAAGCCTAAACCTTTTGACCTTTTTTTGGTGTTTTGTCTTGTACCATTGATTTTTTGTGAAAAAAATGGTTAATTTTTACATAATTGAACAAGAACACCATGAAAAAACTTATTACGTCATTCCTTTTGCTATTAGGAACACTAAATGCTTATGCTCAGGCAGATTCCCTGAACATGGTCAAATTGGGTCAATGGGACCTCAGCGGTCAATTTTTTAACGATATCTGGGGCTTCACAGATGGGCAGGGTAACGAATATGCGATTATTGGTTCACGTCCTAATATTTACTTTTTTGATGTGACCAATCCTTCCTCTCCAACGCTCGTCGAAGAGTTTTCTAATGGTAATCCCGCGGGCCTGCAAATGTACCCTTCTACCTGGCGCGATTTTAAAGTCTATGGTAACTATTGCTATGCCGTTGCCGACCAGTTTAATACTGATGAAGGATTATTGATCTTTGATCTGAGTAATTTGCCCAACGCTGTCACCCTCAGTAATCAGATAACTACCCATTTCGACCGGGCGCACAACATCTTTATCGATAACAATAATGGGAAATTATATGTCGCCGGATCGGATTCTGAAAATGACGGACTTATCGTACTCGACCTCGCTGCCAACCCAACCAACCCGCCATTACTAGGAACACCCTATTTTGGCTCAGACCCCGGATATGTGCATGACCTCTATGCCAAAAACGATATCGTCTATGCTTGCCATGGCTATAATGGCTTTTATATATGGGACTTATCTAACGTGTCCAACCCGGTAGCCCTAAGTTCTTCCAGTATTTCGGGTGGCTATGTCCACAGTGTCTGGCTGACGAATAACGGCGATTGGGCCTTTGTTGCTGAAGAACTCCCTAAAGGACAACCCTTGGCAGTGGTTGACGTCTCTAACCTCAATAATATCTCAACAGCACATACCTTTAAGTTTCCGCTACTCGCTCCTGCCCACGTAAATAATACTCCCCATAACCCTTTTGTAAAAGATACCTTGCTCTATGTTTCTTATTACGAAGATGGCGTGCAGGTATTTGACATCTCCAACCCTTTAAACCCTATCCAGACAGCCTATTATGATACCGAACCCAATAACACTACCTATAATGGTACAAGTAACAATTGGGGAGTCTATCCTTATCTTCCTTCGGGTACGATTATCGCTTCCGATCTTGAACATGGTTTATTCACTCTGGAACTCAACTTTAATCTTCTTCCATTGGAACTCAACGACTTTAGTGCTCAAAGACAAGGAAATAATAGCTTATTAACCTGGGAAACCGCTCAAGAAAAAGATGTCAGCCATTTTGAAATCCAGAAAAGCTCAGACGGGTTGTCTTTTTCCACCATTCACAAGACTCCTTCGCAGGGAAATAGCCAACGAGCTCAATATTATCAATATATCGATAAGGAGCCTTTCTCCGGTACAAACTATTACCGTTTAAAAATGGTTGATCTGGACGGAACCTTCGACTTTTCAAAAATACAGACTATTTACTTCGATAATTCCAGGATCTCGATTGCCCCTACTTTACTCCGTCAACAATCTACAGTTTCAGTAAAACTACCCTTGACAAATTCCGAAATAATCATCAGGGTTTATTCATTATCCGGACAATTGATATATGAAAATATCATCCCATCTAGTGACAAGAATCACCTGGAAGTACCAGTCAATCAATTACCTTCAGGGGCTTATATTTTTTGTGTAAAAACAAATGATCAACTATTTTCTAAAAAAATAATCAAACACTAATGCGCACTTTTTTATTCGCTACTTGCTCCATCCTGACTTTATTGAATATCATGGGATGGAGATCAACCACCAACAATGAATGGAAAAATAAGGTAGATCAATCCTTGCTCCAAAAGGCCAATGATCAGCATACAGTAGATTTTATCCTCGTGTTTAAAGCACAGGCAGACCTTTCAAAAGCTAAAACGTTAGGCACAAAAGAAGAGAAAGGAACATACGTTTTTCAACAATTGAAAAAAACAGCAGATCAATCTCAGAAGAATATCCGATCCTTTTTGGACCAGCGCCAGCATGATTACAAACCTTTTCTGATTGCCAATGCGATTTACACCTCTGGTAATTTATCCCTGATCCGGGCATTAGCTACCTACCCCGAAGTAAAATATGTTGCAGATAACCCAGTTGTCAAACTTCCGGATCCTCCCACTGAAGAAACGGTTACACCAAGAGGATCAGGAACCCCAACCTGGGGAATTGATACCATCGGAGCCGATGAAGTCTGGGATCTGGGCATTACCGGGCAAGGCGTCGTTATCGGGGGACAAGATACGGGTTATGAATGGGACCACCCGGCTATCAAAGAGCAATACCGCGGTTGGAATGGCTCTATCCCCAATCATAACTATAACTGGCATGATGCGATCACCTCCATGATCAATCCTGACGGAAATAATAATCCTTGCGGCTACAGCCTTTTAGTCCCATGCGATGATAACTCTCACGGGACCCATACGATGGGTACGATGGCCGGAGGAGAAGGGCAAAACCTGGATATAGGAGTGGCTCCCGGCGCCAAATGGATTGGCTGCCGGAATATGGACCGGGGCCATGGCACCCCTGCCACTTATATGGATTGCTTCGAATTTTTCCTGGCACCCACCAATCTTAACAACGAGAATCCCGACCCTACCAGGGCCCCCCATGTGATCAACAACTCCTGGAGCTGCCCAACCAGCGAAGGCTGTAATGCTAGTAATTTTGAATTGATGGAAACAGTGATCAACAACCTGAAAACAGCCGGAGTAGTTGTTGTTGTATCCGCCGGAAATAATGGCCCCGATTGTTCATCTGTAAATGCCCCTCCATCTATTTTTGAAAACAGCTTTGCCGTCGGCGCCGCTAATGTCACCGACACCATCGCCTCCTGGAGTAGCCGCGGCCCCGTTCAGGTGACCGGATCAGGTATCCTGAAACCCAACGTAGTGGCACCGGGCGTAGGCACCTTCTCCGCTGTGTTGAATGGACAATATGGCACCAAAAGCGGAACGAGCATGGCTGGGCCCCATACAGCTGGAGCGGTGGCTCTGATCATTTCTGCTAAACCCGAGATTGCCGGACAAGTAGACTATATCGAAGACCTGCTTGAACAAACGGCCGTCCAACTCGAAGCCGGACAGTCTTGCGATCCATTCGTCGGCTCCAACATTCCCAATACCACATACGGATATGGCAGGATTGATGTGCTCAGAGCCGTTCAGGTGGTATTAGAGCCTGTTACCAAAACGGAAGAAGCCCATTTGGAGGGAACCGCTTTTCAACTATCTCCAAATCCATTTACTTCCAGCTTCTTCCTAAGCTCCGAAAACCTGGAAGGAGCTATCAATTTCCGGCTATTCACACTGGACGGACAACTGGTGAAAGAAGAAAATCATTACCTGGTAAAGCGAGCTCCCCTCGAAATACATACAAATTACTTAGCAAGAGGCATTTATTTTTATCAAATTACCCACAATAATGATATCTTTGCGGGCAAATTGATTAAACAGTAACCTCATGCTAAAAATCGACATGCACACCCACATCATACCGAAGGAGATGCCCAACTTCTCCAAAAAGTATGGTTATGGGGACTTTATCAACCTGATTCATCACCGTGAAGGGTTCGCCAAAATGATGAAAGGCGAAGAGTTCTTCCGCGAGATTAAATCCAATTGCTGGGATGCTGTTGAACGCATTGAAGAATACAAGAGCAATAAAACCCACGTGCAAGTCGTCTGTACCATCCCCGTGCTGTTTGCTTACTGGGCCAAACCAACACATGGAGCGGAAGTAGCAAAATTCCTGAACGACGACCTTGCCCAAACGGTGCATGATAATCCTAAAACGTATATAGGACTGGGTACCTTGCCCATGCAGGATACGGAGCTGTCTGTAAAAGAGTTAGAAAGGTGTAAAGAGATAGGGTTGGTGGGTGTGCAGATCGGTTCCAATATCAACGACCTAAATCTCAACGAACCCCGTTTTTTCCCGATCTTTGAAGCGTGCCAGGAATTGGGTATGGCTTTATTTGTTCATCCATGGAATATGATGGGTTTTCATGAGATCCGGAAATACTGGTTACCCTGGTTAGTCAGTATGCCTGCCGAGACCACCAGAGCGATCTGCTCCATGATCTTTGGTGGTGTATTAGAGCGTCTGCCCAATTTAAGAGTCAATTTCGCTCATGCAGGCGGTTCGTTCCCGGCAACGATCGGCCGTATCGAAAAAGGCTTTAATTGTCGCCCCGATCTGGTCGCCATTGATAATGACGTTAACCCGCGGAACTATTTGGGCAAATTCTGGGTAGACAGTATTACGCATGACCCCGTCATGCTCCGATATGTGATGGACCTATTGGGAGAAGATAAAGTAACGCTAGGGTCCGATTACCCCTTCCCGCTCGGCGATCTTACGATCGGCAAGTTTATCGAAGAAATGGAACTGCCAACAGAAACAATAGAAAAATTATTCTACCAAAATACTTTGGAGTGGCTGGATCTGGAGGCAGAGAAATATATTTTACAGTAAACATGAATCATCCCGAATTTTTAAAATCCGGAATAATTCATATTTTTTTCTTTTTTTGCTTAGTTCTCAAAAGGTTAAGCACTTTTTTGATTCAAAAAACGACACCTTTTGATTTATTTTTTAAAAGGAATGCTGTGAATTTCAAAAAAATTCACAGCATTCCCTTTAAAAATACTGAAAAGGGCTGTAGATTTTAAGCTTGATAATAGGCTTAAGCCCGTTAATCTTAGCTAAAAATAGCCCATGAGGCATCTCGATCCCGCATTAAAGATAATGCGGGACGGGATGACTCATGTTTACTCTTTTTCATTAACATTGTGGATAAAACCATAGGTTTTATAACGAGACAACCTGCAATTGTCCACGACAAAAACCTGTAGTATGAAGTTGTTCAACAAGATCAACAATGATCTGCTGAAGGAGCAGATGTTGCAAAGCGATGAAGATCGCATAACGCTTTCCTTTTACCAATATGCGAATATTGGAAATCCTCAACTTTTTAGGGATCATTTGTACACCGAATGGGTCAACTTGGGCGTCTTTGGGCGTGTTTACGTGGCCAATGAAGGGATCAACGCGCAGATTTCCGTACCTGAGAAAAACTGGGAAGCCTTTAAAGAACAACTGGAAACAATTGATTTCCTACGGAGGATCCGACTGAATATGGCCATTGAGGATGACGGAAAATCGTTTTATAAGCTCAAAATCAAAGTACGAAAGAAAATCGTTGCTGATGGACTTAATGATGCCACCTTCGATGCGACCAAACGCGGCCGCCCCCTCGCCGCCGATGAGTTTAACGAATTAACCGATCAGCCTGACACCCTTATCGTCGACATGCGCAATCACTACGAAAGCGAGGTTGGACACTTTAAAGATGCTATTCTCCCCGATGTGGAAACCTTCAGAGAAGCCCTTCCTCAAGTCGAAAAAATGCTGGAAGAAGCTAAAGAAAAGCATATCGTCATGTATTGTACCGGAGGCATTCGTTGTGAAAAAGCCAGTGCGTATTATTTGCACAAAGGATTCAAAAATGTCTATATGGTCGAAGGCGGAATTATCGAATATGCACGTCAGTGCGAACAAAAAGGACTCGAAAATAAATTTATCGGAAAGAACTTTGTTTTTGACGAACGCATGGGCGAAAAGATCAGTGAAGATGTGATCGCCCGTTGCCATCAATGTGGCGAACCTTGCGACCACCATGTCAATTGTGCCAACGATGCCTGTCATATTCTGTTTATCCAGTGTGAAAAATGTGCTGAAAAATATGATGCCTGTTGTTCCAAAAAGTGCCAGGACTTCAACGCCCTGCCCGAAGAACAGCGGGAAGCACTGAAAAAAACCATCAAATTTAATGGCACCAAATTTGGTAAAGGACGGTATAAAGCCAATCGAAAAGATCAACCATTGACCACCGAAGGGCTCCAAACAACTGGAAGTCAAGAATAGATACTAAACCATTTTTCTTAATAGAAAAAATCTACCCTCATTTGGGTAGGTTGTTTCTATTATTTGTTTTAAGATTGTTTTGCTTACCCGTCTATATCTTTCCACAAATTGTGGAAAACTATTCACACACTCGACTTTTTTTTCCTGTAAATTGCCAAACTAATTTTCAGTTAGCCTGGTTATCCCATATTTTTTATTAAAATTTTTGAGATAACCTATATTTTATTTTCCCCCTTTTTCTCAGATTAGGATGTTCGCTTTTTTAAAACAAATTGCTGAGAAAAAATATAGCAGGTCCTAAAAAACAAGCAGGGAATCACGCGATCATAGTCGAAAAAGTTTCGAGTGACTCATTTATTTACCATATATATTAACCAACATAATTACAATAACAATGGAGGCAAACGTAAAAAAAGGCCTTTCCAAAACTAAAAATGGGAAAGCCGCCAAAACCTACAGTTTCGGGGAAGCATTGAAAGCATCCACCATTTATTTCAACGGAGACGAATTAGCAGCAAATGTCTGGATCAAAAAATACGCGCTCAAAGATTCTTTTGGAAACCTCTATGAGCTTACGCCAGATGATATGCACCGCAGAATTGCCAAAGAAATTGCGCGCATCGAGCAAAAATATCCCAACCCAATACCTGAAGAGCAAATCTATGAACTGCTCAGAAATTTCAGATATATTGTTCCCCAGGGAAGCCCGATGGCTGGTATCGGGAACAATCATCAGGTATCTTCCCTTTCCAATTGCTTTGTGATCGGGAACGGCGCCGATTCATATGGTGGGATTATCAAAATTGATGAAGAACAGGTCCAGTTAATGAAGCGCCGTGGTGGTGTGGGGCACGACCTTTCGCATATCCGTCCCAAAAACTCTCCGGTCATGAATAGCGCGCTCTCTTCTACTGGTATCGTACCTTTTATGGAGCGGTATTCCAATTCCACCAGAGAAGTAGCCCAGGACGGACGACGGGGAGCATTGATGCTGACCGTTTCCAGCAAACATCCCGATGCTGAAGACTTTATTGACGCTAAAATGGAAACCGGAAAAGTAACCGGAGCCAATGTATCTGTGAAGATCGACGACGAGTTTATGAAAGCGGCTATGAGCGGCCGGAATTACGAGCAGCAATTCCCGATCCACAGCGATGATCCGGTATTCACTAAAGAAATTGACGCGGCCAAACTATGGGATAAAATTATTCACAATGCCTGGAAATCTGCCGAGCCTGGCGTATTATTCTGGGATACCGTTATCCGTGAGTCGGTGCCTGACTGCTACGCTGATCTTGGGTATAACACCATATCTACTAATCCGTGTGGAGAAATCCCGCTTTGCCCTTATGATAGCTGCCGACTACTGGCAATAAACCTGTATAGCTATGTAGAAAACCCGTTCAAGCCCGACGCTTATTTCGATTTTGAAAAATTCTCGGAGCACGTTCAGATCGCTCAGCGTATTATGGATGATATCATCGATCTGGAAATCGAAAAGATCGACCGTATCATTGAAAAGATTCAAAACGATCCAGAGGCCGATAATATCAAGAATACGGAATTAAAGTTATGGCATAAGATCCGTAAAACCTGTGTTGAGGGTCGCCGTACAGGAGTAGGCATCACCGCAGAAGGGGATATGTTGGCCGCCTTGAACCTCATTTACGGTACGGACGAAGGTATTGAATTTGCTGAAAAGGTACACCAAACAGTAGCACTAAGTGCCTACCGCTCGTCTATTTTGATGGCAAAAGAAAGAGGCGCATTCCCCATTTTCGACTACGAACGAGAAAAAAGAAATCCCTTCATCAATCGCCTGGAAATGGCCGAACCTGATTTGAAAGACGAACTTATCAAGCACGGCCGCCGAAATATTGCATTGCTGACCATTGCCCCTACTGGCACCACCAGCTTAATGACCCAAACCACTTCAGGTATTGAACCAGCCTTCCTTATCAGTTATAAAAGAAGAAGAAAGGTCAACCCTAATGATACGGATGTAAAAGTCACCTTCGTAGACGAGGTGGGAGACCACTGGGAAGAATACCACGTTTTCCACCACAAGTTTGTAGATTGGATGCGTGCACAAGGGTTTGACATCGACAAGGTGACCAAGATGGAAACTGAAGAGTTGCAAAAGGTCATCGAGAAATCTCCTTACTACAAAGCTACGGCTAATGACGTAGATTGGGTACAAAAAGTAAAAATGCAAGGACGTATCCAAAAGTGGGTCGATCACTCCATAAGCGTAACGGTAAACATTCCAAAGGAAACCTCCGTAGACATGGTGAAAAAAATCTACGAAACGGCTTGGGAAGCGGGGTGTAAAGGTTGTACAATCTATCGAGACGGCTCCCGTTCGGGCGTATTGATATCCAACGATTCGGACAGTGGAGAAAAGGCTACATTTAGAGAAACGCACTCTCCAAAGCGCCCTGTCAAATTAGAGGCCAAGGTGATGCGCTTTAAAAATGAAGATAAAGACTGGTTGGCTGTTGTGGGCATGATGGATAACCGCCCCTATGAGATCTTTACCGGTCGTGCCGAAGATACCTTCCGCCTACCTGATTACGTCACCAATGGCTGGGTGATCAAAGCCAGAGATGAAGACTCAGGAAAGAACCGCTACGATTTCCAGTTCAGAGATCGGGATGGTTATCGTGTAACCATTGAAGGACTTTCTCGTTCATTTAATAAGGAGTACTGGAATTATGCGAAATTGATTTCGGGTGTACTTCGCCACGGTATGCCAATCGTACATGCCGTAGATTTAGTATCCGGCCTGAATGCCGAAGATGCGTTCATTAATACCTGGAAAAATGGTGTGGTGAGAGCCTTAAAAATGTTTATTCCCGATGGTACCAAGGCTACGGAAAGCGCATGCCCTTCTTGCGATGACCCCCATGGGCTGATTTACAAAGAAGGCTGCCTGATGTGTAAGAGTTGTGGCTACTCGGAATGCGGATAAATACAGTGAGTAATGAATAGTGAATAATTGAAAAACTAAAGTGATGGTTTAAAGGGTCTTGAATTTGTTCCCTTCTGTTCACTGTTCACTGTTCACTGTTCACTAAAGAAATATTACCAACTATACTTAAAGCAATGTTGATACCCCGGGGAGTAATCTCCGGGGTTATTTTTTTCTATTCTATACTTCTTGCGCTTTATAACCTTTATATTCCGTCCTATTCCAACTCACCTCTCTTTAAATCTGAGATCCCGGACACCTCAATACCTGGTAGTCTTCTCTCACCCTTCCACCAAGGTCCCAACTGCTTCACCCTGAACTACTTTCATTAAATTTTCCTTACGATTGATATCGAAGACAATGATCGGCAGGTTATTTTCTTTACAAAGAGTAAAGGCAGTCATGTCCATAACACTTAGGCCAAGGCTAATCACTTTGGCGAAGGTAAGCTTATCAAATTTAGTAGCGGCGGGGTCTTTTTCAGGATCAGAAGAATAAATACCATCCACACGGGTGCCTTTAAGAATGACATCGGCGTTGATCTCGTTGGCACGCAGGGCGGCGGCGGAATCCGTAGTAAAATAGGGGCTGCCTGTGCCGGCGGAAAAGATGACTACCCGGCCCTTCTCGAGGTGGCGGATAGCACGTCGGCGTATGTAGGGTTCTGCAATTTGCCGCATTTCGATGGCTGAGATTAGACGGGTATAAACACCGAGTCGCTCAAGTGCGCTTTGGATAGCCATGCCGTTGATTACCGTTGCCATCATGCCCATATAATCTCCCTGAACACGCTCTATCCCGGATTTTTCAGCTTGAAGGCCGCGAAAGATATTCCCTCCGCCAATTACTACAGCCACTTCGACATCAGCATCTGTCAATTGTTTGATTTGCTCGGCGTAGTGCTTAAGCATCTCCGGGTTAATTCCAAACTGCTGCCCTCCCATAAGCGACTCTCCACTTAATTTAAGGAGGACTCTTTTGTACTTTATTACCATCGACGGGTGTGTTTTTAGTCTAGTAAAGTCCCGCAAAAAACATGGACCATCCCGAATTTTACAATTAGGAGATAATTCATGTTGAGTAGATTATTATTAGATACCAAAGATAATAAAAAAGGCGAATGAGTTTTCATTCGCCTTTTTTATCCTTAACCTAAAGCTACATGCTTGAAGGCTGTAACCGTGAGGTCTTTATCAATACTTTTCAGATATCCGCTAACGGATTGTTTGCTATCTTTAACAAATTGCTGGTTGAGTAAGGTATTTTCTTTGAAGAACTTACCTAATTTACCCATTGCAATTTTTTCAAGGATTTGTTCCGGCTTTCCTTCCTGGCGAGCTTGTTCTTTTCCAATCTCAATCTCTTTTTCGATAACGCTTTGATCTACGCCATCCTTATCCAGGGCAACAGGCTTCATTGCAGCCACCTGCATAGCAACATCCCTTCCAGCATCGTAATAGGAATCATCTGCTTTATTCAAACCAACTAACACTCCTGCACGATTTCCCATATGAATGTAAGGAGCGACCATTTCAGCTTCCAGCTTCTCGTAATCAGCGACTTCAAGTTTTTCTCCGATCACACCAATTTGCTCCGTTACTTTATCTCCGATGGTAAGATCGCCTTCGAAGGGAAGTGCCAGTAGATCTTCTTTTGCGGCTGGCATATTTTCTAATGCAATACTCGCTATTTGCTGAGCAAAGTTCACAAAATCTTCGTTTTTAGCCACGAAGTCTGTTTCACAACTCAACCGAATAATCACACCTTTCTTTTTATCATCAGAAACATGAGCGATTACTGCACCTTCATTGGCGTCACGGTCTGCTCTTTTTGCAGATAGCTTTTGCCCTTTCTTACGCAAGATCTCGATTGCTTTATCGAAATCGCCTTCCGCTTCCGTTAAAGCTTTCTTACAATCCATCATTCCTGCTCCAGTTTGCTCACGCAATTTTTTTACGTCTGCTGCTGAAATTTTAACTGTACTCATTTGTTATATAAGATTTAAGTAACAATAAATAATACTATAGAGAAAATACTATGCAGAAATTGACTATCGCACCGCCTCTTTTTCAGTCTTATTCTGTCTACGCTCTTCCAGGCCCTGCCGGACTGCTTCCACCAGGTAACTCGTTATGATTCCAATAGATTTGGAAGCATCATCATTGCCTGGGATCGCATGATCTACTAATGTAGGGTCTGAATTCGTATCTACCAAACCGATTGTACGCATCCCTAACTTATGAGCTTCTGAAAGGGCGATATGTTCATGATGGATATCTACAATAAAAATAGCAGAAGGCGTTCGATTAAGATTCGCCACTCCGCCCAAGACCTTTTCGAGTTTATTACGCTCCCGGGTAAGAGTCAGCCGCTCTTTCTTGGTCACGCTCGTTAGGCTACCATCTGCCAGCATTTTATCGATATTGTTCATTTTCTTGACCGATTTACGGATCGTAGAGAAATTAGTCATCATACCTCCCAACCATCGCTCCGTAACAAACGGCATATTTACACTTCTGGCTGCATTCGAAACAATTTCGCGTGCTTGCTTTTTAGTCGCCACAAACAAGATCTTATTGCCCGATCTCGCAATCTGACGCATCGCATTAGCTGCTTCATCAAGACTTTCAAGCGTCCGGTTTAAGTCAATGACGTGAATACCTTTGCGCTCCATAAAAATATACGGGGCCATCTTAGGATTCCATTTTCTCTTCAGGTGGCCGAAGTGCACACCTGCATCTAATAATTCTTTATAGGTGGGTTTTTCCATTTTTAATCTTTTACAATAGCTTCAAAAAAGGTTGAAAAAATAGTATTCCCAAGCATTAACGCTTAGAGAACTGGAAGCTCTTTCTCGCTTTCGGCTTACCATACTTTTTACGTTCAACAATACGAGAATCCCGAGTAAGGTACTTTTTGCTTTTTAACGGCTTTCTGAATTCTTCATTGAGCTTCACCAAAGCCTTTGAAATAGCCAACCTCGTCGCTTCAGCCTGGCCTTTGTACCCCCCGCCTCTGACATTGACTTTTATATCATAAATATTTTCAGCACCAACTGTTTGAAAGGGATCAACAATGTTGTGTTGCATATAGCCTTGTGGGAAATATTCTTTGAAGTCCTTACCGTTCACAGAAATATTTCCTTCCCCCTTAGTTAAATAAACTCGGGCTACTGATGACTTTCTTCTCCCCGAGGCATTAATCATTTCCATATATAAGTGATATTAAATTAATTTAAAAAGTTAAAGGTTCAGGCTTCTGAGCTTCATGCGGATGCTCTGCCCCCGGATAAACATGTAATTTCTTGAACATCGCTCTGCCTAATTTATTCTTAGGAAGCATCCCGCGTACAGCATTTTCAATAACAAAGAAGGGCTTCTTTGCCTGCACGTCAATGGCACGAGTGCGCTTTTGACCTCCGGGATATAACGAATACCGGATGTATTCCTTCTGCCGCCACTTATTTCCGGTAAATCGGGCCTTATCCGCGTTGATAACGATCACGAAATCCCCTGTATCTACATGAGGCGTATAACTTGGTTTGTGCTTACCTCTAAGCACCATGGCAATCCGGGAACACAACCTTCCCACTACCATATTGGTAGCATCCACTACGTACCACTTCTGCTCTACTTCCTCTTTCTTTGCCGACTGGGTTTTATAACTTAATGTATCCACGTTTCTACTGATTTTTTAAACGAAACTTAATTTTTTCTTCACTCCTTTCTATAAAGGCGGTGCAAAGGTAAATTTCTTTCGCTCAAAAAACAAGCTATTTTGAAAAAACAACCAAAAATAAATATATAACTAGTTGAAAAACAGTTAAAATTTCGCACAATTTTTTTTGTAGAATAGAAAAGAAGGGGGAGCAAGGGGCTTGCTCCCCCTTCTTTTCTATTCTTCTCTAATGGTGGCCGGTATCCTCAACGCTCTGTAGGCTGCCGGTATCGAAGCCAAGCCTCCTATTACCAATACCGTAATCACGACAATCAGAAAATCCACAGCTTTTAAACTGATGGGGTAAGCATTAATAATGAAGCCCTCCGGAATGGGGATGAGACCATACATTTTTTGAGCAACATAAAAAACTACAGCTAGCAGCAAGCCAATCACTAAGCCAACAGCGGTAAGCAGAATACCCTGGAGGGCAAAAATTCTCCAGATTTGAGGGTCGGTAGTGCCCATAGATTTTAGAATGGCTACATCCCGCTTTTTATCAATCACTATCATCCACAATGCCCCAACCATATTAAAGGCTACCAGAATTAATGTGAAACTCAGTATAGCAAAACCCATCCATTTTTCCAGATTCATCAGCTTTAAAAAGGCCTCATCTTGTTCGAACCGGTTCTTAACCACAAATGCTTCTCCTAAGATAGAGCGGATTTGCTCTTTTACCTCCCTGTCGTCAAAACCTTCTTCCATCTTGATTTCTAAAGCACTAACTTCGCCAGGGGCTTTAAGCAATTCGCGGGCAAATTCGAGGTCGGTCAAAATATACTCGCTGTCAAACTCCTGCTGAATGTAAAAGGTACCCACTGGTTGTATCAACCTAGAGCGATAAGGTTTATCAAACTGACTTACTCTCCCCTGCTTTGGCATATACACCCGCATAGCAGAAAATTCATCCCGGACATTGACAGACAATTTATTGCGCATGCCAGCTCCCAAAATTGCTAAAAATCGCCCCTCTTCCTTTAAACCATACTGCCCCTCAATGATGGAAGAATCAATATTCACAACCTCATTGTAATACTGATCAACCCCCTTCAATATCCCAAAATCCTGAATCTTATCATACTCAAAAAAAGCAATCTCTTCTAAAGACTGAGCTACCCTGACGACTCCCTCCAAATCTAAAAGCTGGTCAATCTGGGACTCTTCAATGCTAAAGGTCTTACCCTTTGCCGGGGTCACCTTCAAGTCGGGATTAAACGCGCCGAACATACTCGTGATCAAGTCTTCAAAACCGTTGAATACTGAAAGGATGAGTATTAAGGCAGCAGAACCAACGGTTATTCCAAAAACAGAAATCCCGGAAATGATATTTATGGCATTCAACGACCGAATCCGCTTTCGGAAAATAAAAACTCCGACAATAATTCCAATGAAGAAAACAACCCGGAGCGTAAGCTGAATCGCCAATAGCCCCATATCTTCCATTTGATAATCAACCGTCATGAACGAAATAAAAACAGCAATAAACAATGCCAATATCATAAATACTAAAATGATACCTTTAGCATTGTTGGCAAAAATATACCTGCGGGCAATATGTAGGGGAAAATTCATATGCTCAATTTATGGCCTTGTAGGCGACCGATTGTATCCTTGGACGGAAATCTTCCCTTGACCAACGATTGTTTCTCATCGTAGGATAAGTCCTATTTGTCAGCAAGATATAAATTAATTGCTCTTTCGGGTCCGCCCAAAAGCAAGTGCCGGTAAATCCAAGATGCCCAAAGGCCCTTGATGAAGCTAACGGGGACATATTTAACACCTCCTTATTATCCAGCTGCTTCATATCAAACCCCAATCCTCTTCGCGTATTTCCTTCAGGGCGTTGGGTAAATAATGCAATCGTTTCCGGTTGGAGAAACTGTATTCCTTTGTAATACCCCCCATTCAATAACATTTGAATCAATTCAGCTAAGGACTGTGCATTAGAAAAAAGCCCGGCATGACCACTTACACCTCCCATCATGGCGGCTCCCATATCGTGCACATATCCTTGAACGCGTTGCCCTCTGTAATAGCGATCTTCTTCTGTCGGCGGAATTTGCTTTTTGGAATAACGCTCAGCAGGATTAAAACTAATAAAAGGGAGTCCCATTGGACCGTAAAAGGTTTCTTGCAAATAGACATCTAAGCGCTTACCGCTAACCCGCTCAACTAAGTCCGCTAACAAATAAAAACCAACATCGCTGTAACTATACTTCCCCCGCTTACCAAGCACCGACTCCCGAATTTCTTTTCGCATCGTGTCCTGAAAAAACTTATTCATATACATCTTTTCTGCCACTTTCACTTCAAACGAATCTCTTTTATATGTGCTGTAAAACTCCGGAAGCGGCCTGGGATTGAATCTGCTTGGTACGATGGTCTGCTCATAAAAAGGGATCCAGGCAACCAGCCCTGAGCGATGCATCAATATGCTGTCGATTGTTATATTTTCTTTATCAGAACCGATCAACTCTTGCAGGTAATTGCTTATTTTTGCTTTCAACTCAATCTTGCCTTCCTCATATAATTTCATGATAGCAACCGTAGTAGCAGCTACTTTTGTAATCGAGGCCAAATCATATAAATCCGTTTTCTTTGCCGGTTCCCGTTTGCGGTATGTGTGATAACCATGGGCTTTATAATAGACTATTTTACCCTCTTTTGCTACCAATACTACTCCTCCCGGAGTGGCCTTTCTTGAAATCGCTTCATTCATTAAAGAATCAATATAGCTCAATGTATCGTCACTCATTCCAACACTTACCGGGCGACCAAAGCCGAGTCGTTGGGCATTTTCAAGGATAATTCCCTCTCCCACTCCATTCTTTTCTGAAGCAGTCACGGGTAGCATTCCCCTAATAGGATTTGCCCCTACTAAAGCATCAGCAGCGGCCCCCTGGCTAAGCGGGTCTTCCTCATATGCCAGCAACACATGATCAAAATCATCAAAGTACTTTAGCGCATAAGGGCTACCAAAAAGCACCAGGACCACCTCTGTCCGTTCTTTCAACTGCTCCAAAAACGAACGGGTGCCGGACGTGATTCCGTAATCCCGAGAAGCATAAGACGACAGATCGTGCAAAGACACAACCACTAGCTCTTTCCTTTCCAAAATAGATAAGTACCGGTTAGCCCTCGAACCAGAAATATCCTTGCTCAGTTGCAAATGGGTCACCGGTAAATATTGATCGATCGATTCCTGGAAAGTTGTCTTAACGGTGGAGCCGATACTTAGTGTTGCCCATTTGGATTGATCGATCGTATTGATGGGGATAATGCTGTTTCGATTACGCACCAAAGTAATAGCACTTTCAAACAGTTTCTGCTTAAAAGCCACCGCTTCCGGTCGGTTAAGGTCGCTAGATAACTTGTCTAGCACTACCTGATTATCATTCTTAAACAGATCAATGGAATATTTTGCTTCAATTACCTTTTTCACACTGCGTTCAACTTGCACCGTATCAACTACACCGTTCTGAAGCGCTTTCAATAATTTAGGAAATACCACATCAATATCAGAAGGTAATAAAATGATGTCATTCCCCGCTTTCAGGGCTTCTACCTCCGCTTCACCTGGTGGAAAATGCTTGGCTACTCCTTGCATTTCCATAGCATCTGTGATCACAAGACCCTGAAATTCAATATCTTCCTGAAGGGTGTTTTTTATCGCTTTCGCGGATAAGGTCGTAGGGCGATTATCTGAATCGTCAATTGCAGGTACGTGTAAATGAGCGACCATGATGCTGGCAATACCTCTTTTGGAAAGCAATTTAAAGGGATACAACTCAATACTGTCCAGCCGCTCAGCGGTGTGAGTAATCACAGGTAGATCAAGATGTGAATCGACATCTGTATCCCCATGGCCGGGAAAATGTTTGGCGCAAGCCAGCACTCCACCATCTTGCATTCCTTTCATATATTGGTAGCTTCGTGCTGCTACATGAAACCGGTCTTCTCCAAACGAACGGGTATTAATGACCGGATTATTTGGATTGTTATTGACATCGGCTACGGGTGCAAAATTCATATGCACCCCAAGGCGACGAAGCTGCACGGCTATTTCCCGGCCAAAATCATAAAGCAGTCTTTCATTCCGGATCGCCCCCAAAGTAAGTTGCCTCGGATAGCTAATCGTCGATTTTTTCAATCGCATCCCCAGTCCCCACTCTGCATCCATCGCTACCAGCAAAGGAGTCTTAGCCAATTGTTGATACTCATTAGTCAAGATCGCCTGCTTTTCAGGTGTCCCTTGAAAAAATACAATCCCCCCTACATGATACTCTTTTATCTGACGCTTGACAAACGCCTCATGAGCAGCCCCTTTGTTAGAATGGGCCCGAATCATCAACAATTGACCAAGCCGCTGCTCCCAGCTCATCTGATTGTATACCGAATCGATAAAAGCCGTTTTCTCCAGTTCTTCCTCCAGGGCCAAGGCTATAGCTTTGGTAGACATACCCTTGTTATTCAGAGGAATGTTTATTCCAAGCAGCAGTATCGTAGTCAGCAACCATGATCTCATCAAGATAGTATTGAATATTGAGTATTGGGTATTGAGTACTTTTTTTCTTGAACCAGTGATGTTAATCATTCTAATCAGTAAACTCCATTGCCACAGAGTTACACTTCTCGTTCCAGTTTTATGCATTTATTTGTTTATCTTTTGAGTTCTAGCAAAGGCGCAGAGATCGCAAAGAATATATATTTCTAATAACTATTAATTGCAAGCTGCTAATTGCCTAACCTTTCTTTATACTCTGGTTTTAGTTGTATTGCTTTTTGGTGCATTTTATTTGCCTTTTCTGTCTGACCAATGTAGTAATAAGCACTGCCCAGATTCCACATGGCATCGGCATTATTAGGTTGTAATGCCAGGGCCTTTTCAAAAAACTCTACTGCTTTGGCATGCTGACCACTTTGTCCATATGCTACTCCTAATAAACGTACCGTTTCATAATTATTAGGATTCATTTTAAACGATTCCTGCAAATATTGTAACGCTTTTTGGAGGTTCCCTTGTTCCTCTCCATAATATCTACCTGCCCGCGCGTAGGTTTTTGACAGGTTTTCAAGGGCCAGAGAATAATTGGGGTCCATACGCAACGCTTGTTGAAAATAGGCTATCGATTCATCATAGCGTTGAAGGTAAAAGTGTGCATTCCCCAGCAAGGCAAGCGGATGTTTATAGATCGGATGAATAGTTACGGCTTCTTTAAGATGGCCAATAGCTTCTTCCAGCATCTGCTGCTTTTGAGCCTCATTTTTTTTCTGAGTGGCCTGAGTGATCAACTCTCCCCCCACTGAATTCCTTAACTTAGCACTGTTTGAAGAGGTATTGATATCCGTTGTAAAAAGCGTATAATTATTTTTCCAAACCGTATTCCTGGTTATCGTTTTGACGGAAAAAGCAATTGCGACGATACCTACTATCATCAATACCACCTGAAGGTCTTTAAAAGAACGCACTTTTTTATCTTTCACCAAATATTGTGCAAGCGAATAACCTAACACCCCAAGTGCCAGGCAAAAGCCAACGGATGGCATATAGATAAAGCGCTCCGACATGTTTGTCCCTACAGGAAAAAATAAATTGGAAACGATAGAGAGGGTGGCCAGATAAAAGCCTGCACAGAATACTAACGGCCGCTTCTTGAATTCATTTCCTATGAAACGGGAAATAAACAGGAAGGCGACATAAGCCAATAATAAAATGTGAAAAAGAGCACTCAAAATTACACGAATATCGAACCAGTTTTTTACCGTTATTTGATTGGGATAATAATCGTGGGTAAGCGGATGGGGAAAGATCAATAATCCCAGATATTCCCATAAGGTGAACGATACCCTCGCCAAGATTTCAGCAAAGGTAAAAGGTACATATCGATTACCCTCCCATTTCAAAAAAGGATTATTCATTAACTCTTGAGGCGGATCTCCAAGATCCCAGCCAATAACAGCTCCCCGGATCATTAAAAATACTACTGCGGCCGCAATATATGGAGCGGTTAAGATGGCTGTTTTGGAGAGGTTACTTTTGGTAAAAAAGGCCAATGCCATTGGAATGACAGCTAGAAAGGTTATAGCGTTTTCCTTTGAAAAGAGGGCCAGAAAAAAACAAACAACTCCATAAAGATTTAGTAGCTGATTTTTTTCGCGGTAAGCCCTCATACAAAAATAAAGGGCAGCGAGACTCCCCAGCAAGGAAACGATCTCATCACGGCCTTTGATATTAGCTACTGCTTCGGTGTGCACCGGATGAGCGGCAAATAAGACGGTGGCTACTAAGGCGACAAAAGTAGAAAATCCTGCCATTCGCATCCCTTTCGTCAGTTGTTTGATGGTCAAAAATAGCAGCACGCTGGTCAGGCCAAACAACAAAATATTGACCAAATGGCCAATGAATGGATTGCTGCCGAAAAACTGCCATTCAAGAGCAAACATCACAAGGGTAAGCGGGCGGTAACGCCCTCCAGAGACCAGCTTATCCTTACCTTCTTCCTTAAAAAAACCCCTGAACGTATCGTATTTTAAAATATCCGGAATGCCGGCAACACCTTGGGTGGTAAATTCATTATCATAAATAACGATGGCGTCATCCTGGCTGTAATCATGCCCTAAAGTATTGGCATAAAGCAATACGCTAAATGCAAACAGCACGATCAGTAGTAATCGTTGATTTGCCCACCACGAAGGCGTATCTTTTAGTTTCGGAAGTTTCGTAGATGCTTTCTTCTTTTTAGCCATCAATCTTGTGATAGGTTTGTTGACACATAAACCACTAACTTAATGGTTTTCCTTAAATCTAGCTAAGGATTTGAGAGGAAAAAGTTTTCAATCCCAAGCTTTTTAAGTTGTATGGAAGCATAAATAGCGCTGAAGCCCGTGCCGATGGTGATGCCTTTGGAAGGCATTCGTTATTATTTATACAATGACATGGCCTGCTCTAATATCTCGGCTATTAACTCAATAGGTATATCTTCATTCGGATTGATGCGTAAAATTTTGATCCTGGTACGATCGCCTGCTTCCAGGGCGGGGTGATCCAGCAAATTTCCCCGGACAACACCCAGGTAAGGTTCTTTTGTCTTCTTATCCGTCCAGACATAGCAGAACATCTTTCCTTTGTAATAGAAAAAAGGCATCCGGTACTTCCATTCTTCAGTGACTTGATCATCCAATGAAAGGATGATCTCCCGCATCGCCATAAAGCAGCTTTGATTGGGCTCTTCGAGATTGAGGTAGAATTGTTCGGTGGGTTTGAGCATTTTGTAACTTGATTGCAAATGGGAAAATTATTCTCTGATCAAATGAATCTGGTAAAATCGTTGCTTTCGTTTAAGGCATTTCTCAAAAAATTAACCGGCCTTCCATTGACAATCCACATTTCAATGGAATGTTCTTTGCAGATCTTTGCCGCTGCCAGTTTGGTTGCCATACCACCTGTGCCCAATTCGGACGCTCGATCGTCGATAAATTGAGAAGCCGCTTCAATATCATTGACTTCTTTTATGATTTGAGCATCCGGATAGATATTTGGGTTTTTAGTGTACAAACCATTGATATCGGAAGCCAGCACCAATAAGGTAGCATCGCTGATCACCGCCACAAGAGCGGAAAGTTTATCATTATCACCCAGGACAATTTCATCGACCGCTACGGTATCATTTTCATTAATAATCGGGGTATACCCAAACTCCAACAATTTATCAATGGTATTGCGGATATTCGTGCGGGCTACCTCACTTTTAAAATCTTTATACACCAACAAACATTGGGCTACTTTCAAACCAAAACTACTGAATACTTCATCATAAATAGACACTAACTTGGGCTGACCGATAGCAGCTAATGCTTGCTTTGATTCCACCTTTAGTGCTTTGCCTAGATTTCCTATGGTTACAAACTGGTGTGCCGCAGCGATTGCTCCCGAAGAAACCAATACAATATCATAAGCATCCTTAAGCGCAATGATCTGGCGGGCAATATCTTCTATTTTAGCATAAGAGATCCGGTCTGTGCCTGAGGTCAACGTTGAAGTGCCTATTTTTAGAATCAACTTTTTTCGGGCCATCATTTTAACAAGTATATTTTTCGATTCGTACTATCTAATCTGACCATTGCCAAAAATAAACCATTTGTTAGTGACTAACTGATCAATTCCGATCGGTCCCCGAAAATGCACTTTTTGAGTACTTATAGCCATCTCCGCTCCGAATCCGAATTGCCCTCCATCCGTAAACCTTGTCGATGCATTATGAAAAACAGCGGCACAATCTACGCGCTCCAAAAACGTCTCTGCAGCTTTCGAATTGCTTGTTACGATACTTGCAGAATGTCCTCCGGAATATTGATTGATCAGATCAATCGCTTCGCCTATACCTTTTACCATCCTCAACAGTATTTTGGCAGCTAAAAATTCTTCGTAATAGATCGACTCTCCTTCCGCCAACTCGATATCAAATTGATTGCTGATGGTCTGGTCGCCCCATATTTCAATATGGTGGTCTTTTAATTTGCCTATTAGCTTTTTTAGTTTTTCAGGCAGATTGGGGATATCTTTATGAAAAAGGACCTTGTCCAACGCATTGCAAACGCTGATCCTGCTTTTACCATTCAATATGATGTTGATAGCCATATCAAAATCAGCTTCCTGGTCGACGTATAAGAAGTTATTCCCTCTGCCGCTTACAATGACAGGAATATTGGTATTGCTTTTCACAAAGTTGATCAACCGCTCTCCTCCTCTCGGAATGATCAGATCTACATGATGACTATTGGTTTTGATCAATTCCTGGGTGGCTTCTCTCTTAAAATCCAGGTAGGTGACATAAGCTTTATCCACCTCATTTTGAGCTAATGCCTGATGCCATAGTTCTGTCAGGACCAGATTAGTATTTCGAGCCTCTTTTCCTCCTTTTAGCAAGATCCGATTACCCGCTTTGAATGCGGTAATCGCTGCTTCTACCGTGACATCAGGCCTGGATTCATAAATAATCAGAATGGTGCCGAATGGTACAGTCCTGTTTTCTATCCTTAAGCCATTGTCGTGCTGAAATGTATAGATGGTGTGGCCTTCAGGGTCATTCAAATCGATGGCTTGGTGAACGGCAGCGACCATCCCCTGAACTTTTTTTTCATCCACTTTTAGCCGGTCCAGCATAGACTCATCCTCCCCCCGGTAATTTGATACATCTTGCCGGTTTGCTTCGATGATTTGAGACTTATTCTTTTCAATAAGTTCAGCTAGGGTAGTAAGGACTTTATTTTTTTTGCCGGTGGGAATCATAGATATTTGGGTATTTCATTATTGATAATTTGGTTGATTTCATCCGCTCTATCGACGATCATAAAATGATGGCCGTTTTTAACCACAAAGGTATGAGAATCTCTTTTAACGGGAATCAGGAGATCTTTATTCCCGTGGATTTTTATCAGATTTTTTGGTGCATTCACATTTCTCCAGGTTGTCATTGCATTTATTGCCCATTTTGCAAAATGGGGATCTGTATCTTTCAAAATCTTTTTAAGTAATTCCTTGTTTTTTGCCCCGAAAAGGTAATTCATGATCCTGAGAGGAGGAATAAAGCAAAAAGTATATGTGGTTTAATCCACTGGATTGGTACAATTTCATAATGAAGCTTTAAGAATTGGAAAACCCGTTCGTCTGCTCCAAGTCCGCTAATGGCATAGATTTTCACTTTTCCCTACTTTTTATGTCCAATTCAATTCCCTTCAATTGGTTTTTCACCCAAGCAAAATGACGTTGATCGCGAAATTTAAACCAATGTTGCCTATATTCCGAATCTTCAACAATGTTTTTGAAATTGCGGAAAGGCTTCCTGCGATTAAGGGCATTGATCAATTGGTTTTTCAACCTTTGATCATACACTTCATCAATAAAATCTTCCATTATTCTAAAAGCGTCACGGGAGTACATCTTCTCTATTTTTTCCAGATCGGCCCATTGCTCGCTGATCTCTTCTTTTACCTCTTCCCATCCTTCCATTTCTCCGTGAGCCAGTTCATCAACCGTTGACAGAATTTTCCCGGTTTTTTTATTGACAAAAACAATCATTCCTATTTGCAGGTCTTCTGAGATTTCTCGTATCTGATCAGGAGTAAAAACGTCTTCAGTAAACTCATTCGTTGTTCTTTTGTGCTCTAAAAATTCATCCGTAAAGTGCCCTCTCGCTTTCTCTTGCTCAAACTTTTCTTTATTAAATGTTTTTGATTGTCCTTTGGGAATAGATAAACTTTGCCACTCATTACCTTTTAGCATCTTTCCAATCTGAACAATCTGGCCAACATGATAGGCATAATGTGCCAATTGGCGATTAATCGCCTCAATAATAGTATGACCCTGATTTCGGATGTAAACCAGGTTATCAAAATTTTCCTCATTGATACTATCCAGAGCTTCAAATAAACAACTCCAGCCATCTTCCCATTTCTGCAATAATTCTGACCGCGTTTTGATCACCACCTCAAATTCCTTATCCCGCTCCCGCCATTCTTTTTCACCGTCAGTTATCAAAAAGTCGGTCCAGCGCGATTTCATATTACCCCAGAGGCGATTGGCCAGAATAGCGACGGAATTGGTATCCGGATGATATTGCCAGAAGAGTTCTTCATCGGTAAGTTGCTCGAAGGTCTTTTCGCCAAGCAGTTTGTAATAATGGAATTGTTTGGCGATACTCACTAAATAATTACCGACCATTTTTTCTTTTAAAGATAGACATTCGCTTTCAAATCAGCCAATTTAAAGGACCAAATATTTCTGCTATTAGCCAGGCAATGAAAAGTAAATATATACCTATCAGCAACCAGCTTTCACGGACATTCAAGTTGAGGCTTTGCCGCATAAGTACGAGATAAAGTATAGTCACTACGATTAGAAAAAATAACATGGGAACGGCCTGGGAGAAATTGATCACTGCTGATCCCGCTAACAAGACACCTATAGGTATGGCTACCAACAAGTCAAAGATATTACTCCCCAATACATTTCCCATACTCCTGTTTGCTTCTTTCTTCTTTGCTGCCCGCACACTAACGATCAAATCCGGAGCACTCGTTACTGCTGCCAGTACAGTAGCTCCCCAGAAAAAACTGGGCGTACCCAGGTAGTCTCCTACAAAAATAACCGAGCGGATCAGGCCGTCTACTCCCAGCAAAATAAGCAATAAGCCTAAAATGAACTTTCCCCATTCCCATCCTGCCCGAATATGCTGAGTTTTATCTGAACCATTATCATTTTTTTGAAATTCGCGGGTATCTTGCTGTTGTAAAAAGAGGTACAGGCCATAAAGGGCTAAGGGGATAATAGCCAGCACCCGATTGACCTCGCCCAGGGTATCTGCTCCCTCTACGGGATAATAAATTACTCCTAGCGAGAAAGTCAACAATAATATAGCCAACGCCAGGATATAGAATTGCCCGTCCTTGTAAATCAATTCGCGGCTAACCGACATTTTACCGGCTAATACACCCGCAATACCCGGAATAACGAGGATGTTAAATATAGCTGACCCCGTGATAGACGCTACCCCCAGGTCAAATTCGCCGTGTAATAAAATTGAAATGACTACTGTCGATATTTCCGGGAAGCTGGACCCTACAGCTAGCACGATTGTTCCTTGCACTAATGGTGGTAATTGATAATAACTGGCAAGCCGGTCGGCTGCGTTTTCCAGCAAAAGACTACCTTTCCAGGTGAATGCCGATGCAATAATAAACAGAATGATATATACAAGAAGGGTATTCAGATTCTGATGGTTTAAAGCTCTGCAATGGTTGTCCAGGCTTGAAAGATCAATATACCCAAACTAAAAATTGCTCCCAATACGGGAATTATTAAAGGAACGGTATTTACCTTTTCGGGGTTCGGGGATTGTCGCTTGATAAATATCAGAGAAAGGTTAACCATTATAAAGACGATGATAAGCACATAATTAGTAGCTTTGGCCAGCGCCTCCAGGTTAAATGCCAAGGCCAATGCCAGGATGATAACAGTCATAAAAACTGTGGACCATACAGGGGTTCTGGTCGTCGAGTTCACTTCTCCAAATAAGGACGGCGCCAATTCTTTTTCCGCCATTCCATACAATACTCTCGCTCCCATCACAATTTGGACCAGCACCCCATTCACAATAGCGATCAGTCCGATGGCACTAATGATCTTGGGGTAGTTTTCGCCTTTTTGGGCCAGGATATCTGCCAGAGGGGCATCGCTATTTTCAAGTTGCTCCGGAGTCAGGCCCAGCCCGCCAATTACAGCAACGATCATATACATGACTGTCAAAACAATCACGGAAATGAAGATCGCCTTCGGCATGTCTTTCTCAGGTCTTTTAGCTTCTTCGGCAACATTGACCATATCCTCAAAACCAATAAAAGCGAAGAATGCCAAAAAAGCTCCGAGAAGTATTTTTTCCCAGTCAGCAGCATTAGCTTTTGGTAAAAATTCTTGCCACCGTTCTGAAAAAGAGGCCAGGTTGTCTCCTGCGATAAAAATGACCAATAATAACCCGGCAATTTCGATTAGGGTAATAATAGTGATGGTGTAAACCGATTCGGAAATTCCTTTCGCGGCAATACCGCCTAGAATCAGGGTTATTGATGTGATGATTAGCCAGTCCGGGAGTTCTATAAACACATGTACATAGCCTACATACCCGTTTATCACCGTAGCGGTTGAAATAATAGCTGAAAGTACGATTAGCCAACCTACTGTTGCTGAAAGTGTTTTAATTCCAAAAGCTTCATCTACATAATTGACCTCCCCTGCACTTTTAGGAATTCTTGCCGATAATTCGCCATAAGAAAGTCCGGTCAACCCGGCTATGATTGCTGCTACCAGAAAAGCCAAAGGGGCCAGCATACCTGCTTCTCCGCCCACCTTCCCCAACAGCACATAGATACCCAATCCGAGAATGGTTCCTACACCATAAAAGATGAGCAGCGGGAGATTAAGCGTCCGTTTTAGTTTTTCGTTCGATCGTGGTTTATGTTTTGACATACCCTATAAAATAGGGAATTTAAGGGACAATCCCATATTTACGAGAAGGTTATCGCTTCTACCCTCCACACTTTTTGCAAGCTACTCCCTCCTCTTTTTCGCAATAAACACCTCTTGTTTTTTTGAAATACATACAACTGGAATTATGCCTGATCTTGCTGGAAGTGGTCAGCCAATATGATTTTTCGGTAATTCTTTGGTGAGGAGTACCATAGCTTTCCGGCGGTTGGTTGGTAGTTGAAGCTCCTCGAAAGTCATCCGGCCATACCCATACGTTTATTTGTTGGGTTAAGTCTCCATATTGCAGGGCGGAGCCAAGTTGAATGATATATTTATTATCGTAATTACGCTCCTTGATCAAGACGATGCCTGGTTTTTTACCGGTTTGTAATCCGTACCAAAGCGCCTGCCCAATCGACTGCTTCCATTTGCCGGCAAATTCCACTTCAATAGCATGTTCGTCCGTGAGAATATCCACAAAGCCGCTTTGGACACCAACCTCCCTTTCGCCGCCCAGGCGCTGGTGGATTAGATCGGTATAGTCGTCTTCAGATTGTTGAGCAAAAGACGGGAAATTGCCTAGGTTAAGGATGACAAGGAGTAGGAAAAAAGGAGTATGGAGACGGACGTTCATTTACTTATGGATTAATTCGATGGTGAAGACTTGGCGAATAAATTTCGCCTCAACAAACAATGATCTAAATAACCCCCAATTGCCTGAAGGCTTCCAGGGTGATCTCTTTTCGGATTTTTGGAAATAAATCCATCAATACAAATTTAAAGATCCAATCGGAATTGCGGTTTTTTCAGGTCAACGGTATTTCTGTAAATATCTTTCAGCAGGATTGTGGCATCAATAGAATGCAGATAAATAGATTGATCGAGACCTATTGTGGTGACCATCTTCCATTCTCCTTTTTTTGCTCGAAACAAGGAATCAATTACAGGCTTGTACTGATCAATTAAAATATACTCCTGAAAAGAGGAAAGCGAACAATATTTATGGAACTTTGTGCCTCTATCATAACTTTCTGTTGACTTAGAAAGCACTTCAATGATTAAAGTTGGATTAATAATGGAATGGGGGTCATCTTTAAACGTTTCAATAGTACCGCAAACAACTATCCCGTCAGGATATACAAAAGAGTTCGCTTGTTCAACAAAAATTCTGACATCTCCATTAATTGAAGTACATGGTTTTTTACTTGATTTAAGGCTACTATAAATTTCAGCATTAATATTGTTGGCAATAATGCCATGATTTAGCGTCCCTCCCGACATAGCCGTTACAATACCGTCTTCATATTCATGTTTATTTTCTGATTCATTTTCAAAGACTACATAATCAGAAATGGAATATCCTTTTAATTGTTTGTCAAGCATTAAAAAAGAGATTTAAGTTTCATTAAAGTTAACTAATTTTTTAAGCAATTTTTAGCTCTTCTCCATCCTCCGGAATCCAGACCTTATCCTCAAGTCCTTGTTTAGATAACACTGTTTTCAAATGATTGCGTGTTGTCGGGCAATGATTTACTGCTTCGAGATGATTGGCGATTACCTTTTTGGGTGCATGACGAACAAAGGTTAAGATGTCCTCTACTGTCATTAAAATAGGCTTTAACACGTCTAACTGAGCAGATCCGGATGCTACGACAGCAATATCGGGCTGGTATTCTTTTAAAACCTTATCCACTGCAGCTGTATAAATAGTATCTGAACTCAGATAAACAGAGGGCTGTCTGGGCAATTCGATATAATACCCCATGACGTTCCCCATTGTTTTGGCGACCACCCCATAGCCGTGTCTTGCCGGAATCCCTTCTATCTTGCCGTCCAAAAAGTCAATTCGCTTCCAATAATCGATAGATTGGACTACATTTAGCCCCATCTTTTTAAAGGCAGCTTCATCCTTCACGCTGCAATAAACAGGAAGGCCTTTTTCAGAAAGCCATTGCTTCCCTGCCCTATCGCAATGATCGGGATGCTGATGAGTAATCAGGCAGTGCGTAACTTCATTGAGCAAATGCCTGCAATTTTCCGGAAATGGAACGATCGGATTTCGCTTTGGCTTAAATCGGACAAAAGAAAAGGGGGGAATCGTCCCGGCAGGACCAATCATAGGATCAACAAGAATAACGCGATCATTGGCTTCAATGATCATGGTAGCATTTCGGATGTGGTGGATTTTCATAAGCCTGAATAATTTAGCAACTTACTCCTCAAATGCCTGGTAAGCAAATGGGATAAACACCCACTTTTCACCGGCTTTAAAGAAAGCAGATCGCGTTTTTTGAATGCTGCCGTCTTCATTCAAATATTGCATCCCATAAACAGATACACCGTCATTAATGAAATCTGACAGTTTTGTATACCCCTTGGGCAGACCTTTAGTCACACCACTTTGAAGTTCTCTTTTGGAAACTGCAATAACTTTAGCTTTCGCATTATCAGTTTCCGGTTTCATTCCGTCCTCCGGCAATTGTTCTAGTTGTGCCCATGCTGCTCTGCTGTGGTTTAAAGCCCCCTGAACATATTCTTCTTTGAAGATGAATTGACAATCCGCCTCATCAGGCTCAAGCGTTTTAAAAAAATCGTGGTTCCTATCCTTTTTTATCTTTTTGAAAACGGATAACAATTGATCTTCCACACTTTGAGGTTGCTGCGAACAGGCACCTACACCTATGAATATCAGGCAACAGGCGATTATCCTAACGGTCATATTAATTACGTTTAGTTTTTTATTGCTAAAAAGCGAAAGCTATTTCGCTTGTTCGTCTACTTCTAAGATTCCAAATACGTTATTATCCAGGTCGATAAAATATCCTTGCCAGCCTTTCCCGGGAATAGCAAATTTTGGCATAGCCACCTGGCCACCATGCTGAATAATGAGGTCTGCAATCCGGTCAAAGTCTTCTATCCGGATGACGCAGGTGAAAGCATTCGTACCATACGCTTTAGGAGGTGTTTTGACCGGTCTTTTCAGCAACAACCCTTCCATTGGCATCCAGGATAAAGTTAGCAGGAATTGTTTAGATTCGCAAAAACATCCATCAAAGGAGCGTCATCTATTCTTATGATTTTTGTAAAAGAACCCTCAGAACTAGTGTTTGACAAATTTTCTTATGATCTGATACTCGCCAATGTAGCATTTGACAAAATAGATACCATTAGGAAGGTTAGACACATCAATTTGATGACGACGATGAGTCTGTAGTCTTTTGATTACCTGACCAGTTTGACTTATCAGCTCCACTTCTTCGACTATCTGATTAAAGAATAAAGAACGGTGTGTGGGATTAGGGTATAATTCCAAAGAAATACGCTGATCTTTGTTTTTGGTGGTAAGCACCGTAAACTCATTAACTTCAACTCTTCCTGCTCTTGTCCCATTGACATCATTCAGGCGACCTCCGCATATTACCCGCTGCCCGTCAGCGGAAAAGGCAACAGCACTACCAAAAAATTCCATAGGCTCTTTTCCTATTATGTCATCACCAAATTTTTCCCAACTATCATCTGTCCATTTGTAAACTTGAACGTATCCTGTTTCCTCATCTCCGACACCAAAGCGAGGAGCTCCTATGGCGACATAGTTACCATCATTCGTTAGGGAAACTGTCTGACCAAAATTATCAGCAGTAGTTTCCCCATCAATATCATCTCCTAGTTGAGCCCAATTATTGCCATTCCATTCGTAAATTCGAACGTGCCCTGATCCTGGTTCTTCTCCATCGTTTAAAAATGCTCCAATAGCCACTCGATTACCATCTTCGGAAAGCGAAACAGCAGTCCCTGATTGGTCCAGCGTCCCCTCTCCTTCAATGGGAATACCCAATATAGACCAACTGCCATTGGTCCATTCAAAAACTCTTACATGCCCGGCATCTTCTCCATTATTGGGCGCCCCAACTGCAACCCTCTGCCCATCAGCAGAAATAGATACGGATGTCCCGGAACGATCTCCGGGAGCTGCTCCGGTTAAATCATCTCCCAATTGGGTCCATACTCCATTTTCAAATTCAAATACTTGCACATTACCAGAGTCAACACCATTTCCGCCATTTCTAGGCGCTCCAATAGCGATACGATTTCCATCAGAGGAAATATCTACCGATGTGCCAAATTCATCACCAATCGCCGCTCCATCAATATCTTCTCCCTGTTGAGTCCAACCGTTATTTACAAAAGTATATACTCTTACCGTTCCGGTAATATCAGCATTCGTAGGGCCTACCGCACCAATGGCTAAGGTATTGCCATCAGAAGAAAGCGCCACCGAAAAGCCTAAAAAGTCAAAATCATTACTACCCAAAATGGTATTTCCGGCTTGTATCCAGGAACCGTCTACTAAATCAAGCACTCTAACTCGCCCTTTAAGCTTATTATCGCTCACATCAAAGAAAAAGGGAGCACCTACAGCAATTCGGCTTCCATCATCTGAAATGCTTACAGAATAGCCAAACTCTTCTCCTTCTGCAATTCCAAATAAGTCATCACCCACCTGGGTTTGCCCCAATGCATCAATGAGTTGTATCCCCAAAAAGATGGTTACCAAAAATAAAAAATATTGGTTCATATCTATTATCTTTAAAAGATCAGTAATGTGAAAATTAAAAATAACAGATTTCGCTCTATAAAATCTTGAAAAAAGAGCTATTCTGTGTCACTTCCTTGCATTAAAATAGTTTTTTTAATGAATCTTTCTTTTACGCATATTTCTTCACTTTCCTATCTATTCCAACTAAATTCAACCACCTACAATATTTAAATTAGATCCAATCTAAATGCTAATAAAGTAAAAACATTTCAATTTCGCTATATAGTAGTAAAACTATCCCAGTAAGATACTTTACTTTGATTCTTGATAGTTCAGCAATTTTTCTTTATATTAAGACATCGCTAACCAAAATTTTAATGTTCATGTTACCAAACACTATGAAAGCAGCGGTTGTCCACGAGTTTGGGAAACCACTGCAAATCGAAGAAATGCCTGTTCGTCGTCCGAAAGGACACGAAGTACTTGTCAAGATAATGGCCAGCGGCGTCTGCCACACCGACCTACATGCTGCAGAAGGAGACTGGCCTGTGAAACCAAAACTACCGCTCGTACCGGGACATGAGGGCGTTGGATATGTGGCTGCTCTGGGTCCTGAAGTCAAACATCTAAAAGAAGGAGATGCTGAAGGTGTACCCTGGCTATATACGGCCTGCGGGTTTTGTGAGCATTGCATCACCGGTTGGGAAACACTATGCGAAAGCCAGCTGAACACTGGCTATGGTGTAGATGGTGGCTATGCCGAATACGTTACCGCCGACTCCCGCTATGTAGGACACTAGCCTGCGAACGTCAATTTCTGGAAATCGCTCCCATACTTTGCGCCGGCGTAACCGTATATAAAGGATTGAAAGAAACCGACACCAAACCAGGAGAGTGGGTCGCCATCTCCGGCATTGGAGGATTGGGCCACGTAGCCGTCCAATACGCCAAAGCAATGGGCATGCATGTAGCTGCCATTGATGTAGCTGACGACAAACTGGAACTGGCCAAGAAACTAGGGGCTGACCTGGTTGTTAATGCCACCCAAAACGATCCGGGCGAATACCTCAAAAAGGAAAGCGGAGGCGGCATGCATGGCGCCCTTGTCACTGCCGTCTCTACCACGGCTTTCTCCCAGGCGATCTCTACATTGAGGCGAAAAGGGACGCTTTCTATGACCGGTTTACCACCGGGAAGCTTTGACCTGCCTATTTTCGAAACGGTACTGAACCGAATAACCGTAAGAGGCTCTATCGTTGGTACGCGAAAAGACCTGCAGGAATGCCTTGATTTTGCTACGGAAGGTAAAGTTAAATCAACAGTCGAAGCAGCAAAACTGGAAGATATCAACCAGATATTCGACCGCATGAAAGCCGGAAAGATCGATGGCAGGGTCGTGTTGAATATTGGTGAGGCTTAACATACACATGAATCATGCGAATCATGGGCTAAAATTAGTTACAGCATAAAGCTGCATAGCAGCGAAATATCGTAGCCAGTGGCGTAAGCCTCTGGTTTATTGATGGTTAATCATAAAAGCCCCGTAGGGGCGAAAGAAAAAATACGTTGACTATTCTCTTTCGCTGCGCTGCAGCTTTGTGTTTCATCTGCTATTTCTTGAGGGTGTCTCGAAACACTAGTAGCCTTTCGAGACACCTTTTATAATTTAATTAATCATCGGTGCAGAAAATAGTACCATCTTCGTTAAATACCAACTCTACATCTTCGTCAGCTGACTCCAGCTCTACCTTATACTGAGTGGTACCGTCAGGAAAATCCCATTGTTCAATATCATCTTCCTCAAGAGTAAAATCAGGATATTGCGACTGAATCGCAGCCATAACCGCATTTGGTAAATCAGAGGCAGAGATTTCCGTAGCTTCGAAAAGGAAATTCCAGTCCAGATCAAAATAAAGATCTATGTCCGTCCCCGAGCCATCTTCCAACTCGATCTCGTACACGGGCGTATCGTCGCAAATGTCTTCAGTCTCTGCTCCCTCGATATTAAATGAGCCATAATTGGAATTTATTAAATCCAGAATGTTCCCCGGAATATCTACTTCCTGATCATCATTGTCATTGTCATCATCGTCATCATCATCATCATCATCGTCATCATCGTCATCATCGTCATCATCGTCATTGTTATTATCGTCTCCGTCATCATCATCGTCATCATTACTTGTATCCGTACAAATAACAGTTCCATCTGCACTTAATATTAATTCAAGATCTTGTAAATTATTAGCATCCAATTCTACTTTATACTGAATGCTGCCATCGGGGAAATCAAAACGTTCTGTTTCGTCTTGCTCTATCGAGTAGTCTGGATATGCCGTCTGAATGGTGTCAAGCACCTCGCCGGGAAGATCAGAGGTAGGAATATCGGTTGCCTCAAAAAGGAAATTCCAGTTCAGATCGAAGTAAAGATCTACATCCGGCCCGGGGCCATCTTCCAACTCTACTTCATAAACCGGCGTATCGTCACAGATATCTTCTTGCTCAGAGCTCTGAATGGAAAAGCCGGTATAATTCGCAGCAATAAAATCTTCCGTATCGGAAGGTATAGTGAGATTCTGATCGACAGGCATATCATCCATGTCGTCAGAAGAATCACATCCGATTATCAATAAAATACTGAGAAAAGGAATAATTAAAAATAGCTTGTTCATTAAAAAGTAGTTTTTAGTGTGAAATAATAATTTTCTTAATGATTGTTCCCAGGTCGCTTTGGGCTTTCATACAATAAATTCCTGGTGGCAGACCGCTACAGTCCAGCCGATAACGATGCAGGCCGATCGTTTGTAAGTTGA
The DNA here is from genome assembly GCA_964534315.1 of uncultured Saprospiraceae bacterium. Classification (GTDB taxonomy): domain Bacteria; phylum Bacteroidota; class Bacteroidia; order Chitinophagales; family Saprospiraceae; genus CAZHOV01. The sequence continues at coordinate 21,017 of CAZHOV010000008.1, read as the reverse complement.
CGGCTCTGATTCTGCCTAATTGATCAAAAAGTAATAGATTTAATAAGGGAAATTCAGTATGAATGAAGAGTTCTTCTCTTGCAGGATTAGGATATATTTTTACATTCATCGACTCCAACTCGTGAGGTAAATTGGAAGAATTAAGCAACTTCAAATCTTTAGCAATGATCACCTGTGCCGTATCAGGAACAACCGGAATGGTGTTTAACCCCGGATTAATAAGCTTAATACTGTCCACCCACATATAGAAAGTGTCCAGCTCCAAGCCTACAATGATATCTTCAATCACGATAGAGAAAGTACCCACCATGCTGTTTTCTACGGGCACCCCTACTTGGTTGGTCCGCGTTATTGCCAGCGCGGCCGTGCCCTGATTACCCGTTTCGTCATACACTGTTTCGATATAAGAATTATCGGACTCTATCCAGCTATTTTCTGTTAATTCAAAATCCGGACCATCATCATTTTCCAGTAGTTCGCTAGTGTAGCTAAGGGATAAGGCAATACCGTAGAAGTCATTTAGCGGTAATTGCGCATCGTCAATGCGGAAGGTAATATCCACTACAGCTCCTTCTTCAACAGCCTGAGCACTAGGTTCAAGGATTATCCTTGGAGCACTTCCCCCACTTGCATTACTGTAACCATCGGATGATATCGGCAGGTGTTGAAGGCCATAATTGTCTTCAATCGCATCCTCATAATCTTCCTCATCCACTACTCCATCGCCATTGCAATCTGCAAAGGCATAATTATTACCATTCGGAAAGGTCTGTCCCCAGGGGGAAGGAAGATCATAAGCCTGCCAGTCCGTTCCTGCTTCATCACGGGCAGGGCCGGCACTGCCAAAAGCAATCCCCCAAAACAGCAGATCCACCTCATTAACAATTCCATTATTATTGACATCTCCCGGCCATACTTCTTGGGCACAAAAGGAAGCTCCAAATAGCACCGTAAAAAGGATCGTTATTAGAAATTTTCGTGGCATCTTTTTCATATTTCATTTATTACACTACAAATGTAGTAGTAGAAATACAGCAAATCAAATACTATTTTTTTGATTTGTCTGTTATTTTTATATGAGACAGATAAAAATTAAAAAACTAACTAATTGTATATCAATATATTAAATTATTCAGTTTAATATTTCTAACATGTGTTTTTGTAATTTGTCGAAAATATAGGCTTATGGTTAACGCCAAACTCCTCTTAATACTTCAAACATTGGACGAAAAGGAAATGAGGGAGCTTGAATCTTTTTTATCTTCTGATTATTTCAATAAAGACCAAGATGTGTGCAAGCTTTTTAATTATTTACAACCCTTTCATCCTGAATTCACCTCAGACCAACTAACTAAAGAGAGGTTATTCAGATATGTATATCCGGGTCAGCCATACCATGACAAGACACTGCGCTACCTTTTGAGTAACGTGAATAAATTAGTTGAGCATTTTTTATCGATACAGCAGATTGATCAAAAACCATATCAGCGTCAACTTGCATTACTGGAAGAACTATCACGAAGAGGACTGGAAAAGAGTTACCGGCAAATCGACCGGTCGTTGGCCAGAGAGTTGGAAACCCCTAAAGGGGATAGCGGAGATTTTTTCCTGGCTCAATTCCAATGGGCAGAAATAAAAGAGCAGCATTTTGAACGACAGCGCCTGAGAAAATTTGATAAAAACATCCAAATTGCCTCTGCCCAGCTTGACCGGTATTATTTTTTGCATCGCCTTCGTATTTCTTGCGCTATGCTGGACCGGCAAACCATCTTGCAGGCAAGGTACCAACTAAATCTTTCGCATAACTGGATTCAACACTTAGAAGAACAAGACTTTTTTGGAGAGCCCATCATACAGCTCTACTATACCATTTTCCAGGCGCTTTCAGAGGAAAAAGATGAAGCTTATTTTAGGAAACTAAAAGTTGGAATTGAAGCAAACTCCAGGGAAATCCCTTTTAACGATTTACGTGATATCTACCTCTTTGCTATTAATTACTGTGCCCGAAAAATCAGGCAGGGCAAAACACCTTATGTAGAAGAAGCCCTCAATCTTTACCGTTCAGGAATTGAACAAAACATTTTGATCGAGGATGATAAAATTTCTCCCTGGGCGTTCACTAATGTGGTAAAACTATCGCTCCGAATGAAACAGTATGATCGCATTGAAGCTTTTATAGAGCAATATGCCCCACTTCTGCCGGAGGCATTTCGGGAAAATGCGCTGCACTATAACCTGGCAGAATTATACTATTACACCGGCCGCTTTGAGCAAGCTCAGGAACAACTCCTCCAAGTCGCTTACTCCGATCTGAATTATTACCTGGGAGCAAGAGTGTTACTGGCGAAGATCTATTATGAAACCAATACCGAAGAACCTTTACTTGCCCTTATTGCCTCCTTTACTATTTTTCTAAAAAGGAATAAAGAACTTTCGAATAATCTAAAACATACCTACTTAAACTTCTGCCAACTATTATTTCAAATCATACGATTACCCCAATCAAAGTTGAACAAAGTTTGCAACCTAATACAAACTACGGAATTGCTTACTGACCGGGCCTGGTTGGAAAAGATTTGCCAAGAGGCCCAAAAGTAAGATTGGCGCTTTTACCAATTGCAAACTAACCTACCCCTCCATTCCCTTCGTATACTTATCAAAGTTTTTCACATAATCATCTATATTCTCACTCAGCATCTTTTCATACTCTTCCAGGAAGTACTTGATCATTTGTGGTTTGGCGGCTTTTAACTCTTCAGCCGTTTCAAACTCGCAGGCACTTAGCCAGGCATTGAACCGGGCAGTGCCAAACATCATAGATGCACTCACCTTACCGCGATTAGCTTTAGCTAACTGCTCATTGGCCAGATTGATATAATCGTCTGCCCGTTCAAAAAATTCCTTATCATTATCGCTCATTGATTTTAAATTTTAATAGAATCTAAAAAAACGAATAAAAGAATAATTTTTTTAACTTCCAATTACCATTTGAAATCGATCTCATCAGAAAGCTCATCCCGATAGCGTAGATCATTTATTTTCTCTCACCTTCTTCAAGTTTTTATCTTCTCCACCATCTCATCAAATTCCTTTACCCATCCCCTATTAGTTTTCCATCTCAGGTTTTGCCCGTCCCCCATATGCCTCGGTATAATGTGAAAATGACTATGAAATACATCTTGTTGAGCCTCCCGACCATTATTACTAAGAATCTGTACATGCTGGATACCCAGCTTTTCCTCATACAACTTGACGATGGTTCGCACCCCGGCGATGACCTCTTTAAGGTCTTCTTCCGGTATATCAAATAGGTTTTCATAATGCCGCTTCGGAATAACTAAGGTATGATACTTACTTACAGGATGTATATCCAAAAATGCATAAACATGCGCATTTTCCAAAATTTTCCAGGATTTGGCTTCCCCTTTTACGATTTTACAAAAGATGCAGTTGTTCATTTAAATTCATTTATCCAAACAGTGCTCATTTAAAAAAAGCCCCACACATTTCAGTAAAAATGTTGTGGGGCTTTTTAATATTTTCACAAAAAATTACTTCAAATCAAATCTGTCGGCATTCATTACCTTCACCCAGGCATTCACAAAATCGTGAACAAACTTTTCTTTGTTGTCATCTTGTGCGTATACCTCTGCATAGGAACGAAGGATGGAGTTGGAACCAAATACGAGGTCCATACGGGTAGCGGTCCATTTTACCTCACCTGTCTTACGGTCGTGGATTTCGAAATGGTTATCCCCTACTTTTTTCCACTTGTTAGCCATATCCGTCAGGTTGACGAAGAAGTCATTGGTCAAGGCGCCCTCATTATCTGTAAATACGCCATGTTTGGTACCTCCATGATTAGTCCCCATCACACGCATACCTCCGATCAAGACAGTCATCTCCGGAGCGGTATGACCGAGCATTAATTCTTCAGGAGTAACGGCATATTCCTTTTTTACCCAGTTGCGGTAGCCATCAGCCAGGGGCTCAAGGGGTGCAAAAGAGTCTGCATCCGTCATTTCGTCGGTAGCATCTCCGCGTCCGGGTGCAAAGGGTACCGTGATATCATATCCCGCAGCTTTAGCTGCTTGCTCTACTCCAAGATTACCTGCCAGTACAATGGTATCTGCAATACTGATATCAAACTCCTTGGCAATAGGTGCTAATATGTCAAGTACCCGGGCTAACCGTTCAGGTTCGTTACCTGCCCAGTCTTTTTGAGGAGCCAACCGAATACGAGCACCATTGGCACCGCCTCGCTTATCAGAATCTCTATATGTTCGGGCGCTATCCCAGGCGGTAGAAACCATATCTGCGATAGAAAGACCTGAATCAGCGATTTTAGCTTTAACTGCATCGACGTCATAATCCGAACGTCCTTCAGGAATCGGATCTTGCCAGATCAAATCTTCTTCTGGTACATCTGGTCCGATGTAGCGTGCTTTTGGCCCCATATCGCGGTGCGTCAGCTTGAACCATGCGCGAGCAAAGGTATCAGCGAAATACTCCGGATCTTTCCAGAATTTCATGCAAATTTCTCTGTAGCTCGGATCCATCTTCATCGCCATATCAGCATCTGTCATGATCGGTTTTTTGCGAATAGAAGGATCTTCCACATCGACAGGCATATCTTCCTCCCTGATATCTACCGGCTCCCACTGCCAGGCACCCGCAGGACTCTTTGCTAATTCCCACTCATGATTGAATAACATGTCGAAGTAACCCATATCCCATTTTGTCGGATGAGTCGTCCAGGCCCCCTCAATACCGCTGGTGACGGCATAGCGACCTTTACCCGTTTGGGTAGGATTAGACCAGCCAAAACCTTGCTCTTCGATTTCTGCAGCCTCAGGATTTGGACCGAGGAGACTTGCATCGCCATTACCATGCGTCTTACCAACAGTGTGCCCTCCTGCAGTCAAAGCAGCCGTTTCCTCGTCATTCATCGCCATACGAGCAAACGTTTCCCGTACCTGGCCGGCTGTTTTCATTGGATCGGGCTTACCATTAACCCCTTCTGGATTCACATAGATCAATCCCATTTGCACGGCTGCCAATGGGTTTTCCATCGTTGACGGGTCATCCACGTTTTCATATCGTTCATCACTTGGTGCAAGAAACTCTTTTTCAGCTCCCCAGTAAACATCTTTTTCCGGATGCCAGATATCTTCGCGCCCAAAAGAAAACCCAAATGTTTTAAGCCCCATACTTTCATAGGCTATATTTCCAGCTAAAATGATCAAATCTGCCCAGCTTACTTTGTTGCCGTATTTTTTCTTGACCGGCCAAAGTAGGCGTCTTGCTTTATCCAGGCTTGTATTGTCTGGCCATGAATTTAATGGAGCAAACCGTAAGTTTCCGGTTCCTCCACCACCACGACCGTCGGAAATTCTGTAGGTTCCGGCAGCGTGCCAGGCCATACGGATCATCAGACCACCGTAATGCCCCCAGTCTGCAGGCCACCATTCCTGGCTGTCGGTCATCAGGTCGTGCATATCTTTCTTTAAAGCTTCAACATCAAGCTTTTTTACCTCTTCGCGGTAATCGAAATCCTCATCTAGTGGGTTCGTTTTTGTGTCGTGTTGGTGTAAAATGTCCAGGTTTAGCGCGTTGGGCCACCACCCCGTTACAGACGTCTTGGCAGACGTGGTATTTCCCCCGTGCATTACCGGGCATTTACCATTTCCATTTGAATGACTCATAATTGTTAACTTTTAAATGTACCAGTTATTTGAAGTTGAATATTTTGAATATTGAAATTTTTTATTCCTCTCTCTTTGAAGTAGTCAATGATCAGTTGATCTAATCGCTCATCTTCGTAATCCTCTATTCTATCTGTTTCCTTACAGTATAAATGATGATGATTGGCTTGAAGCGGATCATAACGCATAATTCCACTTTCCGTTTTTACCTTTTTGACCAAATTATTTTCTACAAAAGAATCCAAAACTTTGTAAACCGTTCCGACTGAAATATTCGGATAATTATCTTTTACGTATTCGATGATCTTTTCTGCAGAGGGATGATTGTTTAATTCTAGTATTGCACCTAAAATGGCAATCCGCTGGGGCGTAACCCGTAATCCCTTTTCAGAAAGCCTTTCTGCAATTTCTTTAGCATTCATGATTAAATATTAGATGAGAATGATTCTCTTTTAAGATTGATCCAAATGTAATAATTCTTCTTGAAACGCCAAAACAGAGGAAAGGAAAATATAGTTAAATAACGTTAGGTTCGACTTCAATAAAATAGAAAAGCCGCTCCCGCTCCCTTTATCCCTGAAAGCCTGCCTACTGAAGGTAGGGGAAATCAGCCCGCACCTAAAAACTGGAGCGTTGGCCCTCTCTACCTTTGGTAGACAGGCTTTTAGGAACAAAAGGCGAGCGTTGGCAAGAGAAATAATTTTTAAAAAATTGATTGTCAAATGCAAACGCCCGAACCTCAAGTTATTTAAAACCATTGATGATCAAAAGGTAACTATCCGAACCTTACGTCAATACTAAATAAATTGGTATTCCTTTAAGAATTGAAACTTGACATAGATGCTTACTCCTTATTATTTTTCTCCCTACAAATAATTTGCATAATCAGGCTGGTACATAGAATGTTTAATATTTTCTTCTACATCCATCAAATAATGACCTTGCACCAATCCTTCCTCTACGGCTACCTTTGTTATTGCAATAGCTATTTGTGCACTGACCTCCCGAATTCTATCGACAGAAGGATAAACCGTACCGTTGGCCAAATCCTCATCTGTTACCATAGAAGCAAGTGACTTGGCTGCAGTAAAAAACATGCTGTCTGTAACCATTTTGGATTTACAATAAGATAAACCTAAACCAACACCGGGAAAGATATAAACATTATTTCCCTGGCCCGGAATAATTTTCCTGCCCTTAAATTCTACAGGATCAAATGGGCTTCCGCTGGCAAAAATAGCTTTCCCGTTACTCCACTTGTAGGCCTCTTCTGCCGTACATTCTGATTTGGAGGTTGGGTTGGAAAGGGCAAATATGATAGGGCGATCGTTTATTGTTGACATCAGCCGGACGATTTCTTCCGTAAACTTCCGTCCTTGACCGCTGACACCAATGATCGCAGTGGGTTTTAACTCCCGAATAGCTTCTACAAAATCTTGTATAAAGGCATGGTCATGTGCAAATTTCAACTTATGAGGAGCTAAATCTTTGCGTTCAGCACAAACCAACCCTTTAGAATCCATAAACCAGTTATTCTTTTTAGCCTCTTCTTCAGACAACCCCGCTTCTGTCATAGCCTTGGAAATCATAGTCCCGATCCCAATCCCGGCCTCTCCGGCACCCAGGAACAAGACTTTTTGGTCTTTGATATTCTGATTGGTAATCCTCAAAGCACCAAGTAATCCGGCAAGAGCTACGCTGGCCGTCCCCTGGATATCATCATTAAAAATAGGAGCTTTTTCCCGATATCGTTTCAATAATTTAAACGCATTTTGGGTAGCAAAGTCTTCAAATTGGATGACGGCATCGGGGAAAACCTCCTGAACAGCCGAAACAAATTCATCAAAAAGTGCTTCGTACCGCTCACCGGTGATCCGCTCGTGGTTGTGTCCAAGATAGAGGGGATCTGCCAGCAAGTCCTCGTTATTGGTTCCGACATCCACTGTTATCGGCAAGCAGTTGGTAGGATCGATTCCCGCACAAGCAGTGTACAAGGCAAGCTTTCCAATGGGAATTCCCATACCATTTACTCCCAGGTCTCCAAGGCCGAGAATTCTACCTCCATCTGTTACGACAATCACTTTAACATCCTTGTGAGGCCAGTTAAGCAAAATTTCTTTGAGGTGTCCCTTTTGTTCTATGGAGAGGTATAGGCCCCTGGGTTTTCGGTAAATATGACCAAAAAGTTGACACGCCTTCCCAACTGTTGGCGTGTAGATAATGGGCATTAATTCATGGAGATGCCTCCGCAGAACGTAATAAAACAGATTTTCATTCCGGTCCTGCAACGCTACCATGAAGTTGTATTTTTCCAGATCGTTGGGCTTTTTACGGAGGTTTTCCATGATCCGGTCTGCCTGAAGATCTTGTGAGATGACTCTTGGTGGCAGTAAGCCGCTCAGCCCAAAAGTCTTTCGTTCCTCCTCGGTAAAGGCAGTACCTTTATTATACACTGGATTATGTAATAATTTGACCCCGCGTTCGTGGGGAACGGCTATTTTCCGTTGTTCAGATGGCAAAATTTGATTGTTTTTAGACGTCTCTTTTTGGAGGGAATCCGGATTATTTGACATGGCCATGATTGATTTAGATTGAGTGAAATAATGATTTAATTGGCTGTCAACTTTTAAAAAGTGGCACACCTATTTTTAGCATTTCACCAAAGGGAGAGGGCAGGTTTCCAGGTTTCCAGGTTTCCAGGTTTCCAGGTTTCCAGGTTTCCAGGTTTCCAGGTTT
>CAZHOV010000008.1:0-12476 GCA_964534315.1 uncultured Saprospiraceae bacterium | reverse complement strand
CCAGTAAGTTACGTTTTTTTGAGGAATAAACTAAGCTTGGAAAGGTGATTTTTGTTGGTTTTAGGATGTTTCTTTTCACTCTTTTCCTCCCTTAACAAGCAGCCAGATAGCTAATGACAGCTCACCAATAATACTCGGGATGGAAACCATTAGCAAAAAAATGGCGCTATAGGCTTCTTCAATCAATTGATTTTCTAAATTTATTGATGCTTGTTTTGCTGCCCATAACATAGAGGATGTCTCGTTTGAGAATCCTTTCATCGGGTCTGATATTACTGATTAGTTCTTCTCCTCTCATTATGCCCAGTATGTTTACACCAAAGCGGTTTCTTATATCTAGTTCGTTCACGGTTCTACCAACGATTCCTCCGTTATCTGTTTTCACCTTCAAGCTAGAAATATTGAAGGCTGGGAAATTAGTAGGCTTGAATGTTCTCGGAGTACTTTTCTTATTTTGAAACAACCTGTAATTATCGGACCGTATTATTTCAATAAAATATTCAATATCGTCTTCGGGAATGAGGAAATTATGGAGTGTCCTGGAGAAAATTTCGATAGAAGTCTCAAACTCTTCGGGGATCACATCATCAGCACCCAGGGCGATAAGTTCAGAAATTTCATTGATAAATCTTGTTCGAACTACCATATGAACGGATTGGCTGATAGCGCGGATATTTTTAATAATGACTTTTGTTGCATTAGGGTCAGAAATGGCAATGACGACTACCCTGGCTTTCGAAAGTTTAACGATATCCAGCATATGATCCTGAGTCGCATCTCCATAGATAATGGGAATTCCTTTTTTGCGTTCCTTTTTCACTACCTCGGCGTTGAGTTCGATGATAGCATAAGGGATCTTACTGAATGCCGCCGCCTTCGCAAGATTACTACCATTGATACCATAACCGATGATCACCAGGTGATTGTCCAGCTCCTCCGCAAATACCTGATTTGATTCCTCTGTTGCTCCTGTCATCTTTTTATCCATGGCTTTCATAGGCTTCAAGCGCATCATTCCGAAGGCAATATTTTCAGAGAAAATAATGACAAAAGGTGTAAGCAGCATAGAAATGATAGATACGGCCAAAAAATACTGATTGGTTTCTGCATTTAAGAGGCCGTATTGAATGCCAACTTTGGAGAGGATAAACGCAAATTCGCCCACCTGAAACAAGGCAAGCCCGGTAAGCAGGAAAGTACGAGGAGGATACTTCAATACGGCTACCGCCAAAGAAGCAATTATTGATTTTATAAAAAACACCCCTACTACAATAAGCGTTATCACCAAAATGTGTTCACCAAAAAATTGAAGGTTCAATAGCATACCCACAGATATGAAAAAGAAACTGGTGAATAATTCCCGAAAGGGAAGTATGATGCTGGTAGCCTGATGGCTGTACTCCGATTCGGAAATAATCAACCCAGCCAGAAATGCACCAAGCGCCAGTGAAAGTCCTGCCTCAGAAGTAAGAAAGGCTACTGCGAAACAAATAGTAATGGTGGTAATTAAAAATAATTCTTTACTGCCCGTCTTGGCAATAACATGCATCAATCTGGGCACCAAATACCTCGCACTTACCATGGTAATGACAATGACTACAGTTGTTTTGAGCAATAGCATGAGTACGCTATTCAGAACATTATCCGTCTGCCCGGCAATGATGGGAGTGAACAACATCATAGGTACTACGATAATATCCTGAAAAATGAGGATGGCAAGGGCATTTCGTCCATGAGGAGCCGATATTTCGTTTCTGTCCTGGAATACCTTTAAAACGACGGCAGTACTAGAGAGGGAAAACAAAAACCCCACAAACAGCGCTTCATCCCATCCTTTACCGAGTAAATAATAGATTAGCCCAGCAACCAAAACCGTCAGTCCAACCTGTATGGTGCCACCAATAAAAACCGTATTTCTTATAGACAGCAGATGTTTGATAGACAACTCCATCCCGATAACGAACAACAATAAGATGACCCCCATTTCCGAAATAATCTCAATTTCTTCGGATTCGTGTACAAGCCCGAGTCCAAAAGGGCCAATCAAAACCCCGGTGAGCAAAAAACCCAGGATGGATGGTAGTTTTAATCGTTGAAGGACAAAAACGACTACTACGGAAAACCCTAACAGGATTAAAAAATCTTGTAATAATGGTAAATGCATAATTAGTTGCCTTTTTTTGTCTTTTCAAATATTGCCCCGTCAATTGACTTCTGTTAATAGGCAAACTCTAAAAACCACTCCTTAGCCTTTGTTTTCCTCCGCCTTGAAATAGGAATTTCGTTTTCATCTTTCAGCAAGAAGCAATCCTTTTGAATTTTCTCAATGTGATAATGATTCACAATAAAAGAACGATGGCACCTGAAGAAGCCTTTATCTGAAAGAATTTCTTCAAAATGGCCAAGGGTCTTGGAGGAGATTTTGGTCTTGCCATTTGCTAAATAAAACGTGCTATAATTGCGATCCCCCTCCACTCGAACGATATCCCGCAATACCATTTTTAGCCCGCCTTCCTGTGTGGGTAAATAAAGAACCTGGTCGAGCAGATCCTTTTCCCGGAAGTTGTTTAAAGCTGTTTTGATCTGATCCTGATGAACCGAAACATCCCCATTTAAAGGGTATCGGCGAATAGCCTGATAAAGTTCTTTTGGATTGATGGGTTTTACGATATAATCCAATGCATTAAAACGAATCGCCTGAATAGCATAGTGACTATGCGCCGTGACAAAGATGGTTTTAAAGTCGATGGTGTCTAAAGATGCCAACACTTCAAACCCATTCATATCAGGCATTTCTACGTCTAAAAAAACGAGGTCAGGCTTTACTGACTCGATCATATTCAATGCTTCTGTGCCACTTCTTGCTTTTCCAACCACTTCAACCTGCTTATCCAGGTCAAGAAGCAGATCATACAGCATTTCAATATTTAAAGGATTATCATCTACTAATAAGCTTCGCAGTTTCATGGATTGTTTTATTTCCTGGTATTGATTAAAAGACACTATATTAATAATCGGGGTGAAATTACGGAATTATATACCGCTAGATAATCGAACCAACCACTAGATAAGCATTACTTGCCTGACGTGCGTATAATATATTTATTTGTCCTATCAATTATTCGCAAATTATAAAAAATAACCAATGAAAAATCTATTGATCATCTTCCTTACTGTTTTTACTACATTTGTATTGGCCGCACAAAATACCATTACCTGGAAGGGAGGTACACCTGGCAAGGAAACGGCATGGAACGAAGCTCGTAATTGGGATGCTCACCGTATACCTAATGAAAATGACCGGGTTGTTATCCCGACTGAGTTCAACGGACATTTTGCACAGCCAATGATCGAAGGAGAAGCCCGGGCAGCCTGGGTAGAAATACAAGCAGGTGGTTCTTTGTATGTGGCACGCACAGGTCAATTGACAATAGATGGAGCATATACCTACAGCGAAGGTATTTCTATATACGGAGGCAAATTGGAGTCGGACGGCGAAATCATTTTGAAGGATATTGACCAGGAAATACTTGCAAAAATAAAGCCCATATGCCTAAAGCAAGAAGTTACTTACTATTCTACACTGCACAAGTATGAATTTAGTGTAGTATCTTCAGGAACCGTCGGCAGGTAAGTTTCTCTTACAAAAATCAAGAAAAAAACATGAAATACATTTTGAAATACCTCCTACTGCTCAGCGCTCCGTTTTGTGGGCTGTGGACCTTGCAAGCCCAGGAGATCAGGCAGGATTCGCTGTTATCAGTACTTAATAACGACCAGCTTGATACCCTGACCCGCTTGCAGGCAGCCTACGAGCTTTGCGAATTGGACTTGAGTACGGGTCCTCCAGAAGGTGTAGAGGGCTGGGCAAGCGAGGGTCTGAAGCTCGCACAAGCTGCCGGAGCAGATCGTTTTTATTCCCGCTTTGCCCTTATACTTGGCTTTTCCAAAATGGAAGCAATGGAAATAACGGAGGCTAGAAAGTTTTTGAAATTAGCCGCTGAATATGGTCCAAAAGCACGAGGTCAAAAAGAATTTGTACTTGCAGAAATCTATTACCAAGAGGTTAAGCGGATGCTGGATCCTTCTCTCAAGCTGGATTCTTTAGTGCAAATCGCACAGTCGAGACTCGAACAAGTAGAATTAAGTCTGGAAAGTGTTCGCTTAGCGGAGGCGACCATTGGGATATTATACTATCACAGCCAAAAATTTCCCGAAGCCATGTTCTGGTTGAATAAAGTGATTACTAAAGTAGATACTGCAAAAACTTTGGACTACATGACCCTCGTTTGTTTCCTCATGTCAGGGAAAATCTACGTTGAACTGGCTCAGTACGAGAAAGGCATTACCTACCTCCAACAAAACCTTAAGTACAGCTGGAAGGCAAATTCCTTGAACAATATCAACTATGCCCATGCTGCCTTGAGCGGTGCTTATGCTAAGATGGGTGCATTCGAAAAGGCATTGGTCCATATAGATTCTGCACTGTCGATTTCACCAGACTGTAACTGTAAAAATATAGAAGAACAGAATTTAGCCCTCAAGGGTCATATCCTGAATCAGATGGGTCGGCAGCAGGAAGCCCTGGCCTTGCTTCTGCCTCTGCAAGACCTTAATTTTGTGATGGATACAGAGGTGAAGAATTATTTAGCCTATACCTACCTCAACTTGGGGGAGTACAACAAAGCCATTGCCCAAGCCGACCGGGCCTTAAATACCGGTATAAAAATGCCCGACAACATCCGGGATGCTCACGAAGTGAAGTACAAAAGCTGGGCAGCACTAGGTAATTATCCCAAAGCCTTTGAAAACCTGGAAGCCTTTCACAACATGGCAGACTCCGTGAAAAATATGCAAAGCAATCAGCGGGTCGTTCAGGTTGAAATGGAAAACCAATTTGCCCGGGAAAGGCTGGAAAACGAACTGGCCCATCAGGCCGAATTGGCGGAACAAAAGGTGGCCAGAAATTGGATTATCCTGCTGGGCGTAGTAGCTTTTTTATTTGCCATTGGCTTGTACTCACGTCTGCGCTTTATCCGCAAGACGCAGGCCGCACTCACAAAAAAGAACGAGATCATCGAAGCAGAAAAAGAAAAAGCCCAGGCCTCCGAACGCGCCAAGCATCAGTTCCTGGCCAACATGAGCCACGAGATCCGCACGCCCATGAATGCCATTAAGGGGATGACGGATATCCTGATCCGAAGGGACCCCAAAGACACCCAAAAGGAATTCCTGCAGGGCATCAAGCAGTCTTCTGACTCGCTGCTCGTCATCATCAACGATATCCTGGATATCTCCAAGATTGAATCGGGTAAGGTAGAACTGGAAAAGGTTCCCTTTCAGGTAGGTGAAGTGCTGCAGGGAGTTCATACCATCATGCAGTTCAAGGCGGAGGAGAAGGGGCTCGAACTTAAGACCCTCGTATCTGAGGATATACCTCGATTGATCGGCGATCCCACCCGGCTAAGGCAGATCCTGATCAATCTGGTCGGCAATGCCATCAAGTTTACCGAAAAGGGGATGGTCAGCATCCGTACCGAGCTGCTCCGCCAATCAGACGATCAGGTGGAGCTCCAGTTCACGGTGTCCGATACCGGTGTAGGAATTGGCAAAGATCGCCTGGATAAGATCTTTGAATCCTTTGAGCAGGCCTACAGCGATACCACCAGAAAATTTGGCGGTACGGGTCTGGGCCTGAGCATTTCCAAAAAGCTGGTGGAGCTACACGGCGGCAAGATTTGGGTAGAGAGCGTGAAAAGCAAAGGCAGCCAGTTTCACTTCACCCTACCCCTGGCCATCGATCAGAGGGTAGAAGTGAAAACACCGCAATCGGCGGAGGCTAAAGACGTCCCTATGGATCAGGCCCTAAAAGGCGTCCGCATCCTGCTGGTAGAGGACAATACCTTTAATGCCATCGTAGCTCAGGAAGAACTGGAGGACGCCATTGAAGAGGTGGCCGTTGACGTTGCCGAAAATGGTGCCATCGCCGTGGAGAAAATAAAAACGGGCGAATATGACATCATCTTGATGGACGTGCAGATGCCGGTAATGAACGGCTATGAGGCCACCGAAAAGATCCGGGCACTTTCCAACGGAAAATCTGGCATACCCATTATCGCCATGACGGCTAATGTACTGAAGGAAGAGGTGGAACGTTGCTACGAGGCAGGCATGGATGATTTTATCGGCAAGCCGTTTGATGTGGAACAACTTCTTTCAAAAATTCAGAAATTACTTCCTACTCCATTCACAGAAGATATCTAATACCCTTTGATAGCGAAAATTTACTTTTCAAGATCCAGAGACTTTCAACAAAATCTTCCCCCTAGAAGGTTTAAGCCAACTTGTGATAAAACTCATAGGTACCGCCAGATAATCAAGCAGACCGCTGGATAAACCTAAATGGCTTTTTAACATAGAATCCGCTTACTTTACATCAATATTACTAAGAAGTATAAACCGAGGAACTACCTCAAAACAAATATATTATGAAAAGGATAACCTTTATTTTATTACTTAACCTCTTGTCGTTAATCGGCAAATCAAAATTGCTTGTATAATAAATCTGTTCGGCCATTATAGACTAAGTGATTGAATACCTGGAATGAACGCAGGAAATAATGACCGAACTCAAAAAGATTTTTTATACCAATTTTTTTGCCTTACTAATTAAGTTTTTTTGCACAAAAAAATGACATCATTATCGGAAAGATTGATACAATCGACTCCGAAGTTTTAAATGAGCAAAGAAAGGTATGGGTCCACATTCCCAGCGGAGGTGACGAAAATTATTTGCTAAGAAAAAAATTAGCTAAATTAGAAAATGAATAGTAATACCGAAAGGATGAATCTACCAATTCAAGTAAACTGTATCATTCTGATTTTCCTTCTCCATGGACAATTTGGTTTTGCGCAAGCACCCCAACCGTCCACGACGCCCACAGATACAATGGTCACCGCCCCTGCTTTCCGGGAAGGTGTGGGAGTAGGAATGCAAACGCTCAACCGGATTGGTGAGGCGATTGCCAATGAAGCCTACGAACAGGCGGTTGAGCAGGCGAAGGAAGTATTAGCGGAAGCGGAGCTGCAAAGGGATACGGTCAATATCAGAGATGCCTATAAATTATTGTCTAAAGCCTATCATTATCTGGGCGATACGCTGCAACGCAATCACTACCATCAACTGCATCAGGAACTTGCTGCGAATTATGGCTTACAGCTCGGGGAAGATTTTGACCTGGAGATGCTCAACGTGCCAAATACCGCCAGGGTGATATACGATGAGCTGAAAATATTAAAAGATGCAAAAGGGGTTCACACTATTGAAGAGATTACTTCCGGACCTATTGCTACTCAATTTGACCATAACCATACCATACCCGTTGGCAATGACTTATTTACGGCTCGAAGTAACCCCTATCCTAGGCAGTTAAAAGCCAGGCTTGATGTAAACGCGGTGTATTGGGTTGCCTTGCGCGTAAGGGGTAGTTCGGAAAAGAGTGGCCGGTACTATTTTTCGCTGGCCGCTGCTGATCGGAGTTGGGATCAGAGTTGGGACCGGAGTTGGGATTGGAGTTGGGACAAGGTGGACCTGTACTATGCCCATGATGCCGACGGATGGGCCAGGAAAAAGTTGGGCCTGGCTTTGCGGCCGAATGAAAAGGACTTTCCCGGTGCGAACAACGACTTTTACCTGGACCTACCGAAAGGTAAAACGATGATGGTTTACCTGCGCTTAGAAGGTTTGAGTAAAGAGGCCCAATCGCAACCACCTCCTATTCAATTATTATGGAAGGACGAAAGTATCATTCGTCAATTCGGTCATTATTACCGGATTCCCACGGAGTTTACCCACGAACACCCTAATGTCCCCATCCTCAATCGGGTTTTCCACATCAACAGCTCATTGCAATTTGTCGAAGACCCTCAGGGTGAATATGACCTAAGCACGATTCGGAGCCAATGGAACCAATTAGCGCCTAAGTACGCACCACAACTGACCAAAGGCCTCCCTTTGTACTGGGCTAAAATGCAGATCGTAGGCAACCCCAAAAGATCAGGTCCACAATACTTTGCACTTTCCAGAAAATGGAAGCGAGCCGAAATTTTTATTCCCGATGCATCCGGCGTCTACCAAAAACAGCTTACGGGTTCGGGAGTGAAGGAAAAAGTAATTCATGCGCACGAAAACATTTTCCAGTTGCCTGTCTATGCAGCAGACAGCATTACTGTTTATATGCGTTTGCAGGCGCGCTCCATTAACGTAATTTCCGGATCTCCCCAATTTGAACTATTGCATACGGACTCTCCGATAGTAGCTATCAGCAACGATACCTTTCATGCTACAATAAATCTGTTGACAGGTGTCTTACTTATACAGTTTCTATATTTCCTGATTCTTTTTCTCATCAATCGGGAAGATATCTACCTCTACCTTTCGTTAGCCTTATTCGGCTTATTTGTATTGTATGTTCCTAGTATCCCCGGGCTCAGGTGGACTCAGGATTTTTATAGCTTTTTTAGCGTGTTTGGTTTTTTATCGGCCAATATAGGCCTGTTAAAATACGTGGAAACGTTTATTAACCTTCATCAGCTTTCCAAACGTGGGTACCATCTGTTTCGGATTTGTTTCACCACTTACCTTATCCTATTCGTACTGCTTATTGTATACGCAGTGATGCCATTTTTTACTGAGGTAGTTTCAGAGAAATTTCAACTCATTATGATAGTGCTCCCATGGATGATTTTACTGGGCATTATTGGCGTAGTGATCCTAGGGATTATCGGTTTAATCAAGAAAGCCAGAGATGCCAAACCGCTGTTTCTGTTCACCCTGTTTATGTTGCTTGCTTTGGGGTCTGTTTTCTTTACATTTGGGTCAGTTGGACGTTCAGGTTTTCTTTCCGTGTTTTTTGTAAGTATCCTGCTGGCGATCCTCGGCTTAAGTTACATCACGGCCAACCGCATTAAGCAACTGCGTAAAGATCAAGCTGAGAAAGAAAAAGCGCAAGCCAGCGAGCGGGCTAAGCATCAGTTCCTGGCTAACATGAGCCACGAGATCCGCACCCCTATGAATGCCATTAAGGGCATGACGGATATTCTCATTCGCCGAAATCCCAAAGCAGATCAGAAGGAATATCTGAATGGCATCAAGCAGTCTTCAGACTCCCTGCTGGTCATCATCAATGACATCCTGGACATTTCCAAAATAGAAGCCGGCAAGATCACGCTGGAAAAAGAGCCGTTTTCGGTCAACGAGTTGCTGGATAACGTAGCGACCATCATGCAGTTCAAAGCGGAAGAGAAGGGCCTACTCCTCCAAAAAGATATCCCGGAAGAACCGCTAAGGGTAAGTGGCGACTCCACCCGACTGCGGCAGATTTTGATCAATCTGGTGGGCAATGCCATCAAGTTTACAGAGAAAGGGGTCGTTACTATGGCTTTGCATACCGAGCCGGCCGACGATGAGCACCTCAGCTTACACTTTACGGTTTCCGATACCGGGATCGGGATTGATGAAGATCGCCTGGACAAAATCTTTAAATCTTTTGAACAAGCCTATGCAGATACGACCCGCAAATTCGGCGGTACCGGTCTGGGCCTGAGCATTTCCAAAAAGCTGGTGGAGCTGCACGGCGGCAAGATCTGGGTGGATAGCGAGAAAGGAAAGGGCAGCCGGTTTCACTTCACCCTGCCCTACACAATTGCACAGAAAGAAGAAGCTTCCAAACCCGAATTAAATCAGAATAATAAAAGCGTCGCCGAAGTGTTGAAAGGTATCCGAATCTTACTCGCCGAGGACAATACCTTTAATGCCATTGTGGCTCAGGAAGAACTGGAAGACGCCATTGAAGAGGTGGCCGTTGACATCGCCGAAAATGGTGCCATCGCCGTGGAGAAAATAAAAACGGGCGAATATGACATCATCTTGATGGACGTGCAGATGCCGGTAATGAATGGCTACGAAGCCACCCAAAAGATACGGGCGCTGACCAATGGCAAGTCCAGCATACCCATCATCGCCATGACGGCCAATGTGCTGAAAGAAGAAGTAGAGCGCTGCTACGGGGCAGGCATGGATGACTTTATCGGAAAGCCGTTTGATACCGGCCATTTGTTGGAAAAAATCAGAGGGTTAATGCTGGCACAGGATTGATGGCCCCAAGCGTAGTCTGCGAACTTATCGCTCGTGGAAAATGGGGTTGTCGAATGAGTCCGTAGGACTTATGAGACGCCCTCTTTATACCAGAAAAAGTAAACTATGAAACGGATCCTCATACTGGTATGGGCTGTAACAAGTCTTCCCACCTTATTTGCCCAGGCTCCAGGGGAAGACTCCCTCATGCAGGTATGGAAAAACGAGCAGGCGCCGCTGCCCGATCGTCTGGAAGCCCTGCTAGCTCTAGGTGAGTTGTACCGTCCTGATCGGGCCAGCGAGTCATTGGCCCTGTTGGAGAAAGGCATGCGGTTAGCCCGGGAGACTAGTAATGATACCTTTTCCATTCGTATCAACTATGCCAGAGGGATTGATTACGGGTATACCGGACAGATGGAAAAGGCCAAGGCAGCTTTCAAATGGTGTGTCGAGCAATCCCTTAGGAAGGGATATTATGACCGACTCGACCTTTATGTTGAGTATGTGAGCTGGACGCACAGTCTCACCCAGACCGTTGATGAGTTACCAACCTATCTGAAGGAGATCATCCCCATAATAGAAGCCGCCCCCCTCGATTCTTTTATGTTGGGAAAAATATATCAACAGGCTGGAAAAGGATTTTCCATCTCAGGCAGGTACGTACAAAGTTTATTCTGGGAACTCAAGTCCATGGATGTGCTGGAGGCCTTACCCCTCTACCTGCCTGAAAAAGCCAGGACTTACCACGCTATCGCCTATTCCCTGGCAAAAATGGAGAACCACGAACGGTCAGAGTTTTATATGAGAAAATCTCTGGCTATCGCCTACAGGTTGAGGGACTCGGCGCAACTCGCCAAAGGATACGGTATGCTCGCCAACCTCTACAATGGCATGGAGGCCTACGCAAAGGCCATTCCCCTGACGGACTCTGTCTTTCGGTACGATAAACAGCAGGAAAAGGGGAAAACCCACTTTAGTGCGCTGGGCTATCGCGGCAAGGCCCTGCGCAACCTGGACAGATCAGAAGAGGCCCTGCCTCTCTTTGACGAAGCTCTGGAATATTTCTCAGTAAATACGGTCAACAGCGAATGGGTCGCCTATCTCCATGCCCAGAAGGGATTTGCCTACTTGAATCTTAACCGGTACACAGAAGCAATGACGGAAGGCCTCGCAGGGCTGGCACTGGCCAAGGGCCTGCAAAAGGAAAGCATGGAAAACCACGAGGTACTCTATCAGGCATACGAAAAACAGGGGCAAATAGAGCTGGCTTATGACCATTATCAACAGTTCGTGGTGCTGCGGGACGCAATTGTAAGTGAAAGAAATGCTGCTCAGGCCACCCGGATGGAGTTAGAGAATCAGTTTGCGCGGGAACGACTGGCCGATAGCCTGGCATCCGCCCAAGTTCAAATCGAGAAGGAGCTGGCTTTCCAGCAGGAGCTTTTGGAACAGAAAGCGGCCCGCAACCTGTGGCTGGGGATGGGTATCCTGGCCATCTTCATCGCCCTGGCTGTATACTCCCGCCTACGCGTTGTCAGACGTACCGAGCGAGCGCTGAAGGAAAAGAATACGATCATCGAAGCAGAAAAAGAAAAAGCCCAAGCCTCCGAACGCGCCAAGCATCAGTTCCTGGCCAACATGAGCCACGAGATCCGCACCCCCATGAATGCCATCAAGGGTATGACGGATATCCTCATCCGCAGAGCCCCAAAAGACACCCAAAAAGAATTCCTGCAAGGCATCAAACAATCTTCCGAATCGCTGCTCGTCATCATCAATGATATCCTGGATATCTCCAAAATCGAATCGGGAAAGGTCGAGCTGGAAGAAACCCCGTTCCGCATGGAGGAAGTGCTGCAGGGGGTACATACCATTATGCAGTTCAAGGCCGAGGAAAAAGGGCTGGAGCTCCGGATGGATTCGCCCGATAACCTGCCCCAGCTGAAAGGCGACCCCACCCGCCTGCGGCAGATCCTGATCAACCTGGTGGGTAACGCCATCAAGTTTACAGAAAAAGGGATGGTGAGCCTCCGCGCCCGCTTGCTGGAGCAGACTGAGGAGCTGGCAACATTACAATTCACGGTTTCCGATACCGGCGTCGGGATTGGGCAAGACCGCCTGGACAAGATCTTCGAATCCTTTGAACAAGCCTATGCGGATACCACCCGCAAATTCGGAGGTACCGGCCTGGGGCTGAGCATTTCCAAAAAACTGGTGGAGCTGCACGGCGGCAGGATCTGGGTGGAGAGCGAAAAAGGCAAGGGTAGCCGGTTCCATTTCATTCTGCCCCTGGCCATCGATCAGAGGGTAGAAGTGAAAACACCGCAATCGGCGGAGGCTA
>CAZHOV010000007.1:40388-68192 GCA_964534315.1 uncultured Saprospiraceae bacterium | reverse complement strand
TTCATTTGAACCTAAAAAAATTATTCTACCAATTTTTTTGCCTTACTACTTAACAACCGGTAAAAGACCTTTTCCATGATCTCACGCGGCAAGTTTTATATTTTATTAAGTGCAATCTCCCTATTGGTTGCAGGTCTCATAGTGGCTCAATCTTTCATCCCTACGATTGCTGCATATGCCAGCCTCTCCTGGGCACTCTGGATCTTTTTTATCCTGTTTACCGTCGGCGTCTATTTCGTAGCTCAACAAGCTATTAAAAGCGCGAATAAAAATCAATTCACTAACGTGGTACTCGGATCCATTATGGTAAAGCTGTTATTCAGTATTTTTATTATCTTAGGCTATTATTATGCCATCGAACCGGATACAAAGTTGTTTTTAATCCCTTTTTTTGGAATTTATCTATTCTACACCGCCTTTGAAGTCTATATTTTATTACAATTAGGTAACACCGGGCAATCATCAAATTAAAGTCATGAAAAATCATTCCTTTAAAGCGACTGTTAATGACCATTTCGAGTATATGCTGGAGTCGTCTAGTCTGAAAGATCTTGATATTCTACAACTTAGCGAGGATTCCTTCCACCTGATTGATAAAGAGAGATCCCTTAAGGTTAACGTACTAGAGACTGATTTTCAGGCAAAACAAGTCACCTTGGATATCAATGGCGAGTATTTTCAAGTGAAGATTGAGGATCAGATGGATCTTTTGGTCAAAAAAATGGGACTTAAAACCGGTATAGTCCATAAAATAAAAGAAATAAAAGCTCCCATGCCGGGTCTTGTACTGGATATTCTGGTTGAAGAAGGGCAGAAAATAGAGAAAGGACAAGGGCTGTTGATTCTGGAAGCCATGAAAATGGAAAATGTGATTAAAGCCGCCGGAGAAGGTACGATCAAACAGATAACTGTGGAAAAGGGAACTGCCGTGGATAAGGGTAAAATGCTAATCGAATTGGAATAACCCCCCTTATTCTGTTTGTTCTTCTTCGGTTTTAGCTGGCTTGGAAAACGAAAACCGCCGATTGCGTTTTTTTATACTTATCTGCAATTGTAAAAACTTATTTATGCCTTCATGATCAATTACACCAATCACTTCACCTTGCTCTAGCACAGGTAGTATGTTCAATTGGTGAATTCGTATTTTGTCGAAAACGTCCTTCAGGTTTTCCTGTGGAGTAATTTCTTCAAATTTATGGTTCATTAGTTCTTCTATAGGGGTATCTTGCTTTCCTTTCTTGATCGCATCCACCAATACGAATTCATCCAAGACCCCAACTACGCGACGTGTTTCATTAATAACCAAAAAATTTCGTTCAATACCCTTCTGGAATACATTTATTGCGGCAGCCATGGGGGCCTCTGGTGGAAAGAACGAAAAGGTAGTTCTCGTCAGATCACCCGCAGTATAGGATTTTAGAATATGTTCCATCTTGACCATTTTAAACTCTTGGGTAGCTGTAAAGAACACAAATACCCCGATTAGCCCTACCATTAATCCCATACCTCCGAAAATAGCCAGGAATAAAAGCCCGATGGCAAGTATTTGCCCGGCGATAGCAGCAATGCGGGTTGCTTTAATGCGACCTATTCGTATAGCCAGCAAAGAGCGGAAAATCCGGCCACCATCCATCGGGAAAGCAGGGAGCAAGTTAAAAATAGCCAGTGTAATATTTAAAAAGATAATCAGTGGAATAAAATAGGTGGGTCCCTGAAACCACTCCTCGAGATCTTTTACTTCGAATAAGTGGCTCACTGGGTAGAACAGAAAGTAAGGGCTCAGCACAATAGCAATTACGATATTGACCAAGGGGCCTGCAACGGCAATATAAAATTCGTGAAGCGGCTTTTCCGGAAGTTTCTCCAGACGGGCTACACCTCCTATGGGAAATAGGATGATATCCCGGGTATGTACACCGAACCGCTTAGCTGTGAGCGCATGACCGTATTCATGGAAGATTACGCAAACAAATAAAGCAATTACGAGTATGCTTCTCCACCAAATCGTGTTCCAACTCATTCCATAACTCAATCCGGTGTAGGTCAACCAGACAAAAATAAGCAGAAAAGACCAATGGATTTCAACCGGAATACCCGCCACTTTCGCAACTCTCAACGATCCGTTCATATTCAAAGATTAGTTCAGACTCCGTTTTCTAAGACCGGAGTAAAGTTAGCAGCATATAACTGCTCTTTTAAAATTGATCTGGCAATAACCAGGCGTTGTATTTCAGAAGTGCCCTCATAGATCTGAGTGATTTTGGCATCGCGCATCAGCCGTTCTACATGATACTCTTTTACAAAACCGTAACCTCCATGTATTTGAATTGCTTCAACCGTTTGACGCATGGCCACCTCAGAGGCAAAAAGCTTTGCCATAGAGCTGGCTGTATTGTAATCTAGCCCCTGATCTTTGAGCCAGGCCGCTTGCCACACCAATAGACGCGCAGCTTCTACTTCAGTAGCCATATCAGCTAGTTTGAAAGAGATGGCCTGATGCTTGGAAATCGGTTTGCCAAAGGCGCTACGCTCTTTCGAATAGGCGGTAGCCAATTCAAGAGCTCCAGAAGCGATTCCCAATGCCTGCGCGGCGATGCCAATCCTTCCGCCTGATAGTACTTTCATGGCAAATTTAAAACCAAACCCTTCTTCTCCTAATCTGTTCTCTTTAGGAACTTTGACATCCGTATACATAATCGTATGCGTATCTGAAGAGCGAATTCCCAGCTTATCTTCTTTAGCACCTACCGTAACACCGTCCCAGTCCGCCTTCACGATAAATACATTGATACCGTGGTGTCCTTTTGATTCGTCGCTTTGGGCAATGACGAGGTGGACTTTTGACGTTCCTCCGTTTGTGATCCAGTTCTTCGTTCCGTTGAGTAAAAAATGATCTCCCTGGTCTATGGCTGTTGTACGCTGGCTGGTTGCATCACTACCGGCTTCCGGCTCGGAGAGGCAGAATGAGCCGATCCACTCTCCGGTAGCTAATTTAGGAAGATACTTGGCTTTTTGAGCCTCTGTTCCATAGGTTTCAATCCCCCAACAGATCAAAGAATTATTGACAGACATGATGACAGAGCAAGAATTATCGATTTTGGAAATCTCTTCCATAGCTAATACATAGGAGACCGTATCCATGCCACCGCCCCCGTAGGCGGGATCTACCATCATACCCAGAAAGCCTAGTTCTGCCATCTTTTTTATCTGTTCGGTTGGGTAGATCATTTTCGAATCTCTTTCTATTACTCCCGGTTTCAGTTCTTGTTGAGCAAAATCTCTCGCAGCTTCTCTAACGGCAAGTTGTTCTTCAGTAAGTTGAAATTGCATTGGTCTAAATATTTTCTATTAAGGATAAATGACAAACAAAAAGGACAAACTATCTTTATTCTCTTTAAAGATAATGTTATTGCCAAAATTATAAGGATAAAATCTCCAATTTGTTTAAAATTTGAAATCGGGAATCAAATACTTACCTTTGGCGTTAGTAACTTGACGCGTCATTATGATTAAAAGCTTTGGGGATAAAGAAACCAAAAAAATCTGGGAAGGAAATTATTCCAAAAAAATACCGAGAGAGATCCAACCTACTGCCAGAAGGAAATTGAGAATGATCAATAATGCCCAGGTAATAGAAGATCTTAGAATTCCCCCTGGAAATAAACTGGAAAAATTAAAAGGTAAACTAAAAGAATTTTGGAGTATCCGGATAAATAACCAGTGGAGAATTATTTTCAAATGGATTGAAAATGATGCTTATGAAGTTCAGATTATCGACTATCACAAATAAAATTAAGTATGGGTAAATTGCCAAATATTCATCCGGGAGAAATTTTATTAGAAGAATTCTTACTCCCCATGGAAATTAGCCAATATAAACTGGCTAAAGATTTAAATGTTCCGCAAACAAGAATAAGTGAAATTGTTAAGGGTAAAAGAAGAATTACGGCCGATACCGCTCTAAGGTTAAGTAAATACTTTGGTACATCTGCCAAATTTTGGCTGGGATTACAAGATGATTTTGACTTGGAGGAATATGCTATCCTCCTTGAGAAAGATTTGACAAATATTCCATCAGTTGTCTAAGTGTTTTTGTTGTCTGGCTATATACCAATTACCAGATTCTAAGTGGTCGTGTAGTAGTAAGACAGAAAGTCAAACGCTTCCCAAACCACTCCTTTAGGAGGCTCCGCTTCCAACTCGATGCGCTCTTTTGAAACCGGGTGGAAAAAATGGAGCTTCCAACCGTGCAGATGGATGGATCGATTGGGGTTGGAGCGTTTAAAACCATACTTGGTATCGCCTTTGATCGGGCAACCGATCGATGCCAACTGAGCTCTGATCTGGTGATGCCTTCCTGTGATCAGATTGATCTCAAGAAGTGTATATTTTCGGCTGTTTCCCCGCAGCGTATACTGGAGTTCTGCTTTTTTAGAATAGGCTACTTTTCGATCATAAACAAAAGTCTTATTGATCTCCTGCTTTTTACGGAGGAAATTAATCAGCGTATCTTCGTGTTTGGGCGGAGGATTGCCCACGACAGCCAGGTAGCTCTTTTTTACCAGCCGTTCTTTAAATTGATGGTGAATGTTGGCCAGGGCATTCTTGTTTTTGGCAAATAAAACGATCCCACTGGCAGGCCGGTCAATCCGGTTGATCAGAAATAACCGCTTTTTCGTGTAACGCTCCGCTAAATCCAGCAAAGAAGGAGCTTCTGATTTATCAGGCTGTACGGGCACTGTAGAGGGTTTGTTGAATGCAATCAACTGGTTATTCTTATATATGACGAGATCGCCTATGTCCATAATGAAAGGTAGGTTGGGTTTAGGAAAATGACGATAAGCTCAATATAACAAGTCTTATTGATTTTAAAGAAGGAATGGAACAGATATTATTTAAGCTTATCTATAAAAAAATGGAAAGCACGACCGTACTTTCCATTTTTTTATATTCAATAGAAATAACTTCTACATCGCATCTTTCAGAATCTGAACAGCCTCATCACTGTCTTTTTCCTCCGTCAGGTCGAAGATAGATTCCTCTTTTCCATCTACGTTCAGATCAGCATTGTCAAGAATCATTTTTACCTGATCGGGTGAAAATTCTTGGTCGAGGGTTTGGCCGAAGGCAAAATCTTTGTAAGTTTTGACTTGGCTTTCGTTGCCAAAGTTGGAATTGTAGCGAACCAGTTCGATCAATCCTTCGACTGGGCCGGCAGATAAATGCACGCCGTTCAGGCCTTGAGAAACCTCTGGAAGGCCTAGCTCATCCTTATGTTCAAGGAGGGTTCGGCGGACGCTTCCTTCCGCTGCTTTATTGGGATTGGTTGCTCCGATAAATTGCTGTCGCGCCTCTGCCCAGTTGAGATCGCCTTTGAGTGTAAAAACGACGATAGAACGACCCTTTTCGGTAAAATGCGTAAGCTGCCGCGGGTGGAAACCATTCACGGCATAAACCACTTCAGCATCCAGTTTCATTTCTACACAATACGTGCCACCGGCAAGTTTTTGCCCCTGGCTGTTCTGCCAGAAATAATCAAGTGACAAGGCGTTGAAGGCTGGATATTTTTTAAGAAACTCAAAGCCTCCTAATACGGTGCAGTCTTCAATATTTTTTCCAAAAATAGAAGCAAACTTCTCTTTAGCCCCTTGGGACATCGCTTCCATTGCATTATTGGAAATACTATTGATAACCCCGTAATGCTGAGCGATAATATTGTATTGCTCCAGGTAGTTAGAGGAAAGAACTTTAATGTTCTGAATACCCAACCCTGCAGCATCAATTTTTTGAAGGATGATTTCCAGAATTTTATCCAGTTCAATGGTTGCTGAAGGAAGGGTAATTTCTGGTTTGATAAAAAAGAGGAATTCGTTTTTTCCGCTAACAGGAGCTTCACTGTTAAAGATTTCCTCGTAATTTAAAGCCTCTTGCTGTGCTTTTTCAATATGCTCTTTGATCAGGCCGGTTAAATTGGTTGTTGAAGTGGACATATTTTTTTTAGTAGTTAGTAGTTAGTAGTTAGTAGTTAGTGGTTAATAGTTGAAAGTGCCTCTTTTACCTAATCCAACATTGCACATTCCTCATTGCACATTCCTCATTGCACATTGCACATTGCACATTCCTCATTGCACTGTTAGCTGTTCCAGTGCTTTAGCCATGGTGGCTCCGATGTGGGCAGGAGACTTAACGACATGGATGCCGCATTCCTCCATGATTTTCATTTTTGCGGCGGCGGTATCGTCTTTGCCTCCGATGATAGCTCCGGCGTGGCCCATTTTACGGCCTTTGGGGGCTGTTTGCCCGGCAATAAAACCGACAACGGGTTTGGTGCCATGTTCTTTTATGTAGTAAGAGGCTTCCGCCTCCATTCCGCCTCCAATTTCGCCGATCATGATAATCCCGTCTGTTTCAGGGTCCTCCATAAGTAGCTGAACGGCCTCTTTAGTGGTAGTGCCTACGATTGGGTCACCTCCGATCCCGATACAGGTAGACTGGCCTAAACCGGCTTTAGTGACCTGATCTACCGCTTCATAGGTGAGGGTGCCGGAGCGGGATACGATTCCGACTCTTCCGGGGGTGTGGATAAATCCTGGCATAATACCTACTTTTGCTTCTCCGGGTGTGATAACGCCGGGGCAATTTGGCCCAACCAACCGGCAGTCGCGATCTTCCAGGTAGGTCTTTACTTTAACCATATCTTGCACAGGGATACCTTCTGTAATACAGATGATCACTTTGATTCCTGCATCAGCAGCCTCCATTATAGCGTCGGCGGCAAATCTGGGAGGGACAAATATGACGGAAGTATCAGCTTCTTGTTGTTGCACGGCTTCTGCTACCGTGTTAAAAACCGGGCGGTCAAGGTGTTCTTTTCCTCCCTTACCGGGAGTGACTCCACCGACAACCGTCGTTCCGTATTCGATCATTTGCTCGGCATGGAAGGTCCCTTCCTTACCGGTGAATCCTTGCACGATTATTCTTGAATCTTTGTTAACTAGTACAGACATTTTTTGGCAATTTTATTGGCGATAAAGTTTATACAATTTAAAGAGACGTAATTTGGATTAAAGGTAGACCTTTGAATAAAAAAACAAAGGCGGCTCAGTCCTTTTCGGGAACGATCAGAAATACATCTTCATCTCTTTTTTTCATATTATAGTGCTCCCGGGCGAATTTTTCCTTATCAATTTCCAGCGCTCTTTTATCTTCCCAGGCTTTTTCGATCTCTTCTTCGTAATAGGCTTTGTCTTCTTCCAGTTGTTGGTGGGTTTGTTGCAATTTAAACTGGGTGAGGACGTCGTGCTTATCAAAGAAGATTAACCAGGCCACAAAAAGGACGATGGCAATAAAGTATTTATTTCGAAAAGGCGCCGGCAGTTTATCGAATAACGGTTTTAGAGGACTGGACATAAGCAATTAATTTTTGATTTAATGTACAAAAGAATTAAAGCCCAAACAAGCTTTTGCCTGGGTAAAAGGCGGTATCGCCCAGTTGCTCTTCAATTCTTAGCAATTGGTTGTATTTGGCGATCCGGTCAGAACGAGAAGCTGATCCGGTTTTTATTTGTCCTGTATTTAACGCAACGGCAAGGTCTGCAATTGTCGTATCTTCCGTTTCTCCTGAGCGGTGGCTCATTACGCTGGTAAAACCATTACGCGTTGCCAGGTTGACCGCTTCAATGGTTTCGGTAAGCGTACCAATCTGGTTGACTTTGATGAGTATCGAATTGGCTACACTCTCATCAATACCCCGCTGTAAGCGTTCGGTGTTAGTAACAAAAAGATCATCTCCTACCAACTGGACATTTGCGCCCAGCGCACTATTGAGTTTATTCCAACCCTCCCAATCATCTTCGTCCAACCCGTCTTCAATTGACAGAATAGGGTATTTAGAACACCATTCTTTCCAATAAGCGACCATCTGCTCGGAAGTTAATTTCTCTCCGGTAGACTGATCGAGGTGGTAGACGTTTTCATCTGCGTTATAAAATTCTGAAGCCGCTGCATCTAAGGCAATGTAAAAATCATCACCAGGCTTATATCCGGCTGCTTCGATCGCCATCAGGACCGTTTCAATAGCTTCTTCGTTCGATTGCATATTGGGCGCAAATCCCCCCTCATCTCCTACATTCGTAGAATACCCTTTATCTTTTAGTACCTTTTTCAGATGGTGAAATACTTCTACGCCCATGCGCAACGCTTCAGAGAAATATTCTGCTCCTACAGGCATAATCATAAACTCCTGAAAATCGATCCTGTTATCGGCATGCGACCCTCCGTTGAGAATGTTCATCATAGGGATAGGCAGTATGTGGGCATTGACACCACCTACGTAGCGGTAAAGCGGTTGTCTTAGTTCGGAAGCTGCGGCTCTTGCTACCGCTAGAGAAACGCCCAGCATAGCGTTGGCGCCGATATTTGATTTATTGGGAGTACCATCAAGTTCGATCATTAAATTATCGATATAGACCTGGTCAAAAACGTCGATACCGATAATCTCTTCCAAAATGGTCATTTCTATGTTCTGGCAGGCCTTAAGCACACCTTTTCCTAAGAAGCGGTCGGCATCTCCATCTCTCAATTCCACTGCTTCATGCTTACCGGTAGAAGCCCCGGAGGGAACGGCGGCTCTCGAAACAACGCCGGTTTCGGTTAATAATTCAACTTCAACGGTTGGGTTACCACGCGAATCGAGGATTTCCCGGGCACGAAGATCGATAATGGTACTCATAGGGTATTACTTTTAGGCTTTATTAATTGACTTAAAGATAAACTATTTATAGTTAACCAGTAGGTTTTTCAGACTACCAGTAGCAATTTACCAGCTTTTTTTTCCGCTCATTAGTTCGATAAATTCTTTAAATAAATACCGGGCATCGTGCGGACCTGGAGAGGCTTCCGGGTGGTATTGCACGCTGAACGCTTTTTTCCCTTTCACCCGGATTCCTTCAATCGTTTGATCATTCAGGTTAATGTGGGTGATCTCTACTTTGCTTTTATTATCTTGGATAGCCTCCGGGCTCACCCCGAAACCGTGATTCTGACTGGTAATTTCCGATATTCCGCTAACTATATTCTTGACCGGATGATTGATGCCCCGGTGTCCGTGATGCATTTTGTAGGTGGGAATGTCTATAGCTTGAGCCAGCAGTTGGTGCCCAAGGCAAATACCGAATAGAGGGCTATCTTTTTCCAATATTTTTTTGGCTGTATTTATGGCATAGTCCATGGCAGCAGGATCGCCCGGGCCATTAGACAGGAAATAGCCGTCCGGATCCCATTCTTCCAGTTCTTCAAAGGGAGTGTGGGCAGGGAATACTTTTATATAGCACCCCTCTTTTTCCAGGCACTTCAGAATATTTCTTTTTATACCAAAGTCTAGCGCGGCAACCCGGTAAAAGGAATCGTCATTACCTCTGATATAAGCTTCTTCGGTGGTAACTTTACTTGCTAATTCCAGGCCATCCATAGAGGGCACTTCTTCCAGCAGTTGTTTTAACTTATTGACATCCGTTTCTGAGGAAGAAATGATCGCATTCATGGCCCCCTTACTTCGGATGTGTTTGACCAGAGCCCTTGTATCTATATTGGAGATACCGACGATACCCTCTTTTTCAAAATAGTTTTGAAGCGAAGTTTTAGCGATCGGTCGGGAGTAGTGAGGAGAGAAGTTTTTGCAGATCAATCCCGAAATTTTTACATCATCAGATTCGCGTTCTTTCTTTTTGACACCGTAATTTCCAATATGAACATTGGTCATCACTAATAATTGTCCGTAATAGGAAGGATCGGTAAAAATCTCCTGGTAGCCTGTCATGCCGGTATTAAAACAAATTTCTCCGGTCGTGATTCCTTGTTTACCAACCGCCTTTCCTTTGAAGAGTTTTCCGTCTTCCAATAGAAGGATTGCCTCCTGATTTAACGTTTCTCCCATATCGAAAATTTTTGCAAATATAGCATCCTTTAGGAGAAATTAAGAATTAACAATTAAGAATAGATCAAAAACTTAAAGAGGCTCACCTAAAACTTTGTTTTAGGTGAGCCTCTTTAAGTTTAATTACCCACTACCCACTACCCACTACTAACTACTAACTACCCACTACCCACTACTGCAACTAATTCCCATAGGTGGGACATTTCAAATCGCCGAAGTAATACATGAGGCTGAAGGAGATAAAGGTAAAGTTGTCATTGTCTCTGCTGTTTCCGCGTTGACGGCCGGGCTGTCCGATAGGTGTCTCCGTTAGTCCCGGAATAGACCGGTCAGACAAGGTCACGGCGAGTTCTCCTCTCAGTTTTTCGAGATCCTCCATGTCGGGGTAGGTGGTACTCACATCATCAACATAATCTGTAAATAACTGGCGGCCACTAATTTCAAAGTTGATACTCCACTCATAGCTGAGATCAATTTTAAAACCGACCCCGTATACCAAACCTCCACTAACTGTAGAGTATTCTTCCCCAAAAAATTGGCCCTCGGTTCCCAGTGATCGAAGGTCGATCCATTCGTTGTTAAGTTCTGCCTGAGGATTGTAGCTAAAAATATTGAACCCTCCAAAAATATAGGGCGTATAAAATTTTTCTTTACTACCGTGTACATATGGGAGGAAGTTGAACTCTAACTGCGCTGCACCGTCAAAAATAGCAGAACGGAAACTCAGATTTCGAGCCTGCTCAAAAGTATTTTTAGAGTCTGCGTCACTGGCGCTAAGAGTAGTGTAATTACCTGAAAATTTAAACGCAAGCCGGTTATTGAAGTTATACCGGGCAGCTACGCCTGCAGCAAAAGAAGGGTCATCAAGCCTAAAAGTGGTATTCAAGTCGCCAAAATAATAAGCAATGCCAAGCATGCCGCCTGCTTCCCAGGTGTCTTGAGCAAAAGCAGGCAAAGTGAAAATGGATAGCATTAATGAGAGTAAAAGATTCTTTTTCACAATAATCGGTTTAGTTCTGTTCATGAGTAATTGGCCGCAAAGTTAATCTAAAACGGAAAACAAAGGTAATGTTATATAGGCAAATCGTCCTTTTAACATTTTCCCTACTCCATGACGGGAGGAAAACATATTATAAAAAACGTAAAAGCCCCGCATTTCATTACATCTTTTGCACCGGCAAAAGCTGTAATGAAATGCGGGGCTATACATATTAAAGGCTTTCAACCTTTCGGTTGATTTTCCAAATTATGCTCAACCCTCAACTACTCCCTACTACTTAGTAAAGAAAGTTAATTGAGTTTAATGGTTAATAAAGTAAAGGAATAAATTGCTGTTTTACAGTAATTTATTTCATAACTAATCAACTTAATTTACTTAATCAACTTAGTTGACAAAGTACCACTAACCACTAACCACTAACCACTAACCACTAACTACCCACTACTAACGCCCCCCTGCCTACTGCTACAACCCCGCTTTTGCCGAAACTTCCAGCATGCGATCGATGGATGCGCGGGCATCTTTAATGATCCAGTTAGGGAGGTGAATTTCAGGGAGTTCATGTTTCATGCACAGGTATAGTTTTTCCAGTGTATTCCTGCGCATGTGGGGGCATTCATTGCAGGCACAAGTGTTGTTTGGTGGTGCCGGGATAAATATTTTCTGAGGTGAGGCCTTTGCCATCTGGTGAATAATGCCCGCTTCGGTGGCTACAATAAACTCGGTAGCTTCATTTGTCTGGGTATATTTTAGCAGTTGACTGGTAGAGCCGATGAAATGCGCTTTTTCTAAAATATGTTCCTCACACTCGGGGTGGGCGATCAGTCTGGCATCTGAGTGGCGTGCCATGAGCTTAGTGATCTTTTCATTAGAGAAGATCTCGTGGACCATGCAGGTACCGTTCCAGATGACCATATCTCTTCCTGTCTTTTTCTGTAAATAAGCCCCCAGGTTTTTATCGGGAGCAAAGATGATGGGCTGGTCTTCCGGAATACTCTCAATAATATGCACGGCATTAGAAGATGTGCAACAGATATCAGTCAGTGTTTTTAGTTCTGCTGTACAATTGATATAACTGACAACAACGTGACGGGGATACTTTTCCTTAAACTTCCGAAACAGAGGTGGCGGGCAGGAATCAGCCAATGAGCAGCCCGCTTTAAGGTCGGGCAGTAATACTTTCTTTTTGGGGGATAATATTTTAGCAGTTTCTGCCATGAAATGTACTCCTGCAAATACGATGATATCTGCATCGGTTTTGGCAGCTTGCTGAGATAAGCCAAGGCTGTCACCAATGTAATCGGCAATGTCCTGAATATCTCCTTCCTGGTAGTAATGGGCGAGAATAATAGCGTTTTTCTCCTTTTTGAGGCGCTCTATTTCTTCAAAAAGATCCAGTGTCGGGTCTACTTGAAGATCTAGAAATCCATTGTCCTGCAGGTGTCCTTGTGCGGCGATTAATTCTTGGGTCATTTTGTTAATATTTTGTCAATTTAAAATTGGAACGATATTATTCGGTATTCTATCTCTAAAACGATGGGATACCAAAAATAGTTTACTTAGTTTAGGTTTTAAACTAACTTTTTTTCAGTATAGAAAAAATGGTAGGCCGTTTGTGTAAATCTGGTTTTTGAGTTTTATTCCATTCTTGTACGGCGAGGGTTTTGGTGAAAGCATTTTTTCCGGTTAGTTCGCAGGCAATTCCGAATAGGGTAGAGGGGGATAGGTGCTTCAGGGCTTCGTCAAGAATGTTGTTATTTCGGTAGGGAGCTTCCATAAACAATTGGGTTTGTTGAAGCTTTGAAGAAAGTTGTTCCAGCTTTTTTAACTCTTTGGCGAGTTGTTGCTTTTTTACAGATAAGTAACCGTTGAAACAAAACTGTTGACCGTCCATTCCGCTAGCCATCAGCGCCAAAAGGATAGAAGACGGGCCGACCATTGGTACCACTTCGATTCCCAATTGGTGTGCCAGCAAGACGATTTTTGCACCCGGGTCGGCTACTGCCGGGCATCCTGCCTCGGAAAGCAGACCGATCGCATGCCCCTCCAGTGCAGGTTGTAAAAATGGCTCTTTGGGCTGATCTTTATTGTGTTTGTCAAGTTCGAATATGGTTAATTCCTGAATAGCATAGGGCGGTTGAGTTGCTTTTATAAAATGGCGAGCGGTTTTTGCACGCTCTGCAATAAAGTGTTTCAACTCATGTATTTGTTCAATTACGTAAGTAGGTATTGTGTGTAAAGCATCTTCTGCTATAGGTACAGGAATGAGAAAAAGTTTGCCGTAAGCCAAGGGAAGAGGTTTTGGTGAAAAAATCAGTATTTATAAAATTTCATTGATTGGAAATGTTCACCGCATTTGATCCTGCTAAAGAAATAACCATCTGGCAGATAAGAAACATCCAACTGGTTATGCTTGCGAGGATGATCGATTTTAGAATATCCTAGTTGTCGACCGGTAAAATCAAAGATGGAGACCTCTACAGAAGACGGATCGCCTGCGATGGTTTCAATAAAAATAGAGCTATTGGCGTAGGTAGCAGTTAGCTGATGAGTCTTTTTTGCAGGTGTTTTGGAATTAACAACAGGCGTATGCACCTGTATAATGCTGTCGATCCAGGTACGATGGCTTATGACGCGTTGATAGACGCCGGGAAACTCGAGTGTTGTCCAGCTATTTTGCCCCCAACTTACGATTCCTGTCTGGATAAATTGATCATTTTCGGTGACAAAGAGAGGGCCTCCGCTATCTCCTGCTGCCGCACCTGCCGCCGACCCTTCGGTAAAGCCGGCGCACACTACATTTTCTGACAAGATTCCGTTGTACGAATTAGGGCCATTGCAATAGGCAAAAGAGACGACCTCAATTTCTGCTTGTTGCATGCGATCGGCAGACTTAAAATTAGTGGTATCTTTAAGTCCCCACCCAAGGGCTTTACATTCTCTTCCCGTATCATAGAGGTCTTCATCCTCTAGATTCGGAAGCGAAATGGTCTGGCCAGAAAATGGAACAGATAGTTGAACGAGGGCGATGTCAAAATCGAAGAAAGCTGCTTCTCCAAAGCGTTCGTGGATAAAGACATTTTTGATAGGGATAAGCATTGAGCTCATTTCCGGTTCGGAAAGCGTGTAGGTACCTGTAAAAAAGTCAGCTTGTATAGTCTGAGTTGCTTCATCTTTTATGACCTTTGCACAATGCGCTGCGGTGAGGACCCACTGCGGATGAATAAGAGTTGCTCCGCAAAATTGCCCATCTTGAAGGTCGTAGCCTTTCAGAACAAATCCGCCCATCCACGGATATTTGCCTGGAGGAACATCTGTACCACCAATGATACCCTGGCCTGAAAGGTTAGGAAGTAGCAGTTGAAAAAGGCTGCCAAAGATCAGGAATTTCCAAAAAGTGGTTAATGTCATCGCCAAAAAAAGATTATAAACTAGATTCGAGTTCGATAATCTAGATATTAAAGGTTTTAAGTAGTTCAAAAAGTCAAATAAATCGGAACGGATGTGAAAAATGATACTTATTTTTGGCTTATCTAATGGGGTGTTGGTTTTTATTGGGGATAGGTAAAGGTAAGGAATAAAAAATTCTTTTTGAAAAAATTGGATATAGAACTGTTTTTTGAAGAATTGGGGAAGAAAAAAGATATTTGTCCGTGTTTAACGGAAAATAGTGGAAAAGTAGGGCGTAAAATGATAAAATTGGCTATGTTTTTGCTGCAATAATTGGATAGATAGAGCAATTTTAAAGTATAATTTGCAACGTTTCACAGGTAAACATAGTATAATTGCATAATGCGACCAGCAGAACATTTCAAACAAAAATCGATTACTTGTGAAATATTTTTACTTGATTGTTTTATTGATTATTGGGTATAGCGCTTTGGCGCAAGATGTTCAATACTCCCAGTTCATGGAATCTCCTTTGACGATTAATCCTGCACTTACAGGAATATTTAAAGGGGATATGAGAGCTACCGGAAATGTCCGGTCTCAATGGTACTCTGTCCCAGTTCCTTATTTGAGTTTTTCGGGAGCTTATGAGACAAAGTTTTACGATAAAAATCTAAAAACAACTATGTTTTCGGGCGGATTGATGTTTAATTATGATCAGGCGGGATCTGCCAAGTTGAGCCTGACAAATTTAACGCTAAGTACGTCGTTGACCCAACAACTAGGTTCCAAAAATTTTTTGACAGTAGGTGCTCAGCTTTCCGGTAATCAGCGTGCGTTCAGTTTGGACAATTTATCGTTTGACAATCAGTTTGACGGAGACCAGTTTAACGAGACGCTAAACTCAAGGGAATCTTTTGAAAAGACGAACCGGTTTTATACCAGTTTTTCCGCAGGGCTAAACTGGCATTACCAGATTCCGGATAAACGAACCCGTGCAGATGTTGGCTTTGCGGTTTTTCATATTAACCAACCGGAAGTTAGCTTCCTTGGCGACGAAAAGGCTTCCTTGAATTCCAGAGTGAGTTTGTATGGAAATGTCGATTTTGCCATTGGCGAAAATTCTGATTTAACCTTGCGGTTCAATTCTCAAAGTCAGGGAGAATTCAGATCGTTGGTACTCGGTACTGGATTCAGGGTACATCTTAATCAAACGCCTACGCGGGAACTTTCGGTTCAGCCGGGGTTTAGCTACCGGCTAGGAGATGCCT
This sequence comes from uncultured Saprospiraceae bacterium, assembly GCA_964534315.1. Lineage (GTDB taxonomy): Bacteria > Bacteroidota > Bacteroidia > Chitinophagales > Saprospiraceae > CAZHOV01. Next base: position 52,597 of record CAZHOV010000007.1, on the reverse strand, counting down.
TAATTCCCAGTTTCCACATGCGGATCGGCGCGTGGATGGCAGGAATTAGCTACGATGTGAATATCTCGGAATTTAGAGCAGCAACCAATTCCAACGGAGCAATAGAAGCTTCCGTTATGTATATTTTTACCCGGGTTCGCCCCGTTGATGAACAATTGATTTGCCCCATTTTTTAAGGGGCATTTAAACGCTTTTGAAAATAAACGACCATTACGTTACACCGTCGATTTTGGAGCATCCCAAATTCCACAAAAACATCGCTCAAAATATATGATTCAGGTTTTACTTTGGCTTTCTGCTAATCGCACATAGCAGTAAAGAAACTGGTTTTATTCGAAAATCTCAAGAAGGAACCATGTAATCCTTTTTGTGGTAAAACAACAAAATTATTTTCCTCATGAAACGAATCATTATTTTATCTTTTAGTTTCTTTTTGTTTTGGGTATGCTCCGATGCGCAAACGCTCAAAGCTTATGAGAAAGCCGGATGGGAGGCTTACGAACAGAAAAATTTCTTTGCCGCCATCAAACACTTTAACGTTGTCCTGGATGTACAGTCAAACCGGGCGGACATTTTATTCGCCTATGCCGAATCGGCCCGCCAGTTCGGCGCTTATAAAATTGCGGAAGAAGGTTATGAAAAACTGGCCAGCTCTGGCTATAAACAGGATTTCCCTATGACGGATTTCTGGTTGGGGACCGTCAAAAAATACCTGGGAAAGTACAACGAAGCTAAAGCCGCTTTTCAACGATTCCTCGCTGAAACCGCACCAAACGACTATTTCTACAAGCGCACCTATCAGGAAATACGCTCTTGCGACTGGTCGCTGTTTATCGTTGAAAACCCAAATGAAGATATTGACATCATTCATCTGGATACTCGCATTAATTCGCCTTTCTCCGAATTCAGTCCGGTACGTATTAATGACACGTTGTATTTTTCAGCCCTTCGGTACGACGATCCCTCTGCTGATCCGAAGGATGAAGAATACCATCCGCTGATCTCTAAACTCATGATGGCTGAGCCGGGAGCGTCACCGGAAGTCATTGATGCTCCGTTCAATTTCGATAACCTGAATGTAGCCAATCTTGCTTTCAATAGAGATCAAAGCCGCTTATATTACACCCTTTGTGGATTTACGTCTACTGTTGATCTGTTATGCCAGATTTACTATTCCGATCGATTGCCTGGCGGCTCCTGGTCCGAACCGATCCGGCTGCCTGATTTTGTCAATCAACCGGGCACTACGTCCACTCAACCCAATATAGGCTATGACAATCTTACCGGGAAGGAAATCCTTTTCTTCGTGAGCGACCGGGAAGGGGGAAAGGGAAAACTGGATATCTGGTACAGTTATATCGAACCCAACGGAGAAGTAACCGAGGCTGTCAATCTTTCAGCTGTTAATACGCTTGAAGATGAAGCATCGCCCTTCTTTCACGAAACTTCACAGGTGCTGTATTTTAGCTCTAATGGCTATAAGGGGTTAGGGGGATTCGATATTCTCAAATCGGTGAAGAACGGCCCCGAGTGGTATCCTGCTGAACATTTAGGCTATCCGCTTAACAGCAGCTATAATGATGTTTATTACTCACTGGACCCAACCTCTTCCAAAGGGATCTTTTCCTCCAATAGAGAAGGTTCTGTTTACCTGGAAGAAACAATGGAGTCTTGCTGCAACGACCTTTATGAAGTTTCCTTCGAGCAGGTGCTGGTGGATCTTGAGTTGAGTGTGTACGACCGGAAAAGTAATGTTCCGCTGGAAGGTACGACCACTTATGTTGAAAATACTACCGACGGTACTTCTATTACTCAATTTAATCAAGACAGCTATCAACTGAGGATGCCCCTGGATCGGGATAAAAACTATCAGATCATCAGCAGGCGACCTGGCTATATTTCCGATACTATCTATTTGAATACCGGAGGGGTAATAGCGTCCAAGACCTTTGAGGAAGAGGCTTTTCTGGAACCTGTTGATCTCGAATTATTAGTGGTCACCTTTGATGATGTCACAAAAAAGCCACTCAATGGGGTTCGGCTGGAACTAACCGATTGGGAAAGAACTGATTCCGATTGGCAGCGTAATTTTGACGGCAATAAGTTTTACTTTGATGTAGATCCGGGTAAAGATTACCAGATCATTGCCTCCAAAGAGGGGTATTTTTCGGATACGATCCCCTTGCGTATTGGAGAAGCGCTGGAAAAGTCGGGGCGGATTACTAAACACGTATATCTCGAAATGAAGCCTTCCAATATCGCTACGATGTCTGAATTCTTACCTTTGCCCTTCTATTTTGATAACGATCAGCCAGACCAAGGCTTTGTACAGGCGGGGAGTGAGTTAAATTACGAGGACGTTTTTCGGGAATATTATGGCAGAAAGGAGCTCTTTATGGAAAAATATTCATCTAGTCTTGAAGGAGAGCATAAGTTTCTGGCTATGCGGGATGTGGATAACTTTTTTGAAGAAGAAGTGCGTCTCGGTTACGAAAGCCTAAAGGGTATTCTCGCTCATTTGCTGATTTACCTTAGCGAAGGCGAAAAAGTCGATCTGGTGATTAAAGGCTATGCGTCACCCCGGGCGGACCAGAGTTATAATTATGAGCTCACAAAGCGGAGAACTACTTGTCTTAAAAACCATATAAAATCGTATAAGAATGGCGCATTAATGCCGTTTTTAGATTCCGGGCAATTATCCATTCTGGAGCGTCCGTTCGGAGAATCCAAAGCTCCTTCGCACGTAAGTGACGACCTTGATGACGAGCGCAATTCCATCTACAGTATCGACGCCTCAAAAGAACGGCGGGTAGAGATTCTCGAAATTCTCGACGCCAGTGATCTGGACTAAGGAGGCTGCATTACGGTTTTTTTAGTTGCTTGATAAAAAATGGACGTTTTTTATCAAGCAACTTTTAATTTTAAGGTTGTATTTTTGTCTTTTGAAATCCAATTTAGATATTAGATTTCCCGGCTGAAATTAATTTTTCTAGCCATTTTTGAAACATTCCCTCAAAAAATCATTATAACATAGTTCGGAGACCGTTCAGTTGGAAAACACTGATTTAAAATTTCTTTTGCCTTTTCTTTTACAAGTAAACTGGATAACCAACAAGCTTATTTGCAATGGTAAAGGCTCAATCAGGAAGTTATTTTGGATTAATACACAACGTGTTTTTGGGGCGTCAACGTCAACTTTGTTAGGATAACAGCTTGTGCTGAAGTAGTTTTTTAACAACTATTATTCACAAAGTGGTCTTCCTCTACATAATTAATAAGATTCCATGGACAACTTTACTTCTCTTAAACCGATCAAGGAACAACAACATTCATTTGGAAGATTTTCCTTGCCGATTGGCTTTTCAAGCCTTTTGGCAATGCCTTTCCTGATCGCATTTCTTTTTTTATTGAATACCACAAAGGTATCGGCAACGCACGTAGTAGGAGGGGAGATGACCTACCGGTGTCTGGGAAATAATGAGTATGAAATCACGCTGCGTGTGTACCGGGATTGTTTCTTCGGAGATCTGGATGCTTTCTTTGATTCGACAGCCTCAGTGGGTATTTTCGATGCCAATAATTTATTGGTAGACACGCTTAATATTCCCTATACCGGGATAAATGATACGCTAGAAGTAGAACTGCCGGATTCTTGCCTTCAGATTCCTTCTACGATCTGCGTCCATACTACTATATATAAAGATACAGTAACGCTATTGCCTTCTTCAGGAGGATATACCATTGCCTATCAGCGTTGTTGCCGTAATGCTACTGTCCAGAATATCTTTGATCCTTTGGAGACAGGAGCCACCTTTTCGGTTAGAATATCTGAATTAGCTCTACAAGAATGTAATACAGGTGCTCAATTTGGCGATTGGCCGCCTATCTTTGTTTGCGTAAATGATCCCATTGTTTGGGATCATTCTGCTTTTGACCCCGACGGAGATTCCCTGGTCTACAGCCTTTGTACCCCTCTTTCTGGAGGAACGTTATTAATGGGTATGCCCCAACCACCGGCGGCACCTCCTTACAATACGGTAGTTTGGAAGGACCCACCTTACAATCTCGATAATCTGATGGGCGGGCCAGATCCCCTCAAAATTGATGCTCAAACCGGCGAGTTGACGGGGACGCCTAACGTCATCGGACAATTTGTGGTTGGGGTTTGTGTAGAGGAATATAGGGATGGGGAATTAATTTCCATTTTAAGAAGAGATTTTCAGTACAATGTAGGAATTTGCGGAGAAGTTACTGCCGCTATTGATGCCCCCGATGCTCAATGCGACGAGTTGGAAGTAGAATTTGACAATAACAGTCAGTTTTCAAATGATTTCCTGTGGGAATTCAATGACCCGGGCAATCCCGGGGCAACGTCAACAGCTTTTTCTCCTACTTATACCTTTTCCGATACAGGAACGTACATTATAAATCTTATTGCCGAACCTGGTAGCCCCTGCGCTGATACGACCCAGCACGAACTGTTTTTACAGACTAATTCCCTTACTGCAGATCTTACCGCCGAAATTTTGGAATGTGGCGATACCATCTCCGTAACAGGTATCGACCTCTCTAACGATCCGGTCTCTCCGGTCAATGGTTGGTTTTGGGAATTAACTTACGGAGCGACGACCTTAACCTCCACGCTTGAACAACCTACTTTTCAATTCCCGAGGGTGGACGGGGAGGTGACCCTGAGTTTGACGGCTCGCTCTGCAAATGGCTGTGAGCAAACTGCTTCCCTCAGCTTTTTTGTCGATCCTGTCGGCCCATTTGATCTGCTACAAGATTCCTTTTGTATTTGCCTGGGTGAATCTATCCCCATCAATCCTAATTTTGTAGCTGATTTTCAATATACCTGGACACCCTCTGACGGACTCTCCGCCACCAATACGCCTAATCCTACGGCTAATCCCGATGAATCTACTACCTATACCGTTTTGGTAGAAGATGCTGATAATAATTGTTCAATAGAACGGACGGTCTTTGTGCAAGTCAAGCAATTACAACTCGATTTTGATCAGCAATTGAGTTGCGATGGCCTAACGGTAGCGTTTATTAATACGACTATTGATGGAGAAGCCTACCGGTGGGATTTTGGTGATACCACTACTAATGCCGATACCTCTACGCTGATCAATCCAGTTTATACTTACCCCGACACCGGTTTGTATACTGTCCGCCTGATAAGTCAGCGGAATGCACCCTGTATTAATGAGGATACGCTTGAGCGAACACTGGATCTTACCCGTCCGGTAGCTTTGGCGAACGCAGAGGTATCGTATTTCAATTGTACGGAAGGTGAAATTTTAGTGGAAGTGTCAGAAAATGCAGATTTGCTGCAGGGAAATGTGGTCGAATGGGACTGGGCATTTAGTACTGGGCAGACCTTCTCAGGGCAGTTTCCGCCGTTTATTAATTTTTCAAATGATGGCGATCTTGGAGTCCAATTAACCATAACAACCGATGAAGGCTGCCAGGATTCTATCGAACAAACTTTTCCCATCGATATCATCGATGGCCTACAAATGGAAGATACGATTATCATTTGCCGAGGGAGTAGCGCCTTTTTAAACCCAGGAGGAGATTCTACCTATTCCTACTTGTGGTCTCCTGATAATTTTATCGATGATCCAACTTCTTTCAATCCTGAAGTTAGTCCTAATCAGACGACGACTTATACCGCTACGATAACAGCGATCAGTGCGGATACCTGCTCTATTTCTAAAGATGTGTTTGCCGCAGTGCCCCCGGATTTCGGATTAACGCTTCCAGGAAGTATCATCAGTTGTTCGAATGAAATCAATATCGGCGTGTTTAGTCCGCTGGGACAGGAATTTGTATGGCAAAATGAGGTAGGCGACACCATTGGGACGGGAACAGATATTACGGTTATGCCTATTGGAACAGAGACATACTTTGTAACGGTTTCTGATGTGTTTGATTGCACTCAAACCGATAGTATCGACGTCACCTCCAACGGGATCAATATAGAAGTGCAAGATACCAGCGCCTTCTGCCTTGGAGAACCCGGAAATTTAGCAGTCACCAATCTCGATCCCAATGACGATCTGACCTTTAACTGGTCGCCCGCTGATAATATTTTAGCGGGTGCAAGTAGTGGTTCACCATTGGTAGAAACTACGGAACCCGGCATGACCCTTTACACTTTTCAGGCTAGTAATCAATTCGGATGTAATACTACCGGTGCCGTGAATGCCTTTGTGATTGATACCTCAGATCAGACTTCTTTTATCGACTACGCACAATGTGACGGATCAGGAGTGACCGTTAATTTCGTCAACCAGGGCCCTAATGCTCCTTTTTATACCTGGTATTTTGGAGATTCTCAAAACCCGGATGCTACAGCTACCGGACCGTCAGTTAGCTATACCTACCCTTCCCTGGGGATGTATACCGTTACGCTGATATTGGAATTACCCTCCTGTCCAGATACCATAACGCTGCCGGTAGAAGTAATGGAAGGGCCTTTTTTAAATCCTGGATTTTCCTGGGAATTTACAGAATGTGAAGAGAATTTTGTAGAAATATCCTTTTTTGACCAATCCTCCCACCCTCAAAGTGCCATATTAGCCTGGGATTGGGTTTTTAGTAATGGTCAGACCTCTCAGGAGCAAAATCCAGTTGTCACACTAACCGAAGATCAAATGCTGGAGGCAACTCTAGTTGTGAAATCACTTGGTGATTGTATCGATTCTATTACCCAGGTACTTGAGGTGGATGTGATTGAAAACACTTTTTTGCCCGACTCCCTTTTGGGGTGTCCCAGAGAAGCGTTATCGTTAAATGATAATGGAGATCCCGACCTGACTTATTTTTGGCCGACTTTGGAAGATTCAACTGCCCAAAACCCGGTAGTGAATCCGGAGATCAGTATCGTTTATCCGGTGGAAGTGTCTACGATTAGCGATGGGGTTTGTACGGTTAGAGACAGTGTTCCGGTAACTATATTTCCCTTACTCAATTATGAGTTTCACGAGGATACTACCGTGTGTGACGAAGTGCTAACCCTGGAGGCAATCGGTTACAATGTAAGCTATTTTGTTTGGTATGATGGACAGGGAGAAATCATCGATACTGCCAGTAGCGTTATCGTAGAGCCTAACGGCACAAATACTTATGTATTGGCAGCTTTCGATGCAAATGGATGTAGTGAAGAACAGGAGATAATGATACAGGGTAATGCCGTTAATGTGAATTTGCTAAATGCAGTAGAAGCCGTTTGCGAGAATGAGTTTTTACAGGTCAATTTATTGAACTCTGATCCTTCCGATACGCTGACCTACGATTGGCAGCCGGCTAGCTTGATTCAAAGCGGAGGCGATTCTGCCCTTCCTATGATCAATACTTCTGAATCTGGTAGTTTTGAATTGACCGTTACGACGACGAATCAATTTGGTTGTTCTACTCAAGACACCACCAGCTTTGTTATTATTGATGACAGTCTGGAGCTTGCCTTTGAAAGTGATATATTATGCGATGGGGTTACGGCAGAATTTTTTAACCAGAGTACCGGATCTCCTGATTATATTTGGTCTTTTGGAGACCCTGCTAATCCTGGATTTATGGATGTCGGAACAGATCCTTCTTACACCTATCCGGATTCTGGTTTGTATACCATCCAACTGACCATTCCATACAATGTTTCCTGTTCAGACACCATTTCACAAGAGCTTTTTATCGGTGGAGCATTGCTTGAAGCAGATTTTGGGGTGGAATACACCGATTGTGATGCAGCTGAATTAGAGGTGCTTTTCTTTGATCAGTCCCTAAATGTACAAGACAATACAGAAAGTTGGGAGTGGTATATTAATGGCGATTTGGTCAGCACCGATGACCAGGCTACGGCTGTTATCACACAAGATACAGTACTGGAAGTCCTACTCATTATTAATACCACTCTAGATTGTGCCGACAGCATTTTTCAGGAAGTGCCGATCGATCTCATCGGCGATATATCAATTGCGGACACGCTGATCGCTTGTCCGGGAACTGGCGTCTTCCTTAACCCTGATGGAGATACAACATTGCATTATACTTGGTCTCCCGCTACCGGTTTGAGCGACTCCACTGCTGCCAATCCATTTGCTGACCCTGGTATTACTACAGAATACGCCCTAACCGTTCAGAATTTTTCTGCTGATACCTGCAAAGTTGATCGGAATGTAGTAGTCATTGTTCCAGAGGCTATCGGGTTAGAACTACCTCAAGATGCGACTACCTGTGAGAATGAGCTGGAATTGGTTGCTTCTACCCAAGTGTCGGTGAGTTATGAATGGTCGGAAAATGGGCAGGTAATCAGTACTGATTCTTCTGTTTTGGTCAATCCTATGGGGGATGTAATTTATTCGTTATCTGTATCTGATGCGTTCGGATGTACACAGACCGATGAGGTGATGATCACCGGGAATGGTGTAGATATCATGGTCGAAGATACCTACTTTTTTTGCCAGGATTCTGTAGCCACCATATCTATTTTTAATATGGATCCGAATGACCTGCTGAGTTTCAACTGGGAGCCCGCCAATTTTATTATCAGTGGAGCGAACTCTCCCAATGTAGAGATTGACATCTCTCAACCGGGTACTTTTGAGATTTACCTGACCAGCGAGAATCAACTGGAATGTATCCGTCAGGATACGATAATGATTGCTGTGGCCGATACGAGTGATCAAGCGCCTTTTGTGCATTACGGTCAATGCGAGAGTCTGGAAGTTAATTTTGCTCATAATGGCCCGAATGGACCTTATATGACCTGGTTTTTTGGCGACCCTACCGATCCGGATGCTTCTGCTACCGGTAGTATGGTTAGCCACACTTATCCCGCTACGGGCGATTATGTGGTGACGCTTGTTTTAAGCGAATCCTTTGTTGATTGCCCTGACACGCTGTTACTTCCGATTGAGGTAGTTGACGGGCCATACCTGGATGTAGATTTTGAGTGGAATATAGATGGGTGTGCCGCAGATAGTTTGATTGTGGATTTTACGGATTTATCCTCTCATGTCCAGGATGACATTGCACAGTGGGCGTGGATCTACAGCAACGGAGTTACGGATAGTGTGCAGAACCCTCAGTTGGTCGTGTACAATACTCAGGAATTGATCGTTGAGTTACAAATTACGACGTTCGCGGGATGTGTAGATTCCATAGCAGACACGCTTCAGCTAAATTTGCTGGATTTTGATACGCCCGACACGCTATTTTCATGTGATGGTGCTCCCGTAGAGCTTAATCCGGGAGGTAATCCTGCTTACACTTATGAATGGTGGCCCAATATCGGATTAGATGAAACAGATGTGGCCAATCCAACTGCAAGTCCTCAAAGCAGTATTACCTATTTTGTAAATATCACGGATTTTAGTTCAGGAGATACCTGTAAATTATTTAGGAAAGTGCGGGTAGAGCTTTATGAAGGAGCCGCAGTGACGTTGCCGGAAGACCAACTGCGGTGCTCGCCCGGCAGTGTTATCCTCGAAGCCAGTACCAGCCAGTCTATTGATATTGAATGGTCGGATCAACCTGACTTTACGCCGGTTATCAGCACCGATCCATCCTTGGAAGTGGAGGCTGGAGAGCCGGTTTATTATTATGTGCGTGTGAAAGATGAGAATGATTGTGTGACGGAAGATTCCATTCTGGTTGGTAATTTTGGTCCTTTATTGGAAATGGGAGAGGATGTCGCGATCTGCGATAGTCAGCCTGTTACGCTATCTGCTCAGAATCTGGTTCCTGAAGATACCTTAGTCTATTTCTGGATGCCGGAAGAAGATATTCTAGAGGGAGCTCAATCGTTGAACCCTGTTGTCAATCCCGCCTCTGATCGTACTTACTATTTGGAAGCGACCAATCAATTTGGGTGTACCATTATTGATAGTGTGCAGGTAGTTGTAGAGGATTTTGAAAATGATCTGCTTGTTACCGCAAGTCCGGCATCTATTCCATTTGGGGGCAGCGCGCAATTATTAGCTACTTTCAATGAACGTTATCAGTACCAGTGGACGCCCAGTCCTACCCTTGATAGGGATGATGTTTATAATCCTGAAGCAACACCTGAACAGACGACTACTTACACCCTTGAAGTAACTACAGCATCGGGCTGTGTTGAGACAAGAGACCTGGTCGTAACAGTAGTCAAACGCGCTTGTGATGAACCGTTCATCTTTGTGCCGGAAGCCTTTACGCCGAATGGTGACGGAGAGAATGACGTACTATTTGTTCGCGGAAATCCCATCGACGCTATTGAAATGATCATTTACAACCGTTGGGGAGAAAAGGTATTTGAAACCACCTCAAAAGATTACGGTTGGGATGGCACCTATAATGGAGAACGATTATCGCCGGATGTTTACGGCTATTACTTAAAGGTGAGATGTCTGGATGGAGATGAGTTTATCAAAAAAGGCAATGTAACGCTGCTTAGATAGACCAGGGGACCAGAGGACCAGAGGACCAGAGGACAAGATCAGTCTGAAGGACTGACTTTCCCTAAACCAGGGGCAACGCCCCTAGGACCGAAAGACCAGAGGACAAGATCAGTCTGAAGGACTGATCTTTCCTAAACCAGGGGCAACGCCCCTAGGACCGAAAGACCAGAGGATAGGATCAGTCTGAAGGACTGACTTTTCCTAAACTAGGGGCAACGCCCCTAGGACCGAAAGACAAGAGGACAAGATCAGTCTGAAGGACTGATCTTTCCTAAACTAGGGGCAACGCCCCTAGGACCGGTACCACACCTAAGACCTAAAACCTAAGACCAAAAAAAATCTCCTATGGCAATTAGAAATTTACGATCTCGTTCAGAAGCATTTCAGAAATTAGCTCGCCGGTTGAATATGGAATATGCATACCGGGATGAGTACGGCTTGATTAAAGCGCTTACGGGGTTCAAATTATTTGGAAAAGGTCATAGCAGGCGCATTTATAATTTGGTGAGTGGTACTAGTCAGCTTTTGAATGTTCAGTTACATGTTTTCGATTATCAATATGTTATTCAGGCTGGCAATACGCCGGTACGACACAGGCAGACGGTGTTTTTTATCAAGGCTAAAGACCTGGATCTTCCCGAGTTGTATTTAAAGCCAGAGCATTTTTTTCATAAGATTGCCAGTTTCTTTGGCATGGATGATATTGATTTTGAAGAATATCCTGAGTTTTCAGACCGCTATTTGCTAAAAGGAGAAGACGAAGAGCGCATTCGCAGGCGGATGACGAAGGAGGTTGTTCATTTTTTTACGCTTGAACGCGGATGGTATCTGGAAGGAGTTAATTATTATATGGTCCTCTACAAATACCGGAAGCTTGTACCGCCTAAGAAAATAGAAGCCTTTTACGAAAAAGGTCTGCAGGTTTATGATCTGTTGAAGCAGGAGATACCGAGGTAGGTAGTAGGCCATGTGTAGTTAGCAATGTGCAAGGAATAATACGTTGCCAAAGAAGTTAATTGAGTTGACAAACTAATGAAGGATAATGAGATTTTGCAATTTCTTAATTCCAATTTAAATTTTATCTAATCTCCCCAACATGAACGATTTTATTACCACCAAAGACGGAGTAAAACTAAAAATAGGGCATTGGCCGCGGGTAAGTCCCAAGGCTGTGGTTGTGCTTATTCATGGTTTAGGGGAGCATAGCGGGCGGTATGCGCATGTTGGCCAATTTTTTGGGCAACATCAGATGGCGGTAGTGGCGATGGATTTGCGGGGGCATGGGTATTCAGATGGTAAGCGGGGGCACGTAGATCGCATGGAAGACCTTTTTGAGGACGTTTTGTTGTTGGTTGCAAGGACGGAGGAGCATTATCCCGGCGTTCCTGTCATTTTGTATGGGCATAGTTTGGGTGGAAATGTGGTGTTGAATACTATGCTTCGGTATGAGCCTCCTCTTTTGGGGGTGATTGCGACAGGGCCATTTATCAGGCTTCCGAAATATCCGCCGAAGATTCAATACATTTTTGGAAAACTGATCAGAACTATTTGGCCATCCTTGGCTCAAAATAATCAGCTGCTTGTCGATTATCTTTCCCGGGATGCTGACGTTGTTGACCGGTATAAGCAAGACCCATTGGTTCATAGCAAAATTTCCGTTGCTGCCGGGCTGAGTTCTTTGGAGGCGGCAGATTGGTTAGATTGTTACAAGGGAACGGTTCCTATTCCCACCTATATTTTACATGGCAGTGCAGACCGACTTAC
>CAZHOV010000007.1:0-40378 GCA_964534315.1 uncultured Saprospiraceae bacterium | reverse complement strand
TTACCGACCCTGAGGGGTCGGTTCAATTTGCCCAACGTGTAGAGGGGCCGCTTAAGTTTGAATTATTGGAAGGATTTTACCACGAAATTCACAATGAGCCCGAGAAAGAGGAGGTGTTGGAGAGGATGGTGAGGTGGATAAAAGAGCAGTTGGAGTAATTTTTTTTTTCGCCGGGTACGTGGAGTACACCTTTAGGTGTACTCCATCTATAAGTGTACTCCACCTATAGGTGAAGTACACCTATATGGGCGGGAACATATTTGTGAAGTATTTTGTTTTAAAGTAAAACTATTCACCTTTAAAGCAAAGCCCTATGAAAAAAGTATTTTCCATCCATTTTTTGTTATTGTTAATCTTTGGTACAATAGCAGCTCAATCGAACCGGCAAAATGTTACCCCAAAAACAGATGGCCCCTACCAGCCTGGACAGCAGAATGAACGCAGCGTACTACCGCACTTAATCCATGCCGATAATTTGATGAAGTCCTTTGCGATAGAGCAGGCTATTTTTGAATATGATGCCGCTTTAGCTATTGATCCTTATGCCGCAGAAATCTATTTTAAACGGGGAGTGGCCAAGCATAAAATTGGCCGGGTACAGGAAGCAGAAGAGGATTTTAGAATGGCTGAAATGCTAAATCCTTATGTTGCCGATCTATTTGGTTATCCGGATACGCGCAGGCGGCTGAGTTTACTCGACTTTGAGCCTTCTACTTATTTGAAAGGACTAAGTAAGAGTATCGAGAACAGTTACTTTTGTACCTATCTGCAACATTTGCACTATCATTTTCTGGAATTGGGGGATGAAGTGGATGAATATGAACTGGATGCTTTTCTTTTTATAGATTCGCTGTCGTTGCTCAATCCTTGCGATCTCTCTACATTGAGTACAGATAATATGGTGAGTGCTATTGATGAAATAGATTATTTCATTGATACCGACAAGGAGGCTTTTTGGGCTATGGATTTAAAGGGCTTCTTATTGATGAAGATAGGGGCGTTGGAATCAGCAGAGCGTTCTTTTCAAAATGCTTTACGCATCAATCCTACCTACCACCTCAGTATTTTTCATTTGGGGATACTACAAAAAAGGCAGGGTAATTACACTAAGGCGCTTTCTCACGTAGAGAAGGCAATTGAACTCATTCCTGACAAAGGTGCATTCTATTTGGAGCGTGCCTATTTATTATTCCTTACCGGTTCATACAAACAAGCCTTAAAAGAATACACCTGGCTCATGGAAAATTATGCGGAGTACCGGGCAGTCGTTCAGTTCAATCGGGGACTAATATACAAGATATTGGGAAATGCTGAAGCGGCTATCGAAGATTTTGAAGCCGTCTTTATGAATTCAGAAGCGCCTTCTGCAGTGGTCTACAAATTAAGGGGTAATGTTTACTTCCTGGTCGGTCAGATAAAACAAGCTATTCAATTCTATGATAGGGCACTCGAAATCGATCCCTCCTTACATGCAGCGCACCTCAACCGGGGGCTTGCCAGGTTCCTGTTGAATCAACGTATTGACGCTTGTAGAGATTTTTCCATTGCTTCAGACCAGGGGAATGAACTGGGAAGCAGCTACATCCAGTATTTCTGTAATTTCTAAAAAAAGATAGCAGCATAGTTGCAAGTAATAGTAAAACTATTTATATTTGTAGTATATGATTAAGAAAAGAGTGAATTACTAAAAAAAATAGTTATTTACTAAACATTTTGAAATCAAGCATGTTATTAAAGTAAAGCTATTAGATAGGAAAGTTAAGCTTTATTGTTAGGTTCTTTGAATTATTTTGGGTTTAGGTATTTTTTTAGGAATACGTTTAAGCCTTTAATACCAGAAAATGAAATAGTTTGGTTAAAAGAAAATTTGTGTTCTCTAATATATAAGTTATTGACCAACAGAGGCCATCTAGAAATTTTTCTTCGCAATTGAATTAATGTGCACTTTTTTTACCAGTAAGCGTTGAGCTGAAAAATTTGAGGACGGTCTCTGAAAAAAACTAGCTGATTATGTCCACCGTTGAATTTATGACCAGTTTCGATCAAATAAAAAGGCGATTAGTAGCCTTTGCTTGTTCACTCACAGGAAATCAGGAAGATGCAAACGATTTATACCAGGAAACAGTGTATCGGGCCTACAAAAATAAGGATCGGTTTATTCCGGGTACCAATTTGAATGCTTGGGTAATGACAATTATGCGTAATATTTTCATTAACGATTACAGAAGAAAAAAGCGCTACCAGACCGTTAATCAGCCTATCGAAGCTGAGTATGTTTGGTCAGATTCCGCAGCGACTATTAGTAATCTAGGTGAATCATCAGTGACCACCGAGGAATTGTATAATCTCATTGATCAACTTGATGACAAATTGAAAATACCCTTTTTAATGCACTTCGAAGGATATAAGTACAATGAAATCGCCGATCATTTTCAACTTCCGATCGGAACCATCAAAAGCCGGATATTCTTTGCCCGAAAGAAGTTGCAGCGAGGAGTAAGAGATCGATTTAGTTACCTATCTGTACAGGAAATGTTAAACTAAATTTTTTTATCTATCATTAATAGTAAAACTATAGAAAGAGATAGTAAATCCGTGTATTATGGCAGTTTCGATAAAAATATTGATTAATGAAAACTTGTTTGTGAGAGATCCTCAGCAAACAAAATTGGGCAGAAAAATTATTAAGCACAGTATATTGTTAATAGACGAGATCGGCTTTGAGAAGTTTACATTTAAGAAATTAGCAAAAGAAATCCCTTCAACAGAAGCTTCGATTTACCGATATTTTGTAAATAAACATACATTATTAGTTTATCTGCTTAATTGGTATTGGGAATGGCTGAAGTATCGGTTGGAAACTCAACTAATCAACTTAACCGATCCGCTTAAAAAATTGCGCATTATTTTGCAGATCATATTGGATTCTGCCAAACGAGATAATAATGTAGACTTCGTTGATGAAGATATCCTCCATAATATCATTGTAACAGAAGGCACAAAGGGATATCATTCCAAGTCAGTGGATGAAGAAAATAAAGAAGGTTTCTTTCTGGCCTACAAGCGCTTGAGTAAAAAAATTGCTGAAAACATTTTGGAAATTAATCCTTTATTTCCTTATCCCCGTGCTCTGGCTACTTCTTTAATCGAGACTGCCAATAATAGTATTTACTTCGCTAATCATTTGCCACGATTAACTGACCTTAAAAGTGATTCCCCAAACTTTAACGATGACCTATTGGAAATGTTGGAGTTTATGGCACTCAGCCAGATCTATAACCACCCGGTCGAAAAGAAAGACAAGCAGAAAGAAAGACTCTCCTCAAATGGAAAACAGTCTAACATCAAAAAGATGCCATCACGAAAAATAAGAGGATATGAAACAAATTAATCTAATCGGGCTTATTGTTGTATTTTTTATGACCTCCACTTTCGGGCAAGCCATCCAGGTTGGAGCAGAATTTGAGGGCTACCCCCCCCCCGCAACTAAGCCATATTCATCATGGTCTCATTTGTTTCAAGACCTGGAAGCTGCTGCTTTATTCCGCCTGTATAGTTTTAGACAATCATCCTTTGATTTAAATACAAAGTCGTTCCATAACTTTGATTCGGTTCTATTTAAACCTTCTATCCCTCAAGGTTTAATAATTGATGAAGGGGAAGATCCCCATTTAAATTTAATGGTTTTAAATTTAATTCAACCCGATCATCGGGATCTTCCCTTCATTTTTATTGAACAGGAACAATTATTTCAAGGTAATAACAAAGTTAATAATAGTTAGGCTATCAGAGAAGAAAATCCCAGGATTTTTTCAACGCCTGAAACCATGTACCCCACATTACCATTATTTAGCGCTCCGCTAAAGGAGAGATAAGTTAGTCATTTTTAGTTAAGTATTGACAGGTACCCTTCTGTCCGTGCGTAATCGAAAGTCCACTATTTCTTATCAGTTGCTTTTACAATACCAGTGAATACAATTTTTTCACCATAAATATAAACTGATATGAAGAGATTAAAAAAAATTAACAGGGTTTATGTGCTGGTCTTACTGGCCGCCTTCCTGTTCTCAAGTTGTGTTACTATTCGCCAGGGAGAAGAAGTGGGGGTAAAACGTAAATTCGGAAAGTACCAGAATACGCCCTATGAAGAAGGGGTACGAATGTTTAATCCTTTTTTCTCACAAATAGTAAAAGTGTCGATTCAGACAGAGAACCTAGAAGTCCGGCTAAATTTACCTTCAAAAGAAGGCTTAAATATTCTGGCTGAGGTTTCGATCTTGTACCATGTTTTACCGAATGAAGCTCCTGATTTGTTAAGATCGATCGGGAAAAATTTTGAAAGGAATGTCATACTACCCGTTTTTAGGTCTGCAGTAGCGGATGTTTCGTCCAGGTATTTTGCAAAAGATATGCATACCGGCCAACGAGCGGTTATCGAAGAAGCTATTCAACAGCAAATGATGGCACTGCTAGACGGTAAAGGCATCCAGATCGAGGCGGTTTTAATAAAAAGTATTCAACTGCCTACCAATCTCGCGCAGGCTATTGAAGAAAAACTACGCGCCGAACAGCAAGCCCTCCGGATGGAGTTTGTTCTCCAGGAAGCTGAAATGGAAGCTAAACGCAAGCGAATTGAGGCAGGAGGAATCAGAGATGCGCAAAATATTATCTCAGAAGGGCTTGACCCTCAGGTGTTGCAGTTCAAATCGATCGAAGCATTTTTAGAACTTGCAAAATCACCTAATGCAAAAATAATAGTTACGGATGGAGACCTGCCTGTAATGGTCTCCCCGGAAGATACAAGTCCTGCTCCACGGAATTCTTCGATGAATATACAAGGTAGCAGGTAAAGAAGTAGCTGATTTCATTTTAGGACTTTCTTCATTTGAGCCCGTTCTCTCAAAACGGGCTCTTTTTTTTATAATCGGTTTAAATGAATAACCAACTGAATTAGGTTAAACTCCAATTGATTCAGTCCGATTTTCTGATCTTCTGATATATTTAAAGATAGATGTGGAAAATAACGCAGGTTGGTGCGCAAAATCAGCAATTGATGATCTGACGGGCGAATGTCCCACCCAAAGATAATGCCCGGACGAATAAGCTCACCGGAGTGGTCAATCAATGTGGTTCCGTTTTCCTTTTCTGTGAACCGCAAATACTCGTAACTTAAAACAGGCCCCGCAAAGGGGATAAAACCATGGTAATCAAATAAAAATTTATAGCCTTCGATTGAAACAGCTCTCCTTTTCACAGTTTGCTCAACACCATATGCTTTAAGGGTAGACTTTAGCTGTCGGTAAGCCAAACCAACATGCAAATCAGATTTGTAGTGGTAGTATCCTGCGGTCAACTCCGGAAATGCCTGTGTTCGCTGGTGGTTTCCAAGGAAAGGGCGCCTTTCCTTATTAAAATTGCTGTTGCCGATAAATAGAGAAAACGACGGTCCAATACCCAGCGTAAGAGCGTTGAGCGGTCGAAGGGAATTTTTGGTCTCTTTTTCGGGGCTATCGGGCAGGGTAGAATCAAAAATGTAACGCACTCCAGCTAAAAAGTGGAAAGGAGGGGTGGTAATGGTCGCTTTTGTTTCGCGGTCAATAAAATAATTCAATTTATTGAACGGAGCCCAATTGATCCCCGCCTCTATAAGCCAATTTCCAGACTGTAAAACAGCCCCAAAGCTGGTCAATAACTTGATTTTGATCTGGGTGAGCCCCTCGCCTTCAGGATGGTCTTCAATCTTTTGTTGATAGGTAATCGTATTCATCGAAATGCCCGTAAAGGGACGGATTTTGCCGGTCTCCAATATCCAGGGAAACACTCTGATGCCCATTTCCGGCCCTTTGTCATAATTGAAGGCGTCATTTTGATCGAGCAACGTCCGGAGATTAGTGATGGGAAGAGACACGTAAATATCAGCATGCCCCCAGAAATGGAGTCCGGAAAGGACTAACCGGTTTCTTACCTGAAAGGGGATAGCTGTTTGAACGATTGATCCGTTATCGTCGAGGTAGGCTGCTTTTCCTGAGGTTGGAATATATGAAGTATTTACACCAATCGTTGTTTGTGCAAAGGTATGTTGGGTCCTCCCCTTATCCATATAAATTTGGGCAGCTCCTGTTGCCGGAAGCAACAAGAGCAATAATAGCCTGTAAAGCATATTCAATTATTGGCCAAGACTACCGAGGGTCCAGTCAAGCTCAACCAAGGTTTGCTGATAACTCGCCATTAGTTTGGTCAATTTCAACTGAGCTTCGATTAATTTTTGTTCTCGTGAATTTACCAAAAAGATGGAACTTTCACCAATATCGAATTTGATGATTTCCGCTTCAAGGAGTCGTTCGTAATTTTGAGCAACCTGCTCATAGAGTTCCATTTGTTGCCGGAAATTGAGGAGTTTGGCATAAACGACATTGAGTTTGGCATTTATTTCCTGCCTTTTTTGGAGAAATTTTAGGGAGGTTTCTTCAATTTTTATTTTATTCAGTTGGAGTTTTCCGGTTTGTTTTCTCAGAAGTATAGGAAAACTAAAGGTAGCTCCGAATTTATAATTTTGCGTGATAAGCTCAGAGGCGGTTGATTCAGAGGGGGAAGCATTGGGGTTAAAATCGAACTGATCGGCCAGAAAGTTATAATTGACATTGAGTTCGGGTTTCAATTGTTCGTTGTAAAAACGCCGATCCACGTCGAGTTGATCCAGTTGGTTTTGATATTGCAGTAACTCGGGATGTCGATTGACTTGTGTGGCTAAGATATCGAGTGCGGGAGGCATGTTGGCCTGTACTTCTTCCAGATTCAGAAAGGGGCTTACGACTTTATCGGTAATTTGTAGGGGTACTTCTCCGTCCAGCCAAAGGAAGTTGGATAATATTTGGGTGGCATTTTGGTATTTGACCTGTGCTTCGTTGAGGCTAAATTCGCGGTTTTGGAGTTGGATAAGGGTTTCCAGGGTATCTACAGCGGGCTTATAACCTTCAAAGAAGCTTTCGCGAATACCTTCAAACCGTTCTTGAGTTAGTTCGAGGGCGTCTTCAAATACAGCTAGTTGATTATAAGCGAGTACCCATTCCCAGTAAGCGGTCAGGGCTTCGAGCAAAAGGTCATTTGCGATGATTCGTTGTTCGGCCTGATTAATGCGTTCAGCAATTTTGGCTTTTCGGATTTCGGCTCGCCCTTCGTCGATAATCAGCCCTCGGAGTAACCGGACTTCAACGCCCAGAATAGCCTGGCCGTTGGCCGGAAGGTTGTTTTCGGGATTGAGGAAAACCCCGTTCGACCAGGCATAACCGGCTTTAAGGTCTGCTCCGAAGAGGGTAGGTATTTTCACTCCTCCTTCTCCGAAGTTGAAATAATTTTTTTTATCGAAAGCTTTTACATCCCAGTCGCCGTAGAGTTTGGGGTCGAAATTCCCTCTTGCTTGCCGCATTTGGGCGGGCGTTTTTTGTAATTGTAAATTGGCGCGTTGTATAATAGGATGGTGTTTGCGCACCCAGTTCATAAACTCAGTCTGAGGGAGCCTGGTCGTATCAAGCGGTTGAGTAAAAGAAGAGGTTGCCAGTAAAATAGCACCCCAGGTTAGCAAAAGAAATCTTAAACTCATTTAGGTATCGATTTAGCAGGAGCTTTAAGTTTAGGTAATTCTTCCGTATTCTCCTGATAGTAATCAGGAGGGAAGCCATTCAGTTTTCGCCAGATTTCGTACCATAGTGGTACGTTATTGAGCAGGGCAATACCTTGAGCGGCAGAGCCTACACGTAGTGCTTTTGGCCATTCTTTTTCTGTCTCATCTGCAGAAATCAGGATTCGATACCTTCCATTTTTGCTGATGTTGTTATCAATACCTACAACCGTTCCTTTGTAGGTACCGAAAGACTGATCGGGCCAGCCAGAGAAAATGAAGGCGGGCCAGCCATCAAAGATGAACCGCACCTCATTTCCGATATCGACGAGCGGAAGGTCCATCGGTTTGATGTAGAGTTCTACGGCCAATTCATAATTGGCCGGCATGATACTTACGATTGGGTCGCCTTCTTTGACGGTTTCGCCAAGCCCCGGCTTCATTACTTTCGTGATATAGCAATCCTGAGGAGCCAGGATGTAGTAAAAACTTTGTCTACGCTCGTAATTAGAGGTTTGGATCCGCAGTTTATTGGCGTCGGCATCAGCATCATAAAGTTGAGACAACGTGCTAAACTTTTCGGATTGAGCTTTTGCAATTTTTTGATTATAGTTGTTGACTATTGTTTGCAAATCGAGCGTTGCATTGATCAATTCATTCTTAGATGTTTGGAATTTATTGAGGGCGGCCCCCCGCTTGGCATTGGTTTCCTGTACTTTTAGTTTTTTACCTTCGACGTCAAGTGTTGAGGTGATCCCTTTTTCTTCCAGGTTTTCCACCCGTATAAGTTGTCGAAGCGCGATGTCGTAATCAATTCTCGCTCTTTTCAACTCGATGCTATCTGATTGGATTTTGAATTTGGCTTGCTGGATTTTATTCTTTAATTGTTCTTGTTTAAATTCCAGTTCGAAGCGTAAGTTAGAGATTTGTTCTTCCAGCGCGCTGATCTTGGAAGTATAGGCCCGCATGGCGCTTTCTTTTGCATTTACTTGGTTTTGTGTACGTTGTACAAGTTGTGGGTCAAAGTAAGCATCTTTGATTTCCGAAATAAAGACGATGGTATCCCCTTTGTTAACCAGTTGTCCTTCCTGAACATACCACTGTTCAATCCTGCCGGCAATAGCGGTAGGAATCGTTTGAGGACGTTGGTTGGGCTTAAGAGTAGTCACTTTTCCTTCGGATTGTATATTTTGGGTCCACGGCAAAAACATAAATACCAAAAGGATGACCATAGTCGCAATAAGCCAACGGGTAAACATCTTGTTGGCTGAAGAGAGGTTGAGTTGTTTCAGCGATTTCAAGTCTTTTTCAATAAAAGAATCGGGTATCTGTTTGTAGGATATATTGAGCATTGTTTAAGTTTTTTTAATTGACTGTCTAATGTTACCAATGACATCCTGTTTTTTGCCGTTTTTGGTTTTTTCTGAGCCAATTTCTTTAACATAAAAATCTTTTTCTCCAACCAGAATTCTAGTGCTAAACGCTGTTTTGAAATACAGGGATTTCCGGACTTCTTCGAAAGTTCCCATTTCTACGATTTTTCCTTCGTGTAGGATAATTATTTTATCGCATTTGGAGGCAAAAAGGGGGTCGTCTGATACGGCCAAAAGCGTCCATTTGGGTTCTTCGCCGGCGAGGAGGTCGTAAATGATCATTCTTTCTTCCCATTGTAAGTCGCTGAATCTTTCTTCTATAGCGAGCAATTTAGGTTGGGTGACAATACTTCTCGCCAATAATATTTTTTTACGTATGCTGGCCGGAAGATTCTTTCCGCCTGGTAGCAGGTTGGCCTGATATCCATAGGGTAGTTGCTGAATATATTTTTTCAAACCTACTTTTTCAGTGACACTGATAATATTTTCAAGGGTTACAGATTCATTGGCCAGCGAAATGTTTTCATGAAGCGTACCTTTAAAAATGTCTTCATCAGAAACGTGATCTCCGATATGCTTTCTCAGACTGATCAGGTTGAGATTTTTCATCGGGAAATTATTGTAGGAGATTGTTCCCGAATATTCCTGAAAAATACCGGTCAGTATTTTTAAAAGGGTAGACTTGCCCGATCCGTTATAGCCGGCTATACAAACCTTTTCTCCCTCCTTTATCTCGAAGGAAATATCTTTGAGAGCCTTTTTCTGTTTGTCCCAATATTTATAGCTAAGGCCGTTTACCTCCAGGCTAATTCCGCCATCGCCGACAATGGTATCAAAAGAAAGACCTTCTTCCTTGTCCATGGGAAGGTCTGTTACGCTCCCCAGTTTCTCTAATCCTGTAAGTACGTCATAGATTGTTTCCATGGTCAGGATCAGTTTTTCAACGGAGGCAGTTATCTGGATGATGATAATCTCGGCAGCTACAAATTGGCCGATATTGATCAGGTTTTCAATGACCAGGTATGCACCAAGGATCAAAAGACCGCCGGTGACAAGTGCTCTGAATGCGACGATATTTCCAAATTGAATGACGAGCACTTTAAAGTGTTTCTTTCGGGCGTCCAGATAGTTAGAAACATAGTTGTCTGTCTTTTGGGTTGGAAGAGAGCAATCGCCCGCCAACTTAAAAGTATTTGCAGTTCTGGCTATCTCTTGGAGCCAATAGGCTACCTGATATTTGTATTTGGACTCTTCCAGGCTTGTTTTTAGTCCTCTAGGGCCTGTAAAGAATATAATTCCCAAGACCAGGCTAACCAATATAATTCCGAATAAGATGAAGAAAGGGTGATAGAAAGACATTAGAATAAGCCCAAAGGTGATTTGAAGAATGGCTGTAGAAAAGTCTATTAATATCTTCGGGATACCCTTTTGGATAGTCAGGGTATCAAAAAAGCGGTTGACCAGTTCGGGAGGGTATTCTTCTTTAAGGCTTTCCATTTTTATCCTCGGGAGGCGAAAGGCCAGGTCAAAGGCTGCCCTGGCAAAAATTCGCCGTTGAATGGTCTCCGTAACGGTAAGTTGCATGATCTTTAAAATTCCGGCGAGGGCAGTGGCCACTACAACAATGAGTACCAGTATGATCAGGGAAACGGAGATTGAGCCACCTGCAATAAGACCTATGATCGCCTGTACCCCAAGAGGAAGCGACAGGGTAATCAATCCTGCGAAAACAGCATAAATATAGATATAGGTCACGTCCTTTCTATCCAACTTCAACAATCGGAAAAACCGTTTTATTGGCGTAAAAGCCTTAGCGTTATTCATTTTAGTTTAACTATTTGGTGTAAAAGTAAAACTTTCATACCTTGAACGCTATTCTGTTCATTAGGTTCAATAAATTTAAGGTTTTTTTGCCTTATATGGAGTACAGCTCTAAGGTGTACTCCACCTATAGGTGTACTCCACCTATAGGTGGAGTACATTCAAGGAAAATCTAAACAACAAAAATAGATAAAAGTTCTCAATATAAAATGTTGGTTGTCAGTTATTTTGCGGTGTTTAGGTAGGTGTGGCACATCTATAGGTGTGCCACACCTATAGGTGGGGCACGTCTATTCCGCTATTTAAGAAATCTTTCTACCTTACCAACCTATTTTACAGAACTGCCGTATGGCTTTCTATAATTCATGGATACATATAAACATAACCTGGAATTCCTCATACAGTCCTGCAAAAAACAACATCCTGCAGGCCAAAAGAGACTATACGAGCTCTTCTACAGCTACGGTATGGGGATCTGCCGTCGATATACTTACACCAGGGAAGAAGCCCATGAATGTTTAAATGATGGTTTTTTTAAGGTATTCACCCGAATCGATCAATATGATCCGGAGTATCCTTTTAAAAGCTGGTTTCGCAAAATTATGGTCAATGCCTCAATCGATTTCTACCGGAAACATCACGGAACAAAAAGGTCTCTCGAAACGATTGAATTGTTAGAGCATGATCAAACCACCAACAATATTGGGCTGGAACAGCTCGCTTATGAAGATGTCCTGAAGCTGGTCCAGAAGCTTCCGCCTTCTTATCGGGTGGTTTTCAACCTTTATGTGATAGAGGGATATAAGCATCATGAAATTGCAGAAAGATTAGGAATCAGCGTTGGAACCTCTAAATCAAATTTGGCCGTCGCCAAGCAGAAATTACGAAAAATGATTGGCGAACAAGAACTGAAAAAAGTGAAATAGCGATGGAAAAAGAATTCGAAAAACAATTTAAAGATATGCTCAATAATCCTCCCGACCTTCAAGTTGATAGCGAGGCCTGGGCGGCTATGCAACATCGCCTATCACATCAAAATGCTCCTAATCAGAACAGGAACCTCAGAAAATACCTGCCATTCTTGTTACTTCTTGCCATTTTTGGCGGAATAACACTATGGTTCTGTAATCAGCTTGCATCAGCAAATCAACGAATTGAACTTCTCGAAACTAAAATTAATAAGGGTTCTAATGCTATACCTGACACCATTTATCAATACAAAACCATCCTGAAAAGAGATACAGTTTATAAATATATTGAAATAACAAAGGCTATTTCTGCTGAGGTTTATAAAAATAGTGCCGGTAGTGATGCAGGAATTCCCCATTCCGAATCTTTTCAACATACTATTGCAAATATGCCTGCTCAAGCGCTTATTCAAAAATCTCGTAGTGAGGAAATTGAGCAAGCTATGTTTACCGAGGGCAGGGGGATGGTGGCCCCCCTGGCAAAAAGAAAGCCGCCGGAAATGACAGGAAAGAATGATAACGGAAAGAACGAAACCACTCCTAATCACGATCAAATAGCTAGCGACCTTATTGAACCGGCCAAATCGTTGTTCAGACCCAAAACGCACCCTCGACTGACGCTGGCTGCAACGGGAGGGATCGGAACCTTCTTTTCTTCCTCTACCTCTCAAAACAGAATGCTTATGGCCGGAGTAAATGCGGAAGTACCCTTTTCGAAGACCGTCAGGCTATTTACCGGAATAGAGTGGCAACAGGAGTCTTATAAACTTAATAGCTTATTTTCAACTCCATCTCAAGATAGGGCAGAAGTGCCTGGTCCCACTAACCAATTTAATGAACTAATAGAAAGAGGTTCCTCTGTTTTGACGAATCAAGTAAATTATCTGGTCTTTCCAGTTGGGGTAAAATTCATTTTATTACCCAACCAGGCTGTTCAACCTTATATAAGCGGAGGTATACAATTAAGATTACCCCTAAATTCAAAAACAGATGAGGTGCTGCTAACAGATAACCAGATTGAGCGCTCGTCAAGTGTTATTAGATCAATAGGAGGGGAAAGAGCTTCTCTCAATAACCTATGGACAGGCCTCGGTTTACAGTTGAACTGGTCCAGACGTGTTGGGATCCGGGTGGAGGGAGTCTACCAACACCAGTGGAAAGCAACCCCGGGAAAGAACACCCAGAGTATGAAGCAATTTGGGCTTCGCGGGGGCTTTCATTTTGATTTTTAGGCGGGGGTTAAATCTTAATCACCTTTTCAATTACTTTTTTGCCACAATCAATTTCCAAAGCATAAATTCCTGCAGGCAGCACCTGAACATTAATCAGGAAATTAAAGTTTTTATCATTTTTGTATTGGCTAAATGATTTTAAGACACTTCCCGAAGCAATTTCAATTAATCGTATCTGAACCGGGCCGAAGTAATCATTTGACAAGTCAACGGTTAGCTGCTGGTCAACAGGGTTAGGGGCTATTTTGACGTGATTGGCTGTCGGGCTATTGGTGTTGCTGAACATCCCGCAATTATCTTGTATATATTGATCGACTCCCTCCCGAACGCCCGGCAGGGTAGGATAGAAACTATCTCCGGGGCATGCTGTAGAACAACCGTCGCGGTGACCGGAAATACGATTTAATACCAACTCAGAACTCTGGTGATAAGCTGCTCCCAACGGGTTGACGTTACTGGCGCAGGATTTCCAGGCTAGTAAGGTTGTCAGCCGATCGATAGCAACTGGAGTGGGTTCGATATCAGTGAAGTCACCTAAAACGCAGACACCCATTGTGTTGCCATTTGTCCCGCAGAAATGCGCACCCTGCAGATTATCGCCTCTGCCTTCATAAAGGACGCCATTTGGGTCGACGAGCCAATTGTAGCCGATATCGTCCCAGCCGTTACCATTCACGTGAAAGTCCCAGATAATTCTGACCACTGCCGCCCAGTCGGATGCGGAATTAGTACCTGCAGAATGATGAATGATTAAATGAGTAACATAGGTAGGCTGGGGCGTGGCATCCTTGGGGCAGGAGCCGTCGGGGCACCATTGTTCCCGGTTTTGAAAAGAAGGCATTGGGCAAGCACAAAGATCGGTATTTTCAGTAGACGGGGTTACCGAAGCAGTAACTGCTTTTGGGGGGCCGGGGTTGGAAAAAAAGATCTTGGGTTGGTCTTTCTCCAATTGGCCGTCACTTAGCCCGGTAAATCTTAACTGGAAAAAGGCGTTATCGTTAACTTCCTGAATTCCAAGGGAGCTCGTTTTGGTCCCGTCTTCCGAGTGGAAATGTGGATCTTCCTTCAGCTTTATCCAATCTGTCCAGGTCAGTTGTTCTTTTGTCACCCCGGAAGGTAATTCGAAGGAAGCTTCCGTATGTCCAAATCTAATTTGGATGTCATCCCAATTTTCTTTCCATTTTAAGGCATATCCCAGGAAGGGATCGACATCTGTAACTTTAATTTTTATGGGGTTGGTGGTAATTTGTTTACGATATTTTCTTAGATAAAAAATATTATTTTTTTCCAAAAGGTCAGGGTTTGAAGGATCAACTGTAGGAAGGATAGTTTTTATCTCTTCAATAGATTCAGGAGTAAAAGGAATGTCCTGAAAAATATGTTTGGGGTAAGCATCAGATTGGGCGAAGACAAAACAACCTATTGACAGGGCTATTAGTAGAGAAAGTGAATAGTTCAACATATTGAGTAAGTTTTTAAATATATCGTAATAGGTGTGGCACACCTTTAGATGTGCCACACCTATTACGAAAAAAAATCAATATCCCAAAATTTTTAACATTTCTTCTGGCTTTTGCTCTTCATGAATAAGGCGATCTACGAGGTTGCCCATTTCGTTGCGGTAGATCAGTACGTGTTTGGGGGAGGGGATAAGGCAGTGTTTGATGCCTCCAAAGCCCGTCAATGCGTCTTGATAAGCGCCGGTGTGGAAAAAACCAATGTATAACGGTTCATCGGTATTCGGTGGGATGGTCGGCAGGAACACTTGGCTTTCATGGGCTTCGGAATTATAATAATCTGAGTTGTCGCAAGTCAGCCCGCCGATATTAACTTTACGAAATTCGTTGTACCATTTGTTGACGGGTAGGAGAATAAATCGTTCGCCTATGCCCCAGCTATCGGGCAGGGTATTCATTAGGGAGTTGTCGATCATATACCACATTTCGGCATCGTTTTGCTGTTTTTGCTCCAGTACCGAGAAGAGTGTCGCTCCACTTTCGCCCACCGTAAATTTACCGAATTCCGTATAGATATCTGGTTCGGGGATGCCTTCTTCCTCACATGCTTGCTGTATATTGCTGACAATTTCTTTAATCATGTATTTATAATCGAATTCAAACCCTAACGAGTTGCGGATAGGCAGCCCGCCCCCTATGTTAAGGCCTTCCAGTTCTGGACAGATCTTTTTGACCTCGCAATAAGTTTTGATCGCTTTTTTCAGTTCTCCCCAGTAATAAATAGAATCCCGGATACCAGTATCTACAAAGAAATGCAAAAGCTTTAGTTGAAATTTAGGATTATTTTTGATGCGCTCTTTGTAGAAGGGTAAGATTTGGGAGTTTCTAATCCCCAGGCGGGAGGTATAGAATTCAAAATTTGGTTCTTCTTCTGTTGCAATGCGGATGCCAATGTTCGTTTTTTCCTTGATGTGTTTTTCGTAGTAATCGACTTCATGAGCGTTATCAACTACAGGGATGATATTCCTGAAACCGTCGTTGATCAGATAACAGATACCTTCCAGGTAATTTTCCGGTTTAAAGCCATTAAGGATAATAATAATGTCCTTGGTAATGGTTCCTCTTTCGTAGAGTTTTTTGATGAGATGGATATCAAAAGCAGAAGAAGTTTCGAGATGTACCTTGTATTTGAGCACTTCTTCCAGTACAAAGCTGAAGTGGGAACTTTTAGTACAATAGCAATAATAGTATTTACCCTTGTAATTAAGGGCTTTCATGGCTCTATTAAACCAGTTTCTGGATTTCTTTATTTGAGAACCAATTTTTGGCAGATAGGTAATCTTCATCGGAGTTCCATATTTTTTGATCAAATGTTTGAGCGGAACACCATTGAAAACCAGATAGCCATTCTCGATATCAAACCCTTCCTGAGGGAAATAAAAAGTCTGATCGATCAGGTCAAAATAGTTATTGGTCATTTACTGGTAACTTTTGTAATAAGAGCTACAAAAGTAATTAGGAAATTGGAAAAAAGCAGAAAGGAATAAAAAATATTTTTTAACTAAAAATCCGGTAAAAAATCTTATTTTTAGCAAAGTCTAAAAAAAGTTTCAATTTTTTTTAAAAAAAATGTTGTCATTCGAAAAGATTGCATTTTGACCCATTAAATTGTTTTTTACTATGTAAAGTCCTGGTTAAAATTTAATTTTAAATAAGGAAATAGGATATTTGATTTTTTTGAATATAAAAATAAATTACGTTAAGCCCTACGAGGGAGAATTATGAATTTTTGTGAAAAAAGCAGTTCAAAAATAGTGGCTTTCTGAGCGGTTCGTCGTTATTATAAGGCTAGAATTAATATATTTGCAAAAGGTTATAGTTCTGATTGGAACTGGCTCTGACAAAACGAAAAAAAACAACTTTTCCAAAAATCGATGCTCACAATCCTAGAGACCGCACATAACGGCTTCAAGTGCTTGGTTTATAAATTTATATTTCTTGTCACTGACAAGGAATTCCTCAGATATCTTTTACGATCACTAAAAAATAAGGATGGTTTGAAAACTTCTACACAGTATTTAAAGTTTGTTGGTCTGATAGTGTCGATGCTATTGGTCTTCCATGTCCGGGGGCAGGACTTGCACTGGGCTCAATTTGCTCATTCTCCACTAAATTTAAGTCCTGCATTAACAGGGGTTATGAAAGGAGATATGCGTTTTATCGGCAATTACCGTAGTCAGTGGACGTCGGTTCCGGTTTCTTACCAGACCTTTTCAGTCTCATTTGATAAACGGTTTGATCTCAATAAGTCTACCTGGGAATCTTCAGGTTCCTCCAACAAAGGGAACATGTGGGCTGGTGTCGGTGCTATTGTAAATTATGATCGTGCCGGAGATTCCAAGCTGTCTTGGTTGAATCTCGGCCTCAATGGTTCTTTTACCATTCAGGTTTCAAAAAAGAATTTTCTGACAGCAGGTTTTCAGGCGGGTTTCATTCAACGCTCCTTTCAGGCAGACGCTCTGGTATTTGACGACCAATACGACGAAGGGCAGGTCAATACCAATATGACATCAGCTGATCTTTCTGTTTTCAATAACCGGAACATGCTAAGATTCGATATGGGGGCTGGTTTTAATTGGCATTTTCAGGAAACCAACACCCAAGAAGAACAATCAAAGTACCTTCCTGAAACTCCGGAAAAACTCAATCGAACCAAATTTGATCTGGGCGTCGGTTTTTTTCACCTCAACCAACCTCAGATGAACTTCCTGACGAATGATCCGAATGAGATAAGTCTTCCTATCCGATATGCTATATATGGGATAGGGGTTTTGAAGGTTGATGACAACCTTGACCTTTTGGGGGATATGTCCTATCAATTTATCGGGAGATCTGACCAGTTGCTACTCGGTACAGGTGTAAGAGTTCACATTGACCAGACGATCACCAACGAAATTGCTATTGATATTGGTCTTTCTGCTCGTTTCTTCGAAATTGCTGATGCCATTATTCCGCGAGCAACGCTCCATTATAAAGCCTGGCGATTTGGTTTGAGCTACGATATCAACCTTTCTGATTTTGAACTGGCTACCAATAACTTCGGAGGACCCGAATTTTCTGTACGGTATATGTTGGTTAAAGTACCTGATTCAAATGTCAAGTTATGTCCTATTTATTAATAGTCGTATTCGTTATTAACGTGTTGTATTAAGGTATAAATCAACAAAAGACAGATATCATTATTCGTGTTGCTTCAAAATTTTTTATTTAAAATAGATTCCATAAAGCTCATGAAGAGATTTTTTATATTGTTAATAGTGCTTTTTGCAGGAGTTTCCTTTTGCGAGGCCCAATCTCCTACGAGAAAACAATTTGAGAAGGCTGCTGACAGCGCCTTCGTAGCTGGAAATTACAGACAAGCCTACGAATTTTATAAAATTATTTATCTGGCATCCAAAGGCAGGTATGATCTGATCGAGAAATATGCCGACGCTGCCCGTCTATATAAATCGTATAAAAATGCAGAGATTGGTTACCTTGCATTGATCAATAATGATCAGCTTGATGATCATCCCCTAGCTCCCTTCTGGCTGGGTGTCGTTCGTAAATATCAAGGAGAATATGCCCTGGCCCGTGAGCTTTTTAAGAGCTTTTTACAGTCTGCGCCAAATGTCGAGCAATATTATATCGACCGGGCCAATAAGGAAATCAATGATTGCTACTGGGCGGAATCGCTTATTGAAAAATACAAGATCAGCGGAATGCAAGCACCTGATTCCGTTTTGAAAGTTAATTGGTACGAACACATTAAAGATACCACCATCAATACAAAATGGTCAGACTTCAGCCCGGTTTGGGCGAAAGACTCGCTCATTTATACCTCCTTCCGTTTCCCTAATAAAAAAGACGAATACAGACCTCCCCGGCCCGTCTCCAAAGTACTTTCCGCTAAAGCTACTGCCATCTATAATCCTGAAGAAAAAGGTTACGATGAGGTAATCTACAAATCTGGAGACACCCTTAAAAATGATTTTAACCATCCGGAAAAGCTCATTTCACATGCTACCTTCAACTACGATAAGACCAGAATGTACTACACCAGATGTGAATATGTGAAAGGATTGAAGATCGGATGCAGAATCTATTTCAAAGAAAAGCAGCCGGACGGAAGCTGGGGGAAATCTATCGATGTCGGAGAATCCGTCAATAAACTGGGAACCAGTACCACCCAACCCAGTGTGGGCTATGATATTTATACTAAAAAAGAAAGCCTCTATTTTACAGTAGCGGATACCACCGTCGCGTCTGATACCAGCGGGATATATGATATTTATTATGTAAGCTTGAATGAGGAAGGTAAAGCAGACGGAACGCCGGTTAATTTCCAAACCATCAATACCAAAGAAAACGACATTACACCATTTTTTGATAGCCGATTCCAACGCCTTTATTTTAGTTCAAAAGGATATAAAAATATTGGCGGATATGATATTTACCGCATTGAAAAAACACCTCAAGGATGGGGTGAAGTAGAACATATGGGGCTGGAAATCAATAGTAGCTATGATGATGCCTATTTTTCAGTAGATTCTACCGGAGAATTGCTGCACTGGGCTTCTAACCGGGATTCGGTAGGCGCCATCGATGAAGATTCGAAAAATTGTTGCTATGATATTTTCTTTGGAAGCCTCCGACAACCCGTAATCACCCTTCAATTAACGGCACAGTGTATTAATTCATACGGAGATTCAACTCCTGTAGAACTCGATAGCGTTCAGTACCGGATCGTCAATCTGGATAATAAGCAAGAACTACTCTCAGGCCTCTATCCGGACGGAAAGTTCGAAATGGAATTCCTGCCCAACCGCTCTTATACCATTTATGCTGATAAAAAAGACTATACCTCAGATACCCTGATTTTTGATACCTATGGGTATAAACAATCCGATACGATTCCGGTAAGTATTAATCTCAAACCTACCCTTTTAGATAAGTTTATTTTTACCACTTACGACCAAACGAATAACGCTCCGCTTTACGGAGTTTCCGTAGACATTATAGATAACGAGAATAATGTGATCAAAACGCTAGAGTCTGATAATGAAAACCGGTTTGTATTCAACGATTTGAAAATCGGAGAAACCTACAATTTCGAATTTTCCAAACCACAGTTTCTGGCAGAAAGAAGACGTATTACTATCGTACCTACGAACGAATGTAAGCCAGATTCGTTGGATTTTCCGGTGTACCTGACTCCGCTGGCCCTGGATACGGTCCGTCTCTATTTTGATAACAACCGGCCTTTCCCCAACCCTGTCCGCCGACCTTTTATAGGAAAGCCAGTTTCAAATGTAAATTATGAGCGGGCATGGGAGCGCTATTATCTCCAACAGAGAAGCCGCTTTACCAGCCAATATAATACCCGCACAGCTTCCGATATCTGTAAGGATGAAAACGGACAGTCGAAATTCTCAGCCGAAGATCGCTTAGAGTTAGATACCTTCTTCGATCGAGACGTGCAAGGTGGAATGATAAAACTTAGAACGTTCCAGGAGGAGCTGATGGCTTACCTCGAGAATCCGCAAAATCCCAAATTGATCATTTATATTCGTGGGTTTGCCAGTCCTAAAGCAGATTCCATCTATAATAAATGGCTTACTGACCGCAGAATTAATAGCGTAGAACAATACTTGCAAGGCGTTTTCGATATTTATTATCCTGAACGGGTTGATATCAAACGTCTTTCTTTCGGTGAAGACGAAGCAGAGGATACTGTCGTAGATGAAGACGTGGACAAGTGTCTGTCTGAATATGCTGTGGATGCTTCTAAAGAACGCCGGGTAGAAATACTTGGAGTACGGCCGGACGAGTCGGCTACCTCCTCCGTAAATGATAATAATGTAGGAGGAAGCGGATCACCAGGAGAAGACTAATTGCTTTAATAAATTTAATATTCGATTATAAAATTTTTGTCCAAAGAGAATATAACGCCGTGATGATAATTTTACCAAACTTAATCAAACAAAAATGCACCCGCTTTTTTCAAAGTGGGTGTTGGCTGCTTTTACTACTATTGGGATGGATTGCTTTTCCCTTATCAGCCAGTACAACACATAACTATTCCCCGGGGTGTAATTTCAAAAATTTGGCGCTAACGCTTACTGTTGATATCACTTCAGAAGATGTGAGTTGCAATGGCTTAGCTGATGGGAGTGCTACGGCCACCGCTTCAGGAGGAACTGCACCTTATAATTATGTTTGGAACAATAACGATACTGGTGCTACGATTTCCAACCTCAGTGCGGGCACTTACTTCGTTACGGTAACAGATGCCCTGGGAGAGGTCGGCGTCGATAGTGTTATTATCAACGAACTACCTCCACTTACGGCTACTACTAATGCCAATTTTGAAACCTGCGAAGGTAGCCAGGATGCAGAAGCTTCTGTTTTTGCTCAAGGTGGAACACATCCTTTCTATACCTACCAGTGGGATGATCCACAACAGCAAACGACCTTTGATGCAACTAACCTTTCAGCAGGGGATTACAACGTGACCGTTACCGACCAAAACGGATGCACGCTGGTTGCTTCGGTTACCGTAGAAATCTCACCTGAAGGCGTTTGGATCATGACCAATTCCACTCCGGTAAGCTGTCTGGAAAATGACGGGACTGCATATGTCAATCCAATGACAGGCACCGCACCTTTCACTTTCTTATGGAGCAACGGAGATACTACGGCAAATCCCCAAAATCTTACAGAAGGACAATATTTTGTTACGGTCACTGATGTCAACGGTTGTTCGGCGGTAGATAGTACCCAGGTCGGAGTATTACCTGAACTGGAAGGATTCGTGGGGGTTACCAATGCTACCTGTGACGGGATTAGCGATGGTTCTGCTACGATTACTGCTTTTAACGGAACGCCTCCATATACCTATCAATGGAGTGACCCCGCCATGCAGACAACCGTCACGGCAACTGGGCTGGCAGCTGGCCTTTATATGGTTACGGTCACTGATGCCAATGGCTGCACTATCGTACGCAACGGAATTGTGAAAAACGATATTGAAATAGACGTCGATATCACCTCTACCGACGCTTCCTGCGGTACGGTTAATAACGGAACAGCTACAGCTATGGCTTCAGGCGGAACAGACCCCTATACTTACGAGTGGAGCAATGGCGGCACTACCGCAACCATTGACAGCCTTGCTCCCGGCATCTATGTAGTAACCGCCACCGATGCTAACGGATGTATGGCCGTCGATTCAGTTGAAATTATGCAAGGCGATGAATTCGTCACTACCATCACTACCGAAAACGTAAATTGTGATAGTAGTATACTTGGAGAGGCTACTGTGACAGTTGTAGATGGTACAGCACCATATGTGATCGAATGGACAGTAGATTCAACTGTCATAGTCAATACTTCAGATACCATAAATACGATAACCGGTTTATTGCCCGGTCAATATAGCGTTACCGTTACGGATGCCAATAATTGTACTTCCATGCAGGACTTTTCCATTGAGGCAGAACCCGATCTGGATGTCACTGCAAACGGTACCCCCCCGAACTGCGATACTTGTCAGGACGGCTCTATTACGGTCACTGTAACCAATGGAACTATGCCATTTGAGTATGAATGGAATACGGGAGATACCACCTCTTTCCTGGATAGTGTAGGTATCGGTACGTACATTGTTACTGTTACCGATGCGAATGGCTGTTCGGGGACAGATACCATTACTTTTCCACCAGACCCTATGTTCGAAATTGATGTTACGCCTTCCGATGAGGTCT
The DNA here is from genome assembly GCA_964534315.1 of uncultured Saprospiraceae bacterium. Classification (GTDB taxonomy): domain Bacteria; phylum Bacteroidota; class Bacteroidia; order Chitinophagales; family Saprospiraceae; genus CAZHOV01. The sequence continues at coordinate 18,104 of CAZHOV010000007.1, read as the reverse complement.
GTCTGGGAGATGAAAATGGTAGTGCTCAAGTGACGGTCAACGGCGGAACTCCACCTTTTACCTTTGAGTGGTCTTGCTCCGACTCTGACAGCTCCTCTGCTGTTAACCTGCCTCCCGGAAACTGCACGGTTACTGTCACTGACGCTGATGGAAATACATTAACTGAGACCTTTACCATAAATCCGGGAAGCGAAGTACTTATTTCCGGAGTGGTGACCAACGAAAGTTGCGATCCTACCATATTAGGAAGTATCGACCTGACTGTTTCCGGCGGTACCCCCACTTATGACTATGACTGGAATGATGATAGCCTGGATGGAACCGAAGACCCTAACGGACTCACCTCCGGTACGTACATCGTAACCGTCACCGATCAGGATGGCTGTACGGCGGTAGATACATTTATTGTAGATGCCGAAAATATTGAGCTTTCCCATACCACTACCCCTGTACCTTGCGATAGTAGCACGTTAGGAACCATAGACCTGACTGTCATCGGTGGCACGCCTCCTTATTCCTACGACTGGAGCGAAGATGCTTTTGACGGGCAGGAAGACCCGACGGACGTCAATCCAGGAACTTATTTTGTTACCGTAACGGATACGTTGGGCTGTACGGCCGTAGATACCATAGAAGTAGGTATCGACGCTATCGAAATAGGGGTTGATGCTACAGCTGTAGCATGTGACAGCAGTAACCTCGGAAGTATTGACCTGACCATTACGGGAGGCACACCGCCTTACACATTTGACTGGGATGATGATACGCTTGATGGACAAGAAGACCCGAGCGGACTGGGCTCAGGAACTTACATTGTAACGGTTTCCGATACAACTGGTTGTGAAACAACAGATACAATTGTGGTAGAAAATGAATCAATAGATATTATTTTAGATACACTAATCAATGTTTCTTGTGATGGATTGGAATTGGGAAGTATTGAGCTGACCATTGAAGGCGGAACGCCGCCTTATGTATATGATTGGAATGATGATGATCTGGACGGACAAGAGGATATAGATAGTTTAACAGAGGGTACTTATATTCTAAAAGTAACCGATTCGCTGGGTTGTATGGCTTCAGATACGTTTGAGATCGGTCGCGATACCATCACTATTATAGTTATAGACACCGAGCCGGTGGCTTGTGATACCAGTATGTTGGGCAGCATTGACCTGGATGTGTCGGGTGGTAATCCTCCTTATACCTTTGATTGGAACGATGATAGCCTGGACGGAGAGGAAGACCCCGACAGCTTATTTGTTGGCGACTATATCGTAACGGTGACGGATGCTGAAGGCTGTACGAGCGTTAGCGATACCATCACTATTGATTTTAATATGCTTATGTTAGATTGGTCGACGACGCCGGTTTCTTGCGATAGTTCCGTCCTAGGCTCCATAGATTTGACGGTCCTTAACGGAATGCCGCCATATACTTACGATTGGGATGATGATAGCCTAGACGGCCAAGAAGACCCTTCAGGCTTACCGGCGGGCACTTACGTGGTCACTGTGACTGATGCAAAAAACTGTGTAGCCTCAGATACCATTGAAGTCGGCACAGATCAAATTACCATAGAGGTAGAGACTATTCCAGTTGCTTGTGACAGTAGTAATCTGGGTAGTATCGATCTAACCGTGTCTGGCGGCAACCCGCCTTATACATTCGATTGGAATGATGATACGCTTGATGGACAAGAAGACCCGAGCGGACTGGGCTCAGGAACTTACATTGTAACGGTTTCCGATACAACTGGTTGTGAAACAACAGATACAATTGTGGTAGAAAATGAATCAATAGATATTATTTTAGATACACTAATCAATGTTTCTTGTGATGGATTGGAATTGGGAAGTATTGAGCTGACCATTGAAGGCGGAACGCCGCCTTATGTATATGATTGGAATGATGATGATCTGGACGGACAAGAGGATATAGATAGTTTAACAGAGGGTACTTATATTCTAAAAGTAACCGATTCGCTGGGTTGTATGGCTTCGGATACGTTTGAGATCGGTCGTGATACCATCACTATTATAGTTGTAGATACCGAGCCGGTGGCTTGTGATACCAGTATGTTGGGCAGCATTGACCTGGATGTATCGGGCGGTAATCCTCCCTATACCTTTGATTGGAACGATGATAGCCTGGATGGTGAGGAAGATCCCGACAGCTTATTTGTTGGCACTTACATCGTCACCGTTACAGATATAGATGGATGTACAAGCGTTAGCGATACGATCTTTATCGATTTTGATTCGATTGATTTGGAATGGACTACTATTCCGGTTTCTTGTGATAGTACTATTTTAGGTAGTATTGATCTGGAAGTTATTGGCGGCACTCCGCCATATACCTATGATTGGGATAATGATGATCTTGATGGCATCGAAGATCCTGATTCGTTAGGCGTAGGTATTTATGTAGTAACCGTAACAGATGCTAAGAGTTGTACCGCTACTGATACCATTCCTATTGAAACAGATAGTATCGTCATTACTTTAGACCCCACAAATATTTCTTGCGATAGTAGTACTTTGGGTAGTATTGATCTAACGGTTGAAGGAGGCGTACCTCCTTATGACTTTGACTGGAGTGATGACAGTCTTGACGGCATTGAAGACCCAACTGGTTTAGAACCTGGAATCTATAGTATAACAGTAACTGGTGCAAAAGGATGTAGCGCCGTTGACACGACCATAATTGAAGTAGATTCGCTTACACTGACCTGGGAGACTACGCCCGTATCCTGCGATAGTAGTATGCTGGGTACGATTGACCTTACGGTAGAAGGAGGCACTCCTCCATATGCGTACGATTGGGAAGATGATTCGCTTGACGGTATCGAAGATCCAACTGGGCTAGGTGTCGGCGATTATCCGGTAACGGTCACCGATTCACTGGGGTGTTCAGCTTCGGATACGATAACGATTGAGCAAGATACGATCACAATCATAGTAGTGACCACTCCCGTTGCTTGCGATACAAGTAACCTGGGAAGTATTAACCTGGAAGTTGTGGGAGGCGTTGAGCCCTATGATTTTGATTGGAATATTGATTCGCTGGACGGGCAACAAAATCCGGATAGTTTATTCGTAGGAACTTATATCGTCACCGTTTCAGACAGCACAGGTTGCAGTACTACAGATACGATAATGATAGACTTTGATATGATCATGGTAGATGCAGACCCTACTCCGGTTTCATGCGACTCGCTTACGTTAGGAAGCATTGATGTAACTGTTACCGGCGGTACGGAGCCATACATCTACATTTGGAATGATACCACCCTAAATGGTATTGAAGATCCAGATTCGCTTGACATTGGCACCTACATCGTCATGGTCGTGGATTCGAATAATTGTATGGCTACCGATACGGCCATTGTAGGCATTGATACCCTACCGGATGCGGACTTTAGTTTTGATTTTGAAGCTTGTTCTTTAGATAGTACCACTATCCAATTTACGGATGAAACCCTGGATCCCGACTCTTCTATTACGAGTTGGGTTTGGATTTTTAATGGTTCGGATAGCGCTTTTGTTCAAAACCCGGTCTATACTACTGATGATACCCTTTTGAACGTCGTCTTATTTATCTTTAACGAAGATGGCTGCTCCGATTCGACTTCACAAGATATTCCAATCAACAATATTGTAATCAATATTCAGGACACCCTTATAGCTTGTCCTGGAGATACTATTACCTTAAATGAAGGAGGAGATACGACACTTCAGTACGAATGGATGGTTGACGGTATGGTCGTTGATACGGTACCGAGTCCGGTGATTACCCCAGACTCTTCGGTTACCTATACGGTTACGATTACCAGTTTTAGTCCGGACACTTGCGAGATTACCCTGGAGACCTTTGTTTTTGTTCCGCCGCCAGTGATGATCGACATGCCAAACGATACATTGATTTGCGATCCGGAAATCACCTTGTCAGGTCCGTCGGATACGCTATTATCTTATATGTGGTTAAATAGCGAGGGCGATACCTTAAGTGATTCGTCGATGGTGACCGTCATGCCTTCCGATACGACTATTTATATTTTGATGGCGACAGATACCTTCAACTGTGGTTCCAAGGATACCGTGACCATTATCGGAGGTTCCGTCGATGTGGTAATCCCTCCGGTCATTTCGGTATGTGTGGGAGATACGTTGCAGTTAAACGCGGTCAATCTGGATACAAATGACGTCATTCAGGTGTACAACTGGATACCAGATTCACTTTTCTCTGAAAATGGTATCCCGGATCCTGTATTCCTGCCGACAGATAGTGTCGGTGAATATGAAGTTATCCTGGAAACGCAGAACCAGTATCTGTGTAAATCAACTGATACTACGCAGATTATCGTGCTGGATTCTACTTCTAATGGTGGATTCCTGGCCTTTGTCCAATGTGAGGATTCAACAGTCACCTTTATCAATAACAATGCGCCGCACTTCACCTTGTACTATGATTCCATCGTGACAGATACTACACCATTTAGTACAGGCAAAATATCGACCTTTACCTATCCAGGCCCAGGTATCTATACGGTAACCCTAGTTGCAGATAGTCTGGAGTCGGGTTGTCATCCAGATACTATCCAGCGTCAGATCGAGGTGTTTGAGGAACCTTTATACGATTTCGGGTTTGATTGGTCATTAGATAATTGTACCGATAGTGCCTTGGTCGTTATTACAGACACCTCCAGTCATGTGACGGATGATATCATTAATTGGGATTGGACCATTGAAGGAGATAGTCTTGGGGTGCTGACGGATACGGTCCAGAATCCAAGTTTTATAGTCACTAGTAGTCAGACGATCATTTTAAATCTGGAGGTTGAAACCAGTTTAGGCTGTATGGCTGAATTCACCGATACTATTATGGTAGAATTAATTGAACTGGACCTGCAGGATATGATGATCTGTCCCGGCGATACTGTTGCACTTAATCCTAATGGTAATCCGGATTATCAATATAGCTGGGCGCCTGATAGTAGCTTGGTGTCGTCTGCAGATGAAGCTAACCCTTTGGCGAACCCATTAGAAACGACCACTTATTTCGTTACGGTAACGAGTATTAGCGACGATTTGCAGGATACCTGCGAGGTGGTAAGGGAAGTAACAATTGATGTATCCATGCTTTCTAGCTTAACCGTTTCTGATGATGACATCATTTGTGAGCCGCAGGATGTTCAGATCCAAGTGACTGCTGCAAATGCTACTCAAATTACCTGGGCAACCGATATTAGCTTTGATCCGGGCAGTATAATTGGTAATGAAGATACCATTACTGTTACTCCGGAAGAAGCTAATAATGTCTATTATGTAACCGTAGTGGATGCTAATGGCTGTGCTCAACTGGATTCTGTAACGATCAATAATTTTGAAGTCCAGGTCGGTATAATTGAAGATACGACGGTTTGTTTGGGAGATGTTGTTCCCCTTGCTGTTCAAAACCTGATTCCTGGAGATGATTTGACATATATTTGGACTGGTGATTATCCGTTTGTCCCAGTAAATGCAGACTCTTCAACCATTGAAGTGGTAGCGGACCAACCAGGTGAAATGCAGGTTGAAATTTCTAATAATGAATGTGTCTTTACAACCGTAGTGACGATTGATGTTGATGAATTTGCTAATCTTCCGATTATTTCTGCAGACCCCGATACTATTTTCGTATCTGAAGAGTCCAGGTTAAATGTAGAAAATGACGATCTTTCGTGGACTTATCTGTGGACGCCCAACGGTTCGCTTGACTTTGACGATGTTCCAAATCCAACGGCAACCCCTGCGGAAACGACTACCTATAACGTAGAGATTACCAACGAAAACCAATGTGTTGCTGAACGTACAGTAACTGTTGTTGTAATCCCCACCCGATGCGAAGAGCCCTTTATCTTTATACCAAACGCTTTTAGTCCTAATGGAGATGGATTAAATGACGAGCTCTTTGTGAGAGGGTTGAATATTGCAAATGTCTACCTGGCCGTTTACAACCGATGGGGGCAGAAAGTATTCGAATCTACTTCCCTCTTTGATGGATGGGACGGAACCTTTAAAGGAAAAGCATTGGCACCAGATGTATATGGGTATTACCTGGAAGTGGATTGCGGAGACGGACAGACCTTTTTCAAGAAAGGTAATGTAACGCTACTGCGGTAGATTTACCTTAATACCTATTATTTAGGCTTTTCTTTTCAGACAAAATCTATAATAAAAAGCGCTAAAAATTCATTTTTATATGATTTTTAGCGCTTTTTACGTTACACACATATATCTAACTAAAATCATTTCACTAAAGAAAGGATTATGTTCAAATCAAGTATTTATTGTATCGTTTCTTTTATTGTAGTTGCCGGTATCTGCCAAGAAGCTACTGGTCAGAGAGCAACAAGTGATAAGGATGCAAATTTCCTTGGCACTATTGAAGGCTATAAAGCGGTCAAAGCTTTTGAAAAAGAGCTTTATCAGGCGATTACCTCCAACGATATTGACTTTATTTACGATCGGTTTGCGGATCAGAATTTTATTAACAAAGAGGCGCTAACCGGAACCTTGAGGACGATTAGTAAAGCTATGAATAACGAAGCGTTAAATTATAAGTGGTACTATTCCCGCCAAAGGGACCGCAAAGATGCCACCATCACCCTCGGCTATAAATGGATTGACGCTCGTGAGATCATTCAATACGTCGTCGAAGCAGACTTAGCTTACCCGGATGATCAAATTGAAATAACTACCCTCAGAATCCTGAGTTTTGATGAATATCAAATTCAAAAAATGTTTCCCGGCGGTAACCTCGACCGGGTAGCTCCTCCCATGATCGATCCACCTAAGATTGGGAATTAACCTGGTTCATTACCCCTCACCGCACCAATACAAAACTTCCTTGTTCCTTAACCGTTTGCAGGCCGGTTCCTTCGTCGTATGTATATTCCAGCAGATAGACATAGGTGTCGGCAGGCATGGGGTAGCCGTTGAAGTTACCGTCCCATCCTTGATTGGGCTCAAAGGAAATGAATACTTCCTCACCCCACCGGTCAAATAACTGGAGGCGGTAGTCAGCGATAAAGTCGCATCGGGCCATGAGTTGGAAGGTATCGTTGAGTCCGTCACTATTTGGGGTGAAAATGGTAGGCATTTGAAACTGGCAGGGGCAAAGCTCGACGTCGATGGAGATATCACGTACAATGCTCTGGCCACATTTAGTGATCTCCACCTCGTAGTTTCCTGATTCGTTTACTAAAAACCAAGGCTCCGTTGAGCCGTCTTGCCATAGATAACTAGCTCCCTCCAGGTTGGCGTCCAGCCAAATAGAATCCCCCTGACAAATTGTGGTGTCGGGACCAAAATGGGGGAATTCAATTGCTAACTCAATGCAGGTTGGAGCAGATAAAATATCAATGTCCTCTTGATAAAGAGTGGAATCAAGCAGTTCAAAAGTTAGGTCAACGATATCGGTGGAGGCAGGGCTGGTTTGGATGGAAAGAGCATCGGAAAATTGCTCATAGGAGACAGCAGGGGAGCAAGAAAATTGCCGCTCAGCATCTGATTTGAGGAAAAATAGCTTACCCTGATTATATCCCGAAACGATTATTGAACCATCGTCAAAAAGAGCAATTGCTTCTCCTTTTTCTGCATGGATAGCGCGTTGCTCGAGGAGTTGTCCGTCTGCTGTGATTTCAATAAGGGAGAGTGCCAGATTTGGAGAAGCGGTCGTTCTGGTACTCAGGGCTATTAGTTGTCCGTTAGATCGTTCAATAATTTCAGGAAAGGTATAGCTATTAAAATTATCGGTTATCCAGTCGATCGTTCCGTCCAATCCAATTTTATATAAAAAATTTATATGGTCACTGCCGTACATCATCCGGTTAAAGACATAGCCATCTTCCACTTCTACAGGCTTGCTGCTGGCATGAATCTCGGGGTAGCTATTGGCCCATTCCAGCGCGCCCAGACTGTCTATTTTATAGATTAGATTTCCAGAGCGGGCAAGTGCTCCGCCATCTTGCGTTCCAATACCTGCTCCCCAGATCTGCTGCTCGAAGTACCCTTTTGACCAGATGATTTCCCCCTCTTGATCGATTTTTAGAAAAAAATTGCGTCCTATGGTAGTTAAGTTGGTTTGATTTCCGTAGATAAGAAATTGACCATTTGCGGTTTCGCTGATAGAATAAACATACTCGATAGGAAACGAGTAGTACAATTGAAACGTAATGACCTCACCTTCGGCATTGAGCAGCAGAAAAAAGGGGTCAGCCATTTCGAAGAAACCGGAATGGCCGGTAATGGCAATATGTCCTTGACTGGAAATAATCATATCGCGGATAAATAAGGTATTTGGGGTACCTATACGCCATCGCTTTGCCCATTGCAGTTCTCCACAATCATTAAAGCGTAGCGTCACAAAATTGCCAGGTTGGGCATTTGCCGAGATGATCCAACCCTGATCGGGCAGCACTTCCAGGTGTGTCCGGTCAAAGAGGTCGAGCGAGTCCAGTTGCTGCTGAATTTGTACCTGGCCTTCCGCCTGAAAGCTAAGAAGGAAAAAAAGAAGAAGCGGGTAAAGAAGTTTTTTCATCTAAGATTGTATTTTCATGTTTCCAATGAATATACGGTAAAAGAAAGGTGGCCGTTTGTTTTTTCTTGCTTAATATGAGCTGAAAGGGTGGCGTTAAATAAACTGCTCGCCTGACACTGCTAGTTGGCTGTACTGCTAGTTGGGCACGTCCTCGTCCCAACCTAAAGCCCACTGCTAATTGGGACGTCTTTCGTCCCAACCAAATATCACTGCATCTATTTACTGCTAGTTGGGCACGTCCTCGTCCCAACCAAACATCACTGCATCTATTTACTGCTGGTTGGGCACGTCTTCGTCCCAACCAAACATCACTGCACCCATTTACTGCTGGTTGGGCACGTCTTCGTCCCAACCAAACCCAGCCAAAAAATATATACCAACTCCAATTCAAAAAATATTTTTATATTTATAGTATAGACGGATTTTTTACACATTAAAAATCGATCTATATAATAACTGTGAAGGCAAAACTTTTTATTGCTTACATGTGGTGTTCTTCACTTAATACTGCCAAATTTTCAAAAATCGTTAAAAACTTTGCCCCTATGAGAACTTTAGCTATCTCAGAACTGATTTGCTATTGTAGCCTATTCTTTATTATTCCTCACGCCAACGCCCAGCCGGGCTCTGGTAATCCGCCAACCATTGTAGGCCCCAATCAATTGTGTTTGCTCGACTCTTCCGGAGTTATCGGAACGTATGCTATCGATGCCGATACGAATACTTATTTCTTCGAATTGGTCGACGTTACGACTGTGGATGGAACGGTTGGACAGGTAAGTTTCACGGTACCTCAAGAACCGATATTGGTGCAATTTCTGGAACCAGGCACCTATATTATTGAGGTCTTACTCGTTGGCCCTAATGGTTCATTATTTACACTTGAATACACCGTCATCGTGCTGGATTCCCAACCCATCACAATAGTATCTACCGCCCTCAACGACTGCCCCGCTAATAACCAGGGCGGGATTACTAACCCGGGGAACTGTGAAAAAACCTGTGCCTATAGTACAGTCACTTATACAGTACCGGGCATTTCGCCTAATCAGGGAATCGTTTGGGAAGTGGAAGGCGAAGAGAATTATTCCATTAATGGAAATACCATAACGGTAGAGTGGGGACCACCCGGACAGGGAGAAGTTACTGCCTTTCTGGACAACTCCTCCGTTTTGGATCCCCTGGATCTGGAATGCGGTATTTTTAGTGCAGAACCTGATAATCAAGGGAATGTACTAGGATATGTGCTCGGTACGGGTGGGACGCCTCTGTATGATGTCGTGGTAACAGATGATCAGGGGAATATCCTATACAGTTTTTCGCTTCAGGAAGATATTTTGCAAACCATTGAAGTCCCGCTTTTCGGGGAGTATTTTATCACGCTTTCAGATAATACAGGAGATACCACCCAATGCTCTTTTTCTACCCTTCCCCAAAATCCGGATTGTAATATCTTGATCGGAGCATATGCGGAAGTAATTGATGCAAGTGATTGCGATAGTTGCGATGGAGCTATCGATGTTACGGTATCTGGTGGATTTCCGCCATATACTTATAATTGGAGTACGGGCAATACGGCAGAAGATTTAACTGGTTTATGCCCTGGGATTTATACGGTTACTATAGTGGACGCCACCGGCTGCCCAATCAGCTTTAGTTACGAGGTAGAATGCCCGCCCAACAACTGTAATTCCCAAGCTTCGGTTTGTGTAGATATTATTCCCAATCCTGTAGCTGATTTTGAAACCGTACCTGCCAGTACCAACGATACGGTTGAGATCTGTGAAGGCCAAACGGTTTTCTTCGATAATCAATCTATCGACGCCAGTACCTATATCTGGGATTTTGGTGATGGAAACTCCAGTTCAGCCGTTGATCCGCAACACACGTTTGAAAATGCAGGAACGTATATTGTTAGCCTAATCGCTCGTAACGAATGTATTTGCTCGGATACGACCTTCCAAATCGTCAACGTAGTAGACGCTGCAAGCCCCAATATAAGCTGCGAAGGGACGCTCTGCGAAGGAGCTGTCGTCACCTATACTTCTGATGTTTCCTGCGGCACCTATTTCTGGACGGTTAGCGCCAATGGTACAGTTGTCGAAGGAGGTGGCACGACCGATGATTTTATTACTATCGATTGGGGAGAGGGCCCGCTTGGAGAGATCACGCTATTGGTAGAAGATTGTGGTAGTGCCTATTGTACCGAACCAACCGTCCAACAGATTCCGATCATTTCTGAGAATACAGAAATTGAAGGGCCCGATAAGGTTTGCCTGGGGGAGGTCGCCACTTACTCCATCCCTAATTTTGAAGGAGCAGAGATCGCTTGGTCGGTTTCCCCATTTGGAGCAATTGTTTCCGGCTTTGGCTCTAATGCGATCATCGTCAAATGGACGGATACTACCTTGCCTCCGGACCAACAATGGGTGGCCGTTGAATTCGAGAATTGCTACCTGGGCTGTGGCGGAAGAGATACCCTTTTCGTCAATATGCGGACCGAATTTTATGTAGATGGATTTCTTTTGGGGTGTGAGAATGGGGAAAATGAATTCACCTCCCAGGATATCGATCAAAATCTGATGAATTGCGACTGGATGGTGATCGATCCTCTCGGAAATGTAGTCAATAATTTTACCAATACCAATCAAATTACAGCAACCTGGAGCGCCGGTCCGGGTAGATATACCGTCGAAGCCGTACCTGTGCAGATGGATGATTATTGCAATGATCGTTATTCCTTTTTTGTAGCGGTACAGGCTGCACCACCACCGGCCGTCGGCATTACCGGAGAAGATTTGATCTGTCCGGGCACTTCTTACACTTATCAAGCTATCTCCAGCGATCCCGATCTGGGATTTATATGGGAGATCAACGATGGGGGAACGACCACTACGCAGGAAGGGCAGCAAATTGTCGTCTCCTGGGGAGGAAGTCCGCCTTATGAATTGTCGGTGTCGCACGTGAGTACGGATGGTCTTGGGTGCGTCTCCGTTGCTGTGGATAGTATATTGTCAGCTATTCCGGGCTTCTCGCTTAGTGGAGATCAGGAAGTATGTGAACAAGGAACAGGTATCTATGTGGCCGATGCCTTTGACGGGATCGACTACAATTGGAGTATTGTACCGGCGGATGCGGGAACGATCATCTCCGGAGCGAATTCCAATGCGGTAGAAATGCAGTGGAATAATAGCGGGAATGCTACGGTCCAGCTGGATTTATGTACCTTCACAGAAGTGGTGAATGTTATGGTAAATCCGCTTCCCAGCCCGGTTGTCAATCATCCGGCCAGTCTTTGTGCCGGAGATATGGCAACCATCGCTACCCAGCAAACTTATACCGATTACCTGTGGTTGAGTGAAAGCGGAGCTATCTTGTCAACGGATCCAACCGTGGATCTGGGACCTGGCCTTTATCGAGTCGAAGTAACGGATGGAAATGGATGTGTTGGAGATACTATTTTTGAAATAGTAGAAAATGAATTGCCTGTAATTTCGATAGACGTACCCATCTATTTGGGCTTGTGTTCCGGAGGACCAGGAGTGACTATTTCTGCCGTCAATACTCAAGCTGGATATACTTACCAATGGTTTCAGGATGGTAACCCTGTAGGGACAGATTCTCCTAATCATTTCACCAATACTTTGGGCACTTATGTTGTCGAAGTGACGGATCAAAATGGATGCTTCAATATATCAAATCAGATTACGCTTGTTGATTGTGAGTCTGTGGGAGGAGTTTGTGTTAATGGAATATGTACGGGAGGTGGTGGCGGGCCTCCGATTCCCGGCTGTAATCCCAATGGAACCATCTCTTTTGAAATAGTGACTACAGGGGATTGTTTTACACATGACTTTTTTAATACCTCCGTTAATTTTATCCCCGGAACGCTAAACTGGAACTTTGGAGATCCGGCAAGCGGTATTAATAACACATCTACCTTGAGTAATCCTTCTCATACATTTGAAGGGGGTATCGGATTTTACTCCATCCTGCTTACAGGAGAAGTTCCTGATCTAAATGGCGGCCCAAATTGCCTGATATGGCAACGACAGACCGATACCATCCTTGTAGCTGCTGATTTCAGCGCTGAACCAGCTTGCCCCGGCGAGCCCATGCAGTTTGAAGATCAGTCTGTTTTTATGAATTTTGCTTCCATTACTGCCTGGGATTGGGACTTTGGGGACCCCGCTAGTGGCCCGGATAACATAGGTGTCGGACAGATGCCTACGCATGTCTACGCCAATCCGGGAACCTATGATGTAACCCTCACGGTGACCGAAGCGGGAGGCTGTCAAACTTCAATTTCCCAAACGGTCACAGTTCTCGATCCGCCTGCTGTAAATTTTGATCCTCCTACAGAGAATTGCGAAGGCACTGCCCTCGAATTTATTTCTACTTTAGGTCCGGATGTGTTGGATGTGGAATGGACCTTTGACGATCCGGCAAGTGGAGCAGCTAATACGTCAACTGCTGAAAATCCATTCCATGCCTTCAGCGCACCAGGTAGTTATGATGTGCAACTGGTTGGCTTTAATATTAATGGCTGTACCGATACGGTTATCCAGACAATTGTGATAGAACCCAACGGATTGAGTGGACAGATAACAACCAATAATGCTTCTCCCATCTGCGAAGGGGATAGCGCCACCCTAACCGCTCCGCCCGGAGGCATTGCCTGGAACTGGTCTACCGGCGAAGATACCGAGTCGATCACGATACATGACGCCGGCAGCTACACTGTAACCGTTACGGATGATCAGGGGTGCACTTACGTTCCGGCACCGTTCAATTTATCCGTATTAGCGCCTCCAACCGGCGAAATCGTAGCATTCGAATATAATGATTTTGGTGTTCCCGCCGGTATATTCTTTAACAATTATGCTATTTGTGAAGGGGAAGAAGTGTATCTGGAAGTGTTGGGCACCGGCAATTACTCCTATGAATGGAGTAATGGAGTGAATGAGAATGAAAACTTTTTTACCATCGACCGGAATAATTTACTGGATGAGGGCAGCTACACCTACACCGTCACGATTACCGATAATTTTTCAGGATGCAGCTCTGTCGCCGGTCCATTCGACGTAGAGGTTAATGAAGTACCTAATGATCCGGTCATTTCTTCTAATTTGCCGCTGCCTGTTTGCGAAAATACGGCTGCTGTTTTTTCTGTCGATAATCCGGATCCGGGGCTCACGTATCAATGGAATACCGGAGCGACAGGAGATCAGATCACGGTCAGTACGGCAGGATTTTATAGCGTAATAGCAATCAATAGCTTTGGTTGCCGCTCGGAGAGTAATCCGCTAAATATATATCCTGCTCCAGATGTGGGACGTATCACTACCGGATGCCATACCCGCTGCAATCCCGATACCATGTGTCTACCGTTTATTTTTGATGTTACGGGGTATCAATGGTATTTTAATGGAAATCCGATTCCTCCGCCTGAAGGAGTATCGCCAGACCCTGTTTTTTCTCAGAGTGGTGTCTATAACCTTGAATTAACCAATTCAGTAGGATGCACGGCCATTTCAGATGATATCAACCTTGATTTATTCGATGGATTTGGAAATATTCAGGGGCAGGTGTATTTTGATTTTAATGATAATGGCGTTATTGACGGCCCCGATACGCTGATGAATAACATTCCTATCATATTGACCGATGGTACCAATCCTATTGATACTGTCTTTACCGACTCTTTGGGCTTCTATTCCTTCCCCAATATTTTAGCTACCGATTATCAGATCGTCGTGGATAGTACCGTATTGGGATTAGGGTTTGAGGTGCTATTCAATAATCTGGATGCCAATCTGGTCGGTTGCGATGATGAAGAAATCCTCAATTCCCTGATTGCTTTTGATTGTATACCTGCTTTTGGAACTGCTAGTTTCAGCACTTGTGAAGGAACCGAGATTATGTATAATGGTATTCTGATACCAGCAGGTAGCCAACAAGATGTTATCCTTACGGGAGCGGATGGTTGCGATTCGATCGTTACGGTGGTCGTAGATGAGCTTCTTCCGGCAAGTAGTACAACCATGTTTGAAGCCTGTCAAGGTGAGACTATTGATTACAATGGCGTTCCTGTTCCTGCGGGCACGCAGCAGGACTTCACGCTGATCGGTCCGAATGGTTGTGATTCGATCGTCACCGTGATTGTAGATGAGCTTCTTCCCGCTATTAGTACAGAAAGTTTTGAAGCTTGTCCAGGTGAGGCGATAGACTACAATGGCGTTCCTGTTCCTGCGGGCACGCAGCAGGATTTCACGCTGATCGGTCCGAACGGTTGTGATTCGATTGTCACCGTGATCGTAGATGAGCTTCAGGTAGCCACCTCTTCGCTTACGCTTAAGGCATGCGAAGGAGACCTTGTAGAATACAATGGTACGCAGTTGATGGCTGGGGAACAGCAAGATTTTATCCTGGTTGGACCCAACGGCTGCGATTCAGTGGTCACTGTTTCTGTCAATACTTTGCTGCCGGATGCAACCGCTCTGACTCTGTTCGGTTGCGACGGAAATTCAGTGATTTATAATGGAACGACCCTGGATGTAGGTACACAAACCGAATTCACCCTAACCAATCAGCTGGGCTGTGATTCGTTAGTGACGGTGAGCGTAGAAGCTTTTATCACGGAGGAAACCCTTTTAGAGGAGTTTGTTTGTCCAGGTGAAGCCTTTGAATACGAAGGAGTCGATCTGCCACCAGGCACTTCGCAAACATTTACCTTTATTGATCAGAACGGCTGCGACTCTACGGTGATTGTTAATGTCTTTTCTTATCCTGCGGTGAGTTTAAGCGCCGAAGCGCTTGATGTTTCTTGCTGGAACACCGGCACCGGTACGGTGGCGGTAGGGGAGGTTACTGGTGGAATGGGCCCGTTCCAGTATGCTATTGATGATGAAGCCTTTGGGCCGGACTCTATTTTCAATAGTGTCACCACCGGAAGCCATACTATTTATGTAGAAGACGCTAATGGGTGTGTTGATGAGACGAAAGTGTTTGTCGATCAGATTCCGCCCATTCAGTTGGATCTTACCGATCAGGCGATTCCGTGTGATGAACAATTCATTACGTTGGACCCCTTACCTTTTAACGCGCCGGGCACGGTTGCAGTCAATTGGTCCACAGGCGAAACGGACCCTGTTATCGAAGTTGGAGAACCGGGGTTTTATGAGGTGGTTGCTACCAATGAATGTGAAACGGTGACCGGAGTAATTGACGTCGAGCTTGGGCTGGACTCCCTTGAGTCTCTCTTTTTTATTCCCAATGTATTTTCCCCCAACGCAGACGGAGTGAATGATTATTTTGAGATTTCTCCTGCCCGAAGCGTGCAGGTATTGGACTTTCAGGTTGAAATTTTTGACCGGTGGGGCAACCTGCTTTTCCGTTCCACCGATCTTGATTTCCGCTGGGACGGCACCTTTAAGAAGCTCATGGACCCTGGCGTTTTTGTCTGGTACATGGAGATCGAGGCAATTTCCTGCAACCGGCGGGTCTCCTTATTTGAAAAGGGAGATGTGACGATTGTGCGGTAGGGAGTGGGAATGAACTAGAGAATGAACCAATTAGGATTGGTAATTGAGCATAAATACATAAATATGGAAAAGGTGCAAAACATAATAACTGGCCTTTGCATCAGCAAAATTTTAGCAAAAATTTCAGACTTTTTAATTTATGGTTAAAGCGTGTTGAATAGTGGTTTCCCGATCGGGAAACCATTATTTTTAGTATATTAATTAATTACTAAACCTAACGATATGAAGGCTGTCCTTTTTCTATTTTTCTTATTATCGACTAGCTCGGTTTTTTCTCAAAATTTTACCGCAGAATCTTTGATGAAAGACCTAAAAGAACAATTAGAGATTAAAGATTTTAATCTGGAGTCAGAAGATGTAGAGCCTGCTAAAACGGCACTTGACTCTTTTTTGATTGCAAATAGCGAATTAACTGCCAGAATAAAACGAATGGAAGAACACAACGATTATTCCTATGCACTAGCGAGTGTCAATTTAAATAATGGAGGAAATAAACTGCTCACGAGCTGGGCTTTGGGGAATGTAGAATATCCCAAAGGTAAATTGGATAGATGGAATAGTGTTTTGAGCCTTGCTGATGATATCGCCTTTAATACTAAATGGTTTCTAAAACTTGAGGAAAAAGGAAAAGCACCTGATCCGGCTCTTAAGAGATTGAGTAAAAAGTATCAAAAATTACTTACCCGTTTTTAATGACTTTTTTGAACCCGGCTGCTCAGAAGGCGTTCTTGTTAATATAATTCAATACTCAATACTTATGACGACCAAAGCGCAGGTTTTAACCCAAATCAATCAACCGCTCACGCTTCAGGATATAGATTTACCAAGCCCAAAACAAGGGGAGGTGGTGGTGGACGTTAAGGCGGCAGCCTTAAACCATAGAGATATATTCATCACCAAGGGACTCTACCCAGGCATTACCTTTCCTTGTGTCATGGGCTCTGATGGGGTAGGGGAGTACAAAGGGCAGACCTTCATTCTCAACCCAAATCACGATTGGGGGACTGATGAGCGGGTTCAGTCGAAGGGGTATCATATTCTGGGTTCACCAACTTATGGCACCTTTGCTGAACAGGTGGTGGTAGGTAAAGATAAATTACATATAAAACCCGATCATTTGACCATTGAACAAGCCGCTGCCTTACCTTTGGCGGGCCTGACCGCCTATCGCGCTGTTTTTTCAAGAGGACGGTTAAAAGCCGGAGAGAAGGTACTTATTTCCGGGATAGGAGGTGGAGTGGCCCTTTTTGCCTGTCAGTTCGCGATAGCTGTCGGAGCGGAAGTATGGGTGACCTCCAGCAAGCCCGAAAAGATTGAGAAAGCTACGGAACTGGGAGCTAAAGGAGGGGCGCTTTATACGAATGAGGGCTGGGAAAAAGCTTTAAAAAGAGGGGGCGGAGGCTTTGATCTAATCATAGACAGCGCCGGAGGCTCCGGATTTAATGATCTGATCAATATCGCCAATCCTGCAGGACGCATCTCTATCTATGGCGGGACGCGTGGTAAGATGACCATCAGCCCTCAAAAACTTTTCTGGAAACAACTGGATATTTTAGGTTCTACCATGGGCTCCGACCAGGATTTTACCGATATGGTGGCGTTCGTTAATTCCCACAAAATCGTACCCGTAGTCGATGCTGTTTATCCCCTCGGGCAACTCAATGAGGCTTTGGAGCGTATGGATAAGGGATTACAGTTTGGGAAGATTGTGGTTAGAATGTAGGAAAGTAGGAAAAAAGGAGAATAGGAAATTTGGAAAGAAGGAAAACCTTGACTCAAGATGAAACCTACCTGGCAAGAACACAATTATCAACCTACCATTTCAATGGTGGGGCAAGCCATATGATCTGGAAAGTAGGAAAATACTGGTGGGGTTATCACCCCAGGATTCTGTCTTGACCACTGAGGTTTCGAGGGTGCAGCATATATTGTATAACAACTTTGCTCCTCCCAGCTTTGGCGGCTATTGATATCTAG
>CAZHOV010000006.1:3236-71165 GCA_964534315.1 uncultured Saprospiraceae bacterium | reverse complement strand
AGGAATTTTCATTTGAACCTAAAAAAATTATTCTACCAATTTTTTTGCCTTACTAATTAACTTTTTTGCCTTACTAATTAACTGAATTATAATAGTAATTTCAATGAAAAATTCTTTTCTTCCAACGATTTTTATTTCCTTTATTTTGTCGTTAGGCGTCATGGGTTCATGTACTGAAGAACCTGAAAAAACCCAGGATTATTCAGCGGCGCTGCTCGGGAAATGGGAACTCAAAAAAGCCTTTAGAGATAATAAAGAAACTACAACCCTGGATAATACCACATTCGAATTTACGGAAAATGGTGAGCTGACGACTAATTTTAACCTCAACGGAGAACTGGCTACCAATCCATACGAATTAGCGGGCAATAAGATCAATCAAAAAGGGGCTGAAAATACTACCTATCAGATACAAAAAGCAGATTCTTCCAATTTAACATTGACAACTTCCTTATTAAACATTAACTTTAGGTTAGTTTTGGAAAAAAAGATTCCTGAATCCAAAGAGGAGTAATCACCCCGCTTTTTTCAAGCCTTACCTGCAAATTTGTTCTGTATTGCTTAAAAGCAGTCAGCATAAAGATTTTATTAATCAGCCGATTTATACCGAAAATGCGTTTTTCCCTATTTTTTTAAGAAAACAGATTCATCATGAAAAAGCTCAAACTAATTTTGATCCTTTTGCTTGCATTTGTTCAATCTGGTCTTTGTTTAGATGCCAGTATTTCGTATGCTACTTTTCACAGTCCTAATCAAAATTACGTAGAAATATACCTCTACATGCTGGGGAGTTCAGTACAATTCGATACGCTCGAAACCGGTCAATTTCAGGCTAATGTAGAGGTTGTTATTCTCTTTAAGCAAGGAGAAGAAATTATTAAATTTGATAAATATCAATTAAATAGTCCCGTCTTTGACCAGCAAAAGGATTTCCTGGATTTAAAACGCTATGGTCTGGAAAACGGCGATTACCAACTTGAAGTCTCGGTAACAGACCTTAATCAGGAAAATAATGTCAAAACCTATGCTCAGAATATTTCGGTAGACTATTCAAAAAAATCGCTCGGACAGTCTGATATTCAACTGCTGTCTTCCTTTTCAAAAGCTACCCAAAACGGACCAATGGTGAAAAGCGGTTACTACATGGAAACCTTGCCCTTCAATTTTCTCCATAAGAATTCTTCCAAAATTATTTTCTATTCAGAAATTTACAATGCCCAAAAAACGATCGGCGACCGGTATGCGATCAGATATGCGGTGGAAGAAGTCAAAGGAAACGGGGAAGTGGAAACAGTGTTCCTGGGGCATAAAAAAATGGAGCCCAAGCCTGTCAATATCATCTTTATTCAACGAGATATTACCGAGCTGCCTTCTGGCAATTACCGGTTGGTAGTTGAAGTCCGAAGCCGTACCAATGAGTTACTCAGCCAAAAAATGATCGATTTTCAAAGAAGCAACCCTTATCTGGAAGTAACGACAGAACAAATCACAGACGCTAATTTGAAGAATGAATTTGTGGGTAACCTATCAGAAGAAGAACTTCGCTATTGCCTTAAGGCAATAGCGCCAATTGTCAAAGAGGCAGATGTTGAGGTATTAAATATGATCATCGCCAACAAAAACCTGGAAGCCCAACGCCGCTTTCTACTCTCCTTTTGGGCAGATAAAAACCCAAATTATCCGGAATCTGAATTTGACCAATACATGGCCGTTGCCCAAGCAGTTGACAATAAATTCAACTCTGGTTTTGGTTACGGTTTTGAAACTGACAGAGGTTGGATTTTCATGAAATACGGTAAACCTGATGACATTGTATCAATCGAAGAAGACCCTACAGCTCCCCCCTATGAAATTTGGATTTATTACGAATTTCCTCAAACCGAGCAGAACAATGTGAAATTTTTATTTTATAATAAGTCATTGGCCCATAACGATTATGAGTTGCTCCATTCTACAGCTATCGGAGAATATTTTAATCCTCAATGGCAGTTAGACCTTTATCATCGCTCGCCAGGGCAAATTGAAGGCAATAATTATATCGACGGAAGAAATGTACAGGATAATTTTAACCGACACGCCGATCGGTTTTTTAATGACTTTTAACCTGTTTACCGGCGATCCCATTTTCGAAGTTGATTGAGGGTCGCTCTAAAATCTTTTGGCAGAGGTGCTTCAATAGAAAGCTGTTCATTAGAATAGGGATGGTTTAAAGTTAGTTGTTCGGCATGTAGCACCGATCGATTAATCAAAGGCCTGGGGTCTTCTGAGCGCCCCGGATTAAAGCCAAACCGTTTAATGTCAGAAGCAAAAAGCGCTTCCCGTTTTCCATATACCGCATCTACAGCGAGAGGAAAACCTATTGCTTGAAAGTGCACCCGTACCTGATGGGTGCGTCCGGTATGTATTCTTGCCCTAACTAAGGTGAATCGGTTGAATTGCTCAATCGTTTCATAAGTCGTCAACGCTGATTTTCCTTTTTTATGTACCACCATCTTTCCGGGCTGGGCACCCGGAGCAATGGGCAGATCAATCTGACCCACTTCAGGACTAAGTTGGCCGTCGAGAATAGCCAAGTAATACTTTTCCACCACTCTTTTCTCAAATTGCCGGTTAAGGATTTGATGAGCTTCAGGTTGTTTTGCTAAAACCATTACTCCGGAGGTTTCCTTGTCGAGCCGGTGTACAATAAATATAGAAGGATATTGATGGTTGAAATGATCAAGTAAATTAGGTAATTCCGGCCTATACCGGTCAGGGATGGTCAATATTCCCGCAGGTTTATTTATCATCAACAGATGATTATCTTCAAAAAGTACTGGAATTTTTTTTGCCATAGTTATCTGTGTAATAACTCACTGAACTTTCTTTTTTTTCGCCCGTAATAGTTCCAGACGATACTTCCTTTAAACAGGCCTCTTTCCTTTAAGGGAGAGGAAATGCTAACCTTTTCAATTAATTCCCGATAATGTTTTCTCTTTTTTATTAAATAGGCGAAAGAGCTGTAAAATTTAATATGAGCGCTGAGAATGGCTCCGATATGTGAGAATTTACGTTCCGTGAGGAACAACACTCCTGCCATACCGTCGAGAATCATCCGGAAAGGCAAGAGCCAAAGTAGTTTGCCAATAGGTTCATTTTTTAAAAGAGTATAAAGACTATTGCGGAAATTGAGATATGTTTTGCGCGGGCTCAAATAATCAAGCGTTCCTCCTCCCACGTGAAAAACTTTGGAAGCCGGTTGGACCATGATCTTGTAACCTGCTCGCCGTATTCTCCAGCACAGATCAATTTCTTCGAGATGCGCAAAATGATCTGCATCAAACCCCTCCAATTGATGAAAGAGCTGAGGACGAATAACCATAGCTGCTCCCGTTGCCCAAAAAATTTCATCCACATTATCGTATTGTCCATGATCCTTTTCAATTGCATCAAATATTCTGCCTCTACAAAAGGGATATCCCAGCACGTCCAGCCATCCTCCGGAAGCACCCGCATATTCAAAACTGTCACGATGGTGATAGGAACGAATCTTGGGTTGACAGGCGCCTACAGAAGGGTCTTTTTCCATTAATTCAATGAGTGGCTCCAACCAATTACCCGTTGCTTCTACATCTGAATTGAGTAAGATAAAGTAATCCGTTTTAATTGCTTTCAAGGCCTCGTTATATCCTCCGGCAAAGCCATAATTTTTTTTAAGATCAATGATTTCTACTGAAGGAAATTCTTTTCGGAGCAGCTCCAGCGATCCGTCATTCGATCCATTATCCGCTACGATAATCCGCTTATTTTGGAACGTACTCTCCAGTACTCCCGGCAGAAACTGCTGCAGATAATCTTTCCCATTATAATTGAGAATGACAACTGATGCTTCTGGAAGGTTTTGTGCTTTCATCCTTGCTTCTTCTTCCTGCTCAAATATTTCCAAAATAGAAAGTGATTGCTCTTTATCTACCAGCAATTGCTCCTGTAACAGTTCCATCTTTTCAAAAGGCAAATCATTACGTAGCTTTTTAATAAATTCAATTTTGATGGGATCCCCGTAAATAGATTTATCGAAATCAAACACATTAACTTCAATAGTTCGATTGTGGTGGTTTTTTAAAACAGGACGGGTTCCGATATAAAGCATTCCTTTGTACCGGGTATTCTGATGGTAAACGCGAACAGCATAGATCCCATCAGCAGGAATCAACTTATGCTGGTCCTGGACTTCTACATTGGCAGTAGGAAAACCAATCGTTTCTCCCACACCCTGCCCGTGAACAACAATGCCGCTAAGGGAATAAAAATAATTTAGCAGGTGATTGGCAGTAGTTATATCGCCTTTGTCCAGCGCCTTTCTTATTTTGGTTGAGCTGACAGTAATATCCTCTACTTCTTGTTTTTTTATCTCGACAATCTCAAAGTCGGTCTGGTTTTTAAACTTTTTTAAATAGTTGATATCGCCGGCTCTGTCTTTTCCAAAGCGATGATCGTAGCCGATCACCAAACAGGCTGGTTTAAATTTTTCGAATAAAAATTCCTTTATGTAAGCCTCAGGTGTTTGTTGTGAAAACGCTTTAGTGAAAGGAACCACCACAACATGATCGATACGAAAACGATCAAGTAATTCGACTTTTTCATTGATCGTGCTAAGCAGTTTGAGATCGTTCTGGTCAGGATA
Source organism: uncultured Saprospiraceae bacterium (assembly GCA_964534315.1). Lineage (GTDB taxonomy): Bacteria > Bacteroidota > Bacteroidia > Chitinophagales > Saprospiraceae > CAZHOV01. The sequence continues at coordinate 66,502 of CAZHOV010000006.1, read as the reverse complement.
AATGACACGCCGAGGGTGAGGATGGAAGGTAATGACAATACTTTCCCCTTCCACTGCCCCGGCAATTTGGTTAACCCGCTCCAAAATGCGCTGATGTCCCGTATGCACCCCGTCAAAGGAACCAATAGTTACAACAGCATTATTAAAATCGGGCAGTTCGGATAAATTGTAGTAAACATTCATAGCCCTGCAAAAGTAGTAAAATGATTCATATGAAATATTAAATGTCAAACAGAAGCTCTATTTGTTTGTTAATTATTGTATAATTGTAGTTAATGAATAGTAATTTATATGTACGATAAAACAAAAATTGTAAAAGCGCTTACGAAAGTCCAGGATCCCGCCACCGGCCAGGATATCATTACATTAAATTTAGTTCGAGACCTTATTGTTGAAGGAAAAGATGTAAATTTTACACTTGAGCTCCCCAATGTCAATATGGCAGGTAAATCTGAAATGAATTTTGCCTGCATTGCCGCGATTCAGGAAATCTATCCTGATGCCAATGTAAATGTTCACGTCAAGTCCCAATCAGCATTTGTACCTCAGGAAAGTACCAGTCCGCTCCCGCACATTAAAAATATCATTGCGGTGGCTTCGGGTAAGGGGGGCGTTGGAAAATCTACGGTCTCAGCCAATCTGGCTCTCGGGCTAAAAGCTTTGGGAGCAAAAGTCGGATTGATCGATGCCGATCTTTATGGACCGTCGATGCCTACTATGTTTGGATTAGTAGGAAAACGCCCCAAGACACAGACCATCCATGGGCAACCCAAAATTGTTCCGCTTCAGCAATACGGAATTCCGATCATGTCTATCGGGTTTATCATCGATCCTGAGCAAGCGGTTGTTCTTCGAGGACCTCGTTTGGCCGCAATTATCAAACAATTTTTCATGGATTGCGTATGGCCTGATCTGGATTATTTGGTCATCGATCTCCCACCCGGAACAGGCGATATCCAACTCACCCTCGTACAAACTGTGCCCGTTACCGGAGCAGTGATTGTTACCACTCCTCAGGAGGTAGCGGTTGCCGATGCGGTGAAAGCCATGAATATGTTCCGATTACCTTCAGTAGAAGTTCCCATTTTGGGAGTCGTAGAAAATATGTCTTGGTTTACCCCTAAAGAACTTCCTAACAATAAGTATTTCCTCTTTGGCGAAGGAGGAGGAAAAAAACTGGCAAAGATGGGCAATACGGTACTTCTAGGTCAGATCCCTATTGTTCAAGGAATACGTGAATCGGGAGATTCCGGAAAACCGATCATCCTGGAGGGTGACAAACAATCGTTGATAGCGTTTAATAATTTGGCTCAAAACACAGCAAGGCAAGTGGCCCTGCGAAACGAATCCATTTCACCTACACAGCAAGTAAAAATAAACCTACAATAGTGTGTAATTTTTTGGTGTTTTAGGAATAGTTGTGTAATTTGTTATTTAAATAAAGTCTATGTCTAATCAAGATAAAATAAAACTGCTCAAAAGGATTGATCTGGCGTTGGAAGATGTGCGGCCGCATCTCAGGGTGGACGGTGGAGATGTTGAACTCGTAGATGTTACAGAAGATATGGTCGTGAAAATTAAATGGTTGGGAAGTTGCGAGCAGTGCGCCATGTCAGAAATAACGCTTAAAGCTGGTGTTGCAGAATCTCTTCGCGGAAGGATTCCAGAAATCCAGCAAGTTGAAGCAGTAAACGGACTTTCTTAACGGATGTTTTCAAAAGCTAAATTGATTGATCAGATCAAAGAAAAAGGCTCTTTTCTTTGTATCGGACTGGATACCGACATCCAGCGCATCCCCACTTTCCTTCGTAATCAGGAAGACCCGGTTTTCGAATTTAATAAAAGTATAATCGACCAAACTAAAGACCTCTGTGTTGCCTACAAACCTAATCTTGCCTTTTACGAACAATACGGCGCTTCGGGGTGGCGATCTTTAGAAAAAACCATCAATTACATACCCGATGACATCTTTGTTATTGCCGATGCCAAAAGAGGCGACATTGGTAATACCTCCGCCAAATACGCTAATGCTTTCTTCCACCAGCTAGATGTAGATGCGTTAACTATAGCTCCCTATATGGGGGTCGATTCGGTTTCTCCTTTTTTAGGATTCGAGGGGAAATGGGTTATTTTATTAGCCCTCACTTCCAATAAAGGAAGCAAAGACTTTCAGTTTCTTCCTGTCGGTAACGATCAAAAACTCTATCAAAAAGTAATAGAAACCAGCAAAGAATGGGCTAGCCCGCAAGAAATGATGTTTGTGGTGGGCGCTACTCATCCCTCTGAAATAAAATTTGTCCGATCGATTATTCCCGATTACTTTTTGCTAATCCCTGGCGTGGGGGCCCAGGGTGGTAACCTCCAGGAGATTGCATCGGCAGCTATCAACGATGAAATTGGCATCCTGATCAATTCTTCCCGCTCTATAATCTATGCCGGTGATGGCGTAGATTTTGCCCTTCAGGCCAGAAACAAAGCATTGGAGTACCAACAGCAAATGGAAGACTTGTTGAAAAATCATAACCTTATTTAAGAAAATCCGTTAAAGAAGGTCTATGAAGCGTCAGATTTTACTATGGTATTTTTTAATCCTTATAGGTAGCATTCCCGGCAGTGCTCAACTGCCATCCGGAGGATACCCACCCAGTTTTGAACTCGAAGAGCAACTTCCTTTTAATACCTTTAGTGTGTCTGCTCCCGATATGGAAGAGGTCAGACGAACCGATGCCGACCACTCCGGCACAAATCGGTTTGGTGTTCCACGCCCACTGAATGCAGATCTCTCTGCCGGAAGTTGGACTACCCTTGACAACGGCGACCGCATCTGGCGCTTAAAAATTGAAGCTCCGGGTGCTAAAGGGCTAATCGTTTTATTTGATCAATTTTGGTTGCCTCCCGGAGCAAAACTCTTCGTTTATGATCCTGTTTACAATCAGATTCTCGGAGCATATACTGATCAAAATAACCGGCCAACCAATGATTTTCTTGCCGGAATTATCCACGACGAATCACTGATCATTGAGCTGTACGAACCGGCACTTTTCAAGGGCTTAACCCAACTGCATTGCTCGAAGCTTATGTATTGTTACGAGCCTCAGCGTATTCAGTCTGATTATCCTTTTCAAGTCAAAGAAGGGCAAGGTTTTGGAGATGCACTACCCTGCCATATTAATGTCAATTGCCCTGAAGCGACTAATTGGCAAGAGCACAAAAAAGGAATTTCCAGAATACTAAGAGTCTTTGAAGAAGGAGTTGGCTGGTGTAGCGGCGCTCTGATCAATACCACAGAAAATAATGGTTTCCCCTATTTGCTTAGCGCATACCACTGCCAAGCTGATTTTACTCCGATTTACAGCTTGTGGCGATTTGATTTTCAATATGAATTTCCTACCTGCAACTCTTCCCCTAACGAGCCTGGTTATTATTCTTTATTGGGCTGTCAGGTGATAGCCGGTAGGGAAGAAAGTGATTTTCTGCTTTTTCAATTGGATTACGGCATTCCGTATGTTTTTGACCCATACTTTACCGGTTGGGACCGAAGTCCCAATGCAATTCCTTCAGAAGGCTTTTTTATTCATCATCCGAATGGAGATGTAAAAAAATATTCGCATGATGCAGACCCTTTAGTTATTCAACCCACCCCCATACAATGGAATAATGGGGTTCAAACACCTGCAAATCATCACTTTAAGGTGATTTTTGATGAAGGAACGATGGAAGGCGGTTCTTCAGGATCGCCATTATTCAATCCGGAAGGGCGTATTGTAGCTCAGTTGCATGGAGGAATGGCTGATTGCAACTCAAATATAACCTACCACGGACGCCTGACAAAGTCGTGGGACGAAGGGGCTACCCCCGAAACCCGCTTACAGGATTGGCTCGCTCCAGGTTCTGCCAACCCGCTTACTGAAGACCCTTTTATTCCGTCAGATACGCTATTCAATTTGGGCGGATTAATTGTTACGCCTACGGGTGAAGGACTCGCAGGCGTTCAGGTGATCCTTGAGGGAGCCATACAGGATACTGTCACCACAGATTCAGAAGGGTTGTTTTCGTTTCCATTTGTATTACGCGGGCAACAACAGAGTGTTCGCTTTGAAAAAGATACCGGAATTGATAACGGCGTTACCACTTTTGACGGAGTGATCATGCAGAAGCATATTTTACAGATAGAACCTCTTAATGATACCCGCCAATTGATCGCAGCCGATGTGGATAATAATGGAACAATTACCACCTTTGATATCGTTCAGTTACAAAAGGTAATCCTTGGTTTGAGTACGGAATTCCCGAATAATACTTCATGGCGTTTCTTACCTGAAAATATAAATATTGATGACTTACCCGTACACTGGCAGAATATTCAATTGACGGGAATTAAAGTGGGCGATGTGAATTTTAGCGCCGCGCCGGAATAGTAAATACCTACTTGTTTTCTTTTTTGTGTGTTTCGGATAAATTAATTTTGTTTAATTTTGCTGCAGAAGTTGCGTAGGAGCAAACAGTCTATTATATTCAGTGTTATTATGAAGGAGGCAAGTGAAGGGGGATTAAGATAAGATAAACTATATATTTTATCTAAATCCCAAAAATACTCAACTTATTTAAAAGGAAATCGAAAAAAATTAAAAACCATGGCACAAGTCGCTGAAAAGTCTACTAAGAAAGGTAAGAAAGAAAAATCCTACAGTAAGGAAACCTATTTGAAATGGTTTGAATTGATGTTCCGCATTCGAAAGTTTGAAGAGCGGGCGTTGATGATGTACAGCAAACAGAAAATCAGAGGATTTTTGCACGTATACATTGGTCAGGAAGCCATAGCTGCAGGGATGTTGACTGGTATCCGTACGGATGATGCAGTAGTCACCGCCTACCGGCAACACGGAACTGCCATTTCGAGAGGATTGACGACTAAAGCCTGTATGGCTGAATTATTCGGTAAGTCTACCGGAGCGAATAAAGGTAAAGGAGGGTCTATGCACTTCTTTTCCAAAGAACATCGCTATTTTGGCGGAAATGGTATTGTAGGGGCGCAGATCCCCATTGGTACAGGCATTGCCTTTGCCGAGAAATACAAGGGTACAGATCTACTTTGTGTTACGATGTTTGGTGACGGAGCTGCCCGCCAGGGTTCTTTGCATGAGTCTTTCAATATGGCCATGACGTGGAATTTGCCGGTTATCTACGTCTGTGAAAATAATCACTATGCAATGGGTACTTCAGTTGACCGAACCACTAACGTACCGGATATTTACAAACTGGGATCGGGTTATGATATGCCCTCAGAACCCGTTGACGGTATGAATCCGGAATCTGTCCACGAAGCATTTGAAAAAGCAGCCGAACACGTTCGCTCCGGAAAAGGGCCTTATTTTCTGGAAATTAAGACCTACCGATATAAAGGCCACTCTGTTTCCGATCCGGCCAAGTATCGAACTAAAGACGAATTGAATGAGTACAAAGGAAAGGACCCGGTTAAAATGATCGAAGCCAAAATGCTTGAAAACAAAATTGCTTCGGAAGACGAGATCAACGAAATTAAAGGTAATATCAAGGAAGAGATTGAGGAGGCAACCAAATTTGCCGAGGATTCTCCTTTCCCGGATCCGTCTGAATTGTATACCGACAATTATTTACAAGAGGATTATCCGTTCATTAAGGAATAATCTTTCTTTCTGTATAAAAGGAATAAAAAAAGCTCTCCGCGGAGAGCTTTTTTTATTCCTTTTGCTGATGTCCCGACTTTTTAATTATCTTTGCGGGAAATTTTTTTTCAAACTAAGAATTCATTGAACAAAAGTTTTCCTGGCAAGAAAGGGTGGCAGGAAGATTAAATCCAGAAATGTATGGCGATTAGAAGAAATAAGAAGAAAAATGATGAGACGTTAGTCGATTTGGTAGAAGCCCGCGAATCTGCTTCTAGCTTTTTCGAACGAAATCAAAATTTGATTTTTGGCATCCTGGCTGCTGTCGTACTGATTGCAGGGGGGATATTTGCATACTACAATTATTTTCAAAAGCCTCGTGAAGAACGAGCTATGAATGCGCTAAGCCAGGCGCAGATACAATTTGAACGCGATTCATTTGCTTTAGCTCTTCAAAATCCTGGAGGAGGAAACGAAGGCTTCCTGGATATCCTTGACCGATACAGTGGAACGAAAGCCGGTAACCTCGCCAATTACTATGCGGGAATCTCCTGGTTGAATCTGGGTAAATACGAAGCCGCTATTGCCCACCTAAAAGATTTTAATGCCAAAGGTCAGGTTACTCCAATCACCAAATACGGTGCTCTTGGCGATGCCTATTCTGAGCTCGGCGAATACGACAAAGCCTTGAGAAATTATGAAAAGGCAGCTGGTTATGATAATGAAGTGCTCGCCCCGTACTATCTAAAAAAAGCAGGAATGTTAAGTGAAGTTCAGGGTAATTATCAGAAAGCTCTCTCTTTTTATCAGGATATCAAAGAAAACTATCCGAATTCTCAGGATGGTACTTCAATAGACAAGTATATTGCCCGGGTTGAGCGATTGGCCGGAGCAAATTAATTGATTACATCTAACATAAAGGGGTAAAAGTAGGTTGTTCTATTTTTACCCCTTTGTGTTTTCCTTTAATTCCTAAAATTATGGCTAGCGCATTAAAAAACATCTCTTCCTACGATGAATCTTCCTTACCTTCTGCAGAAGGCATGACTTTTGGTATTGTCGTCGCCGAATGGAATGCAAAAATCACGCACGCTCTTTATGAGGGTTGCTTCGAGACCCTTACCAAACAAGGAGCTGATGAAGCAGCTATTCATGTCATACAGGTTCCCGGTTCTTTCGAGCTGCCGCTAGGAGCCAAGATGCTGTTTGCCAAAAAAGTGGATGCGGTTATCTGTATTGGTTGTGTTATTAAAGGAGAAACCAAGCATAATGAATACATCAACCAATCAGTGGCCAGTGCTTTAATGCAGCTGAGTCTCTTCACCGAAAAACCGGCTATTTTTGGGGTACTCACTCCTAATGACGAGCAGCAGGCCATTGACCGGGCCGGAGGGAAACACGGAAACAAAGGCATAGAAGCTGCTGTTACCGCTATTCGAATGGTTGCTCTCAACAAAAGCCTGAACAAATCTGATCGCAAGATCGGATTCTAACCCAACCCTTCGCTTATGACACCTGAGCGAGCACAACGAATCAGAGAAGTCGTCAATAATCGACAAACCAACCTGGGCATTGTCTTGGAAAATGTGCATGACCCGCATAATATTGGTGCTGTATTGAGGACTTGTGATTCGGTAGGGATCTATCAGGTATTCATTCTCATCACCGATCCGCGCATTACCCCGGAGCGATTGGAAATCGGGAAAAAAGCTTCTTCGGGAGCCGTCAAATGGATGGAGATCTTTTATTACCAGGATGTTGATGCCTGTTTTCGGGAGGTCAAAAAGAGATTTGAAAAGATATACGGTACCCACCTTGATTCAGAAGCCGTTTCCCTTCATGAGTTGGACCTCACTCAATCCGTTGCCCTTGTATTCGGAAATGAGCATGATGGGATTTCACCTGAAGTCCTCTCCTATTGCGACGGCAATTTCATTATTCCCCAAATGGGTATGGTCCAGAGTTTGAATATTTCCGTGGCTTGTGCGATAACGTTGTATGAAGCATTTCGGCAGCGATTGGAAAAGGGCGAATATCAGAATGGAAAGAATATCACAGAGGAGGAAGCCAGCCGCCTGGAAGCGCTCTACAAAGAGCGCCATGAGATGCGTTATGAATTTAAGGGAGTAAGGCCGATAAAATGAGGCTTTTTTGGTATTAGGTGTGGCACACCTATAGGTGGGGCACAAAAAAATTTAGTAATTAGCCTACCCCTCTGCCTCATCCAACTCCATCTGAGCTTCTTCCCAATCTTCAAAAGCCTGCTCTAAATCTTGCTTTAACTGTTGGTATTTTTCCAATGTTTTTGCTGAGTCGGGCTTTTCGTAGAACCCCTCCTCCCCCATTTGTTTTTCTATTGAAGCGATTTCTTTTTCAATTTGCTCAATTTTTTTCTCTGCAGAAGAAATTGCCCGCATCAATTTTTTACGGGTCTGATGGTCTAGCTTCTGGCCATTCGATGCTGCCTCTTTTGCTTCCCTCTTGGCTTTGGTAGCCATTTCTACGGCGCGCATATTGTCAAGCTTTCGTTTCTCCAAAAAGGCATTAACGTCGCCGAAATAGTGAAATAGTTGCTTATCCCTAAATTCTACGGTTCGGTTGGTCAGACCGGTGAGAAAATCCCGGTCGTGCGAAACGACGATCAACGTACCGTCATAATCCAGCAGGGCCTGCTTCAGGACGTCCTTGGAAGTCATGTCGAGGTGATTGGTCGGCTCATCCAGGACCAATAAGTTAAAGGGAAATAAAAGCATTTTTGCTAAGGCCAGGCGGGCGCGTTCTCCTCCAGACAACACGGTTACTTTTTTTTCTACATCCTCGCCAGAGAAGAGAAAGCTTCCCAGAATACTGCGGACTTTGGGACGTAAATCTTCCGTAGCCACTTCTTCAAGGGTTTGCAATAGGGTTTTATTATCGTCTAAAGAGTCTGCCTGATTTTGGGCGTAGTAGCCGATCTGAACATTGTGCCCCAATTTAATATCGCCTCCGGAAGCCTCCAGGTCATCGATCAGAATACGAGCAAGGGTGGTTTTTCCCTGGCCGTTTTGGCCGACAAAAGCGACCTGATCCCCTCGGTCAATTTTTATATCTACTCCTTCCAACACCTCTTTGGGGCCATACTTTTTCACTACATTTTTTGCATCCACCACCACTTGTCCCGAACGGGGAGATGGCGGAAAACGAAGGTTCATTTCCTGGATGTCTGGATTATCCAGCTCGATACGCTCCATCTTATCCAATTGTTTCTTCATGGATTGTGCCATTTTGGTTTTGGTGGCCTTGGCCATAAAGCGATTGATGGTGCGCTCTTTTTCGGCAATTACTTTTTGTTGGTTTTTGAAGGCGGCCTCTTGCATGCTTCTACGCTCTTCGCGCATGGCGACGTATTTCGAATAAGGCGCTTTATAGTCATAAAGCTTGCCCATTTCGATTTCTACCGTTCGTTGGGTCACCTGATCGAGAAACTTACGGTCGTGGGAGATCACAATGATACCGCCGGGATAATTTTTCAGGTAGCTTTCCAGCCAGAGGATGGATTCAATATCGAGGTGGTTGGTAGGCTCATCCAGCAGGAGGTAATCCGGTTTTTGGAGCAGCATCTTTGCCAGTTCAACCCGCATTTGCCAACCCCCGCTGAAGGTTTTGATTTGCCGGTTAAATTCTTCTGGTTTGAAACCAAGGCCAATGAGGACCTTTTCAACCTCTGCTTCGGCTTTATCTCCTCCAAGCAGCTGAAAGCGGTCGGTAGCTTCTGTGAGTTGATTAACCAGGTTCAAATAGGCTTCGCTTTCATAGTCTGTCCGTTCACCCAACTGATGATTGATATCCTGGATTTGTTTTTCCAGATTTTTTAATTCTTCAAAGGCGGAGTGCGCTACTTCTGAAACGGTCTTTTCGAGCGGCAATTCTATATCCTGGTGAAGATAGCAGATGCTTGTTTCGGATGGAAGAGCCACATCTCCTTCATCGGCCAAAAGTTCTTTGGTGAGAATTTTTAGAAAAGTAGACTTTCCAGCACCATTTTTACCGACCAGTCCGATTTTATCGCGGTCGTTAATGCTGATATTGACCCTGTCGAATATAATTCGATTGCCAAATTGTAGGTATATATTGTTGAGTTTGATCATTCACTAGCTCAATTCCAATTAACTGTATCAGGCATTTGGGCGATCACTGAATACGTGTCGCCTTTATTTTCCATGACTTTCTGCCAAAGTTGTTTCGTATGGGATTTAAAAACGTAGTTGGAATCCACTTCAGCCGTTACCCAAGAGCCAAATTCCAATTCCTCAGCGAGTTGACCGGAAGACCAGCCCGAATATCCGACAAAAAACCGAATATTTTTTGCCTTGATCATTTCTGAAGAAACCAGGAATTTAAGTTTCTCAAAATCTCCTCCCCAGTAGACGCCACGGGCAACCTGGAAACTATCATCCAAAAGATTACCAACATTATGGATATAGTGTATGGTATCCGTTTGTACCGGACCTCCAAAATAAACGGGAGCAGAAAATTCGGGAAAATCTGCGATGAGATCATTGATTTTCATATCCAGGGTTTTATTTAAAATGAAACCAAGACTCCCCTCATCTTTGTGTTCGCATAGCAACACCACTGCACGCTTGAAATTGGGGTCGAGCATAAAGGGTTCCGCGAGTAGTAACTTTCCCCGCTGAACTTTATATTTTTCCATGCTCTTCATTTTTGAAACAACAATTAAATTAACGTAATGTGATAAACCTAAATTTACTAAAAACCACTTGTTTTTAACGAAGATTCAATCTAAAAGTTGGTATTTAAATGGAATCCGTCGGTAGTTTGCGATCTACCCGACGAATTAACCCTCTCAAAACACTTCCTTTACCTCCGACTTCTGTAAAATGATCTACTCCGTCATTGATCATATTTTTCACTGTCTGCGTCCAACGGACCGGAGCGGTAAGCTGATCGATGAGATTCTGCTTAATAGATGCAGGGGCTGTAGAAGCCAGGGCATTTACATTTTGGTAAATCGGACAGTCAGGAGTTTTAAACTCGATGTCGTCGATAGCTCTTCGCAGTTCTTGTTTAGCAGGTTCCATAAGCGGAGAGTGAAAGGCTCCGCCCACCGGTAAAATAACGGCTCTTTTAGCACCTTTTTCCTGCAGAAGTTCAACCGCTTTTTCCACACCTTTAACCGAACCGGAGATCACCAATTGCCCCGGGCAGTTATAATTGGCGGGGACAACGACTTCTTCAATACCGTTACATACTTCTTCCACCACCTCGTCATCTAATCCGACAATCGCAGCCATAGTACTATCTACCAAATCACAAGCTTTTTGCATGGCCTCCGCACGCTTTTGAACCAAATCCAGGCCATTTTCAAAGGGAAGGACAGATGCTGCCACCAGAGCAGAAAACTCCCCGAGGGAGTGCCCCGCAACGGCATCAGGTCGGAATTGTTCGCCTGCCAATTTGGCTTTTATAATAGAATGGACAAAAATGGCCGGCTGGGTATATTTTGTTTGCTTCAGTTCTTCCTCCGAACCGTCAAACATGATCTTGCTGAGGTCAAATCCAAGCACCTCATTGGCCTGATGAAACAAGGCTTTTGCTTGCTCATCGGTTTCATAAAGGTCTTTTCCCATGCCCACAAATTGGGCTCCTTGACCTGGAAAAACATATGCTTTCATATTTCTAGATTTTGACAAACGATGAGGTTCTTTAAGTTTACTAAGATAACTTACTTCCGATTAAATTTAGAAACTCGCTTCTGGTTTCTACCCGCTGAAATTCGCCTGTAAATGCAGAGGTCGTTGTTATCGAATTTTGCTTCTGTACACCGCGCATCATCATACACATATGCCTGGCTTCAATAACCACCGCGACACCGAGTGGGTTGATCGTATTTTGAATGCAGTGCAGTATTTGATCTGTCAGCCGCTCTTGTACCTGAAGTCTTCGCGCATAAACATCAACCACTCTAGGTAATTTACTCAGTCCGACAATATAACCATTTGGAATATAAGCAATATGAGCTTTACCAAAAAAAGGCAATATGTGATGTTCGCAAAGAGAATAAACTTCTATATCTTTCACAATAACCATTTCACTGTAGTCTTCCCTAAACATGGCGGATCGCAAAATATGCTCCGCGTCCATGTTGTACCCCTGTGTAAGAAATTGAATAGCTTTACCCGCTCGCTCCGGTGTTTTCTGTAATCCTTCCCGTTTAACCTCTTCTCCAATCAAATCAAGTATCTCGGCAAACGACTTAGATAGTTTATCAGTAATTTTTTTCGGGTATTCTTCTGTTTTTTTATAAGACATGTGAATATTAATATTTAGAAAAAAGCAAAAAGCAATCAATCTTCACCAAAATATTCGGCAAAAATATTTTCGGTTTCGTGCAGCCGTATGCTGTGCAGCCGCACTCCCTCCTCCAGATGAGGCTCTAGTTGTTTCCAGATCAGGATAACCAGATTTTCAGTGGTAGGTTGCATCCCTTTAGGAATAAAATCAATATCCAGATTGAGGTTTGAATGGTCCAATATATCAACGACTTCCCGTTTAATCAGTTTACTCAACTTTTTAACATCTACAATAAAACCAGTAACCGGATCGGGCGTTCCTTTGACGGTGACAAATAATTCGTAGTTATGCCCATGCCAATTCTTGTTGGCGCATTTTCCGAATATTTGCCGATTCTTCTCTTCTGACCATTCTTCTACCCAAAGCTTGTGGGCAGCATTAAATCGTTCTCTACGTGTCAGATAAACCATTTTCATTAACTTTAATATAAAACCAGAATATCAAAAAAAGCAAAGGCAGCAAAGGCTGTCCTTTTCAATTGGCGCAAAAGTACGAATTATCGGTGAAATAAGTTATTCAACAGAAAAACAGTCTTGGGAGGTTCTGGGAGGAAGAAAAATGGCAGCATCATTTTTTTCTGCCAGGAAGTAATATTGGAGGTCATCATCATAAGGAATAGAGATTCCGTACACGCCGTCATTCGCAGCTCCGTCATAGCTTAAACCATCATCTTTCATTTCAAGTTCTTTAAACCTGCTGTAGTCATTTTTACGATAGCGTAGGTAGACGTTCAGGGCATCTTTTGCCTGAACTCTTATTTCTATCATTTCTTCCTCCCGAATCGTATGTACAGGTGCCGATAATTCCGGTGGTGTTTTGGAGAAAATAGGATGATTGAGGAGATATTTTGTCCTTCCTTCCATAAGCTCTGAGATGCCTATGATCTCCACTTTTCCGGCAAGTGTTGTGGAGTCCAGATTACGTTTAAATGCTTCATAAGAATACAGCTTATTTTCATCAGACTGCACATAATAATCGATATATTGCTGTATTTCGCGAGCTCTGTTAAGGTACCAGCCGTTTGCAAAATTTTCTTCCACGATCGTTCTCAGGTGAGCAATGTACTGGTTGCGGTACCTTTTATTTTGCAGTAAAACACTAATCAACGGACGCTCCTTATTTTTAAAATGTACTAGAGGACTGAGGGTGATCATTTCTTCATTAGACAAAGGTTTGCCACTACCATCGAAACGGAAACCGCCAAAAGAAAGATTCATATCCCAAACAAGTGGATGAAAACACTCTTTTTTATCCTGATATAGATAATAATTGTGGCATAGCCTTCCGGTGTAGCTGTCCAGATTCACCAATACATTATTGAAAGCCAGCATCCATAATGCTTGATCAACATTAAGGACAGAGTCTAGCAATACTGGTTTTTCATTAAGCGCATAGGTCAGATTGACCAGTTGATCCCATCCGCCATCATCTGATTTTAGCTCGTAATACCCCTCATAACACTTCGGGTCTGACCCCAGATACATTAAAGAAGCTTTATCTCCTTTTTTGCACCCATCTTTAGGCTCGATATCCCAAGATATCGGGTCGCATTTGAAGAGAATGCCTTTTTTGGTGTCAAACCGTTTTTTTAAAAACTTTTTTTCTATGGACTCTACATTATTATAAAACCCGTGAAATTCATCATTGATATACAACCTGGCAAAATTCACTTTGGGAGCCGGCATATATTTACCGGCAATTTCGTAGGAAAGCATTTCCCGCACGAAACTCGGGTCTCTAAATATATTGGATAACTTTATTTTTGAATAATTTCCGGGGAGATCATGATCCACAAATTGGTTTAATTTGATATTGAAGGGTAATTTTTCCTCTTCATTTTTGGAGACATTAAAATAGGAACTATTTCCTTTATAGCGGATTCCTACACTATCATAAGGTATTCCGTCAACCACGAGGCTACAAAGGATACGTTCTTTGGAGCCCGACCTTTTTACGGAATCCAACACCCCAGCCCAGTCAGACTGAGCAAAATAGACTTTGATATCTCTAACTTTATAAGGATCGTAGAAGTCTTCAGGGATAGTTCCCACCCCATTGCTCTGCCCTACAAGTGTCATTGCGCAAAAGACCAGATAAATTAAGCCCGACCATTTTACGCATGAGGTTGAAAAGTTGTTTTTGAGGGGTGCAATATGATTGTAAAAAACTAAAAAATAGTAATTTAGATACAAGCAATTATTCATTCAATTCCTTTAAATCTGATTTATGGGGGGAAAACATATAATTTGGCGGATCGAAATCTACTGATTTACTATTTTCCGAAAATATATAGTATTCGATCGAGCTAGATTTACCTTTAGGATCAATAATTGCACCAAACACGTAATCACCTTCTTCACCGTCATTATGTTTCCCGTCGTCCATCATGGCTACCTCCATGTAGGGGGCGTCAGGAGAAAATCGGTAGAATAACCAAACTCTGTTAGGTAGTCTGTCTACTTTAGCCGTAATCTTAAATTGATCGATATTTTTTAACCCATATTGTTCACGACTATACACGTTCAGATCGACCACATTCGGCGGCAATACCAATATTTCAGGGTGTTTCTTTAAAAACTTAATTCGCTTACTCATTAACTCCACGATACCCGGAATTTTACTCTTTGTTCCAATTGTTTCTGTTAGGCTTCTATTGAACTCGCCGGAAGTGTAATCTTTATTTTGATCATTGTAAAAAGGTACAGTGATCAGACGTTGCAATTCTTTTGCTCTTTTTTCATACCAACCGCTTTCAAATACTTCGTAAAGAATTGTTTTTAGGTGAGAAATATAGATTTTTCGGTATTTTTCATTAGCGAGTAGCTTACTGATTAGCGGCCTTGACGGGTTATCGGCATGGAGTAAGGGATCTAATTGTTGAAGCTCTTTTAGGTCAAGGTCAGAGCCTTGGCCAATATTTTTATAGCTACCAAAACTTAGGTTGAGATCATAGACTATCGGATTAAATTTTCCAAACTCATCCTTGTACAAAAAGTAGTTTGGCGAATATTGCCCTGAATAACTGCTGAGATTGACAAGCATATTATTAAATGCGTGCATCCAAAGTACGCGATCTACATTGATTACTTCATTGATAGATTCTGAGTCATCAGCTAATCTTTCAGTTAATTCATACAGTTCTCTCCAACCGTGATCTGAGAGCAATTCGAAATTATTCATCAGGCAAGAGAGCGTATTATCTTTTTGGAGTGAGGCGTAGACATCACTTCTGCAACCTTGTGGCACTTTTTCATCTTTTGGAGGATCACTTTTGACAAAAGTATTTTCGAAAGATCCGAAATTTTGTTCTAAGAATACCTCATCTACAGCCTGAACATTTATCATGAGGCCATAGTATTTATCGTTGATGTAGAGTCTTGCATAATTTGCTCTGGGAGCGTACATATATTTGCGGGCTATTTCGAAGCCCATGACTTCCCGGACCATACTTGGATCTCGGAGGGCAGTGGAAAGAATAACCGTTTTAAACCCCTGATAATTCTGTCCCCGGTCTACGAAATCTAATTCGATATGGAAGGGATTTCGTTTCTTTCCTACGGAGAAAGATCTGCTTTTCCGGTATCTAACACCAGCATTTTCGAATTCTTCTTCATCGATCTTAATTTTGGCCAGCAGCATTTCATCCCCATATAAGCGCATGGAGTCAAGCAAGTCGTTCCAATTATCTTGTTCAAAATTGATTCGGATTTCTCTTACGGTTGAAGAATCGTAAAACTCTTTTTCAGCGACACGGGTTTGACCGAATAACGTGATGCAAAAGAAGGAAAAAACCAGGTGAATGAATAAAGCTTTTTTCATAAGACTATAAATTGAACATTTCACTCATTATAAATAATACACATGCATAGGAGTCACATCTTCAATAATCTATTAATGTAAACTCCCAAAAAGTCAAATAGTATTGTTTCTGAATTGCAATAATAAGAAAATATAAGCAATCCTAAATAGATTTAATCTCATATATATTGTAACCTATCAGATAAATTCTTATACCTGAAAGAATGCTGAAGATAGGGAATAAATCATGAAGAAAATAATTGATAGAAATGAATACTTATTTCCAGTGCCATAATTGCAATAAGAGCAATAGATAAAATTCGCATCCACCCCTTATTTTGAAGCCTGAATTGCTCTGCTTTTTGGGCAGTTGTCGGATCTTTAAATTTTATTTTTCCAAGAGCAAAAAGATAGACATAAACCCCAAGTGCAAGAAATAAAAGTTCTAAAACTAAGCCCAAATAATCCATTAATAAAGTCAATTAAAGTCATACCGGAATATCTAATTCTTCGAAATTACCGGTTTTTGAATTTTTCTTTACGTCATTCCAATTAAAATATCGACCATTCATGACGATATAAATACCTTGTGGCAGGGTTTGAACAAAAGCGAGGGCAGACCCTAGATTAAAGAATCCGTCTGAGGAGGTACCAAAAGCGTAGGGAACCATCGCTCCCGTCAGTACAATTGTTTTATCTTTAAGGTTGGCTTCGGCAAGGTAGGTAGCTGTTTCCACCATTCTATCGGTACCGTGAGTGATCAGTATTCGGCTGGAACTCGATTTTTTACAGTTATGAACGATAATGTCTCTGTCTGCTTCGTTCATATCCAGACTATCGACCATCATAAGTGTTTTGACATCGATATCAAGGGTACACCTTCCGCGATCAAACATTTGTTTGAGGTGGGTATCCTTAAAATACAGTTTTCCCGTAATGTAATTGTAATCCTTGTCGAAAGTGCCTCCGGTGACAAATACCTGAATCATCCTTAAGGTTTAGATTTTTCTGAACCATCATTAGCTTCTTCTCGCTTGATCATATCATTCATCACCTCTTTCAATTGATCGATACCGATACGCTTAATTAGTATTTCTTTCTCATCGTCCAATACAAAGACTTGTGGTGTTGTACGAATATCGTAAATGGTTTTAAATTTTGTTTTAAAGAATGGATCAACGGCATTTATCCAGCCTGTCAGATTTCGCTCTTTTAAAAACTCGGCACATGCAGGCATGTCTTTGTATGTTTTGGAACATACGGCATATACTTCCACCCCTTTGTCTTTAAACTCTTCATAAAATTCTCCTAGCTTTGGCATTGATTTTTTACAATGCCCGCAATCGGGAGCCCAAAAGACAAGTACAATGTAGGGCGCACGCACTTCATGCAGAGGAACAAATCCTTTTGTTTTAAATCGTTTATACTCATTTTCGTTCTCTTTGGCCAGGATAGTACCTTCCAGGTCAAGCAATTGCATATTGAGGTCAGGTGCTGTTTTACCAATAAGTATTGGTTTAAGTGTTTTGGCGTTGTCGATAATCTTTTGCAATTGCTCCTCTTCAGTCCAGGTTGCCATTCCGGTCATGTAGTATTTTTCAACCAGATGGACATATACGGCATCCATGCCGACAATTTTAGAGCCGGCATATTCATTAAGAAAATGAACCAGGTAGTATTT
Source organism: uncultured Saprospiraceae bacterium (assembly GCA_964534315.1). Taxonomy (GTDB): domain Bacteria; phylum Bacteroidota; class Bacteroidia; order Chitinophagales; family Saprospiraceae; genus CAZHOV01. The sequence continues at coordinate 49,024 of CAZHOV010000006.1, read as the reverse complement.
GAAGGTTTCGTCACTAGTTTTCATTGCTTCTAACACCCGGTCTACGGCCATGGATATAGAATCAGGATGCTGAACGGTGAGCTTATTGATAAAGGTAGTCACCCGATTAAAAAGCACCGGACTTCTCAGGATACGGGGATCACTCAGGTCAAGGTAGTCAAAATAATGTTCCCGGTAGTACAGCCATTTTTGTGTTTGAATTTCTTCTTTAGTTCCTTCAAACTCGGGAATCGGAGGCTCCTTGGTTGACTTAATGATCAGGGCAGTGAGGGATTCAGGATGTTTCTCAAGAATATCATTCTGATACGCCGTAACGCTTTCATTCACTTTATCCAGTTGTTTTTCAAGTTTTTTCCGGGCCCCCTCATCTCCTTCTGCTTCCTTTATTTGTTTTCTGATGTTATCGGATTCCGGTCTTTTCTCATTAAGGAACCTTAAATAATCAAAAAACCGCTCATTATCTGCCGAACCTTTGACGTCCAGTTTATTGACAAGGTCTTCCATAGAGGTAGTAAGAGTAAAATGCTGTTCGTCGGGATTGACTAGGATTTGAAAGAATTTGTTATCGGGAGGTAACACGACCAGATAAACGCCTCCGGCCAGGGCTTTATCCCCGGAGAACGTAAAATAACCATTACTTTCCAGCCGGGCAGTATCGTTGATGTATTGTTTATCCATCAGATAATGCCCCAGAAAGATTTCTTTCTGATCGAAGTTCTCAATTTTAACTTTTATTTCGTAGCCATTGTCGGCTAGTAATACATTTGGAAAAAACAAGAGCAAAAAGCCGATAAGCTTTAATGCATGAGGTAAATTCATTTCGAACACGGTTTTAATCAGAAAATCAGGCTAATTTTGGATTAAACGAATTAGTTATCGTTTACTTTTTTCTTTTGATACTCTTCTTCTAAGGCTTTTAATCGTAACTCCGCTTCCTTTATTTTTGTTTGTAATTCTTTCAATTTTTGGTCCGATTCCGTAACTTTTTGTTGTTTTTGATTGAGATTAGTTTGCACTTCATTGAGTTGCGACTGGATCTCTGTTAATTTCTGTTGAGCTTCCAGTTCTTGTTGTTTAGCGCTTTCCATATTTTGTTTGGCGACATTTGCTTCTTCCTGGTATTTGGCGGCATTTTGCTGAGCTGTTTTGATTTGTTGTTGAGCTGCTGCAATTTGAGCGGCAGCATCTTCTTTCACTTTGGTGATTTCATCTTTCGCTTGTCGTTTGGCTTCATAGATAGCGTCAGATGATTGCTTTTGAGATTGAGCGATTTCTTCCTGCGCCTTTTTCCGCGCATCTTCCGCCTCTTGAGCATATTGCTTTTTCTTTAGCGCGGCATCTTCTCTGGCGGCATTAATTTCGGCATTGGCTTTCTCCCGTTCGGCGGCAATTTCGGCATCATTTTCTTGCTGGGCTTTTTCCTTTTGCTTAGAAAGTTCTACGAGTTTAAGTTCTAGTTCGGTGTTTGCCTGGGCAATTGCTTCGGCTGCTTGTTCTTTGATTTGAGCGACTTCCTTAGCAGCTTCTTCCTGTGCCAGGGCGATGGTTTCGGCTGATTGCTTTTTTACTTCAAGCACTTGGAGTGCCGATTCTTCTTTAGCTTTGGTGGCAGCTTCACGTGCAAGTTGTACTTCGGTAGCCGTCTGTTCTTTAATCGCTTTTATTTCTTCAGCTCCACGTTCTCTTGCCTGAGCCACTTCGCCCGCGGTTTTTTGCTTTTCGGCGGCGGCATTTTCTTTGGCCAGCCGCACTTGTTCGGCCTCATCCGATCTTATTTTGGCGATGTTTTCAGCAGCTTTCCGTTTAGCTTCGGCCACTTGATTGGCAGATTCCTGATCGGCCAGAGCAGCTTTTTCTTTTGCGGTGGCGATGGAACGTGCTGTTTCCTCGCGGATACGAGTCAATTCGGCGGCAGCCTTTTCTTTGGCAGCCATAATTTCTTCGGCTGACATTTGCTTTAGTTCGTTTTCCTTTGCCTTAGCCGCTTCGATTTCGTTAGCCACTTCTTCTTGGATGGCTTTTAATCGTTCTTCCGCAGTTTGTTGGGCGGAAGCTACGTCACTAGCGTATTTTCCTTTCGCGTTATCTGCATTTTTTCTTGCTTCAGTGACCGTCAGTGTTGCTTCTTCCTGGGCTTTTGAAATTTCCTGATTGGCTCGTTCTTTCGCAGCCATGACTTCTTCAGCCGTTTGTTGTTTAACCGTTTTTTCGTTTGTCTTTGCTTCTTCAAGGGCTTGTTGAACCTCCTTCTGGATTCGGGCAATTTCCTGGGAAGCGCGCTCTTTGGCTGCGGCTACCTCTTCAGCGATCAGTCGCTTTTCTTCTTCCGCTCGTTTTTTAGCTTCCTGAACTTTTTGGATTTCTTCCTGATTAATTTCTTCAATAGTTTGTGCAGCACGCTCTTTGGCTGCCAGTACTTCTTCTGCTGATTTTTTCTTTTCGGCTGCCGCTTGGGCTTTCGCTTCTGCAATCTCTTCTGCAGACATTTTCTTGGTCGATTCTATTTCTCCGAACGCTTTTTCTTTTTCAGATGCTACTGCCTGGCGGGTTTTGCTTATTTCTTCGGCTGCTTTCTTTTTGGTCTCTGCCACTTCGAGTGCTGCCGTTTCCTTTTCTTTAGCAACATTTTCTTTAATGTCGGCGATTTCGGCGGCGCTGTTCTCCATGATGAGGGCTTTCTCCTCTTGTGCTTTGCGTTTGGCTTCAGCCACTTCAATAGCATATTTTTGCTTTTCCAGAACGGCATTTTCACGTATTTGGGCTACTTTCTCTGCCGTTTCTTCTTGTACTTGGAAGATTTGCTGAGAAGCTGTTTTTTTAGCCTGAACGACGTCTTCAGCAGTTTTTTCTCTTTCCTCAGAAGCTTTTAATCGGGCTTGTTTGATGACTTGCTCGGTTTCAGAGCGGATGGTTTCGAGCTCTATCTGGGCGCTTTCGCGAGCTGAAGCTATCTCATCGGCATATTCCAGTTTAGCTACTTCCAATCTTTCTTTAATGGCAGTTATCTCATCAGAAGCCTTCTGACGGGCATCAGCAACGGCTTGAGCAGATTCCAGGCGGGCATTTTCGATTTCTTTATTTGCCTTTTCTTTTGTTTCGATGACGTCTAACTGGATGCGCTCAATTTCCGTATCGGCCTTTTGACGAGCTTCCTGAACACGAAGAGCTAACTCTTGCTGTGTCTTGGATATCTCTTCACTTGACTTTTTTCGGGCTTCCAACACTTCCTGCGCATATTCAGCTTTTTTGGCTTCTGCATTTTCCCTGGCCAGCATAACTTCTTCCTGCAGTTGTTTTTTGATCGATTCGGCTCCTGCCTTTTCTTCCTCAATTTGTCTTCGCAAGGAAATTTTCGTTTGATTCAGTTCCTCTCTAAGATCCGTAATTTCCGGATCGTTGGCATTTTCTGCACCTGAAATATTGGAACCGGAGGATTTACCTGAAGCGGCAACATTTGATTTAGGTGTTAATTCATTTCCCTCAATAGCGACATCATTTACACCTTCTCGTTGAGTACTTTGGTTGAAACAAGCAGCCAACTTTTTAAACTCCTTTTGACGCATTGGATTGATAGAGAATTTCCGAATCTTATTACTGATATTATTTTTGATATAAATGGTATTAATGTTGGAGCTATTAAACCAATCTATTGCATTGAGATCAAGTTTGAGTACATTGGAGTAGACAGGGATATTCCCTTGCCGGTCTAACTCCCCTATTTCAACAAAACGATAAATCTTTTTCCGTTGGTTGTTATCCAGAAAGATGATTTCATCTCCCTGATTGAGGTCGACTCCATCTTTAGAAAACACACGAGCCATTACCCCCCTGTCATCAAGTAATAGCTGAATACTGTAGCGGTAGGTTCCTCTTACGACCAGTGTTTGGGTAATTGTCCGGAGTACTTGGGTGCCGTTAATATTTTTATTTTCGGCAATAAGTTGGGCGCATCCCTGCGAATAGGTAGCTGGAAGCGTAAAGAAAAAAAGGAAAGTAAGTAGAAGAATATTTTTATATAATTTCATTATATTAAATATTTTGTTTCACAATATAACGAAAAAACGCGATGAAGGAGAATATACTTTTTTATTTAATTGTAGTAAAGCCAAAAAAATATCTTTAAATAGTTGTTGACTAATTATTATCTTTTTGCAGCTAATAAAAACAGTACGGCCATCCGGATTGCCACTCCATTTTCGACTTGTTGGAGTATGATCGAGTGTTTGGAATCAGCTACCTGGCTGGTAATTTCCACCCCTCTATTGATCGGCCCGGGATGCATGATAACGATCTCCTTATCAAATTTTTTCAATAGATCTTGATTAATACCATAGTAGAGTGAATATTCTCTTAGAGAAGGCACGTATTTGATATTCTGGCGCTCTAGTTGAATCCTGAGTACATTGGCCACATCGCACCAATCGAGTGTTTCGTGTAAATTGTAGGAGACATGGACTCCCATATTCTGGATAAAGGGAGGAATCAGTGTAGGAGGACCGCAAACAGTTACACTTGCCCCCAGCTTTTTCAAACAAAATACATTACTAAGAGCTACGCGTGAATGCATGATATCGCCAATAATAGCAACTTTAAGATCACTGAGCGAGCCAAAGCGTAGTTTGAGAGAATAGGCGTCAAGTAACGCTTGAGTCGGGTGTTCGTGCGTTCCGTCTCCTGCATTGACTATAATAGCGTCAATTTTATCGGCCAAATAAGCCGGAGCACCTTGGGCAGGATGCCGCATCACCACCATATCTACTTTCATGGAAAGGATGTTATTGACGGTATCTAGCAGGGTTTCTCCTTTTTTTACAGAAGAAGAAGAGGCTGAAAAATTTACGACATCGGCAGAAAGTCTTTTTTCTGCTAGTTCAAAAGAGATTCGGGTACGGGTAGAATTTTCAAAGAATAGATTGGCAATGGTAACGTCTCTCAGGGACGGTACTTTTTTAATAGGCCGGCCCAACACTTCTTTAAAATTATCAGCGGTATCAAAAATCAGCCGGATATCTCCTTCCGATAAATCTTTAATTCCCAATAAATGCTTGGTGCTAAGCTGCGCAGAAGTCATTTAATTCGTTGTGATATAATTTAGTAGATTTTCTTTTTCACTACATTTCAACGGTTTGTTTCGATTCTTTATTGGGAAAAATAAGGATACGATCCACTTCGTCTTTTTCCAACCACTCAACTTTTACATAGGCCTCATCTACCGCATCGACAGTTATCCCGAAATAGTCTGGCTGAATCGGCAAATGTCTGTTGAACCTACGGTCAACCATAGCCAATAATTCTACCTTTTTAGGCCGGCCATAATGCTGTATCGCTGTCAGCGATGCCTGTATAGTGCGTCCGGTATAAAGCACGTCATCAATTAAAATAACGGTTTTATTTTCAACCTGAAAGTCGATGGTAGTTTCACTAGCGATCAATGGTTTTGCTCTGGTCCTAAAATCGTCCCGATAAAAGGTGATATCCAACAAGCCATAAGTTATATCAGACAATCCCGTAATAATCTTTAACTTTTCAACAAGCCTTTTTGTTAGCTGTGTGCCCCCTTGCTGAATCCCGACGAAATAAGTGTCCTCAAAATCTCCATGCTGCTCTATCAGCTGCTGACACAACCGGTCAATAGCCAATCCAAAAGGTTCCTGATTCAATAATACGCGTCCTTTAACCATGACAAATAGCAAATATAATTGACTTAATTCTATTCACAACTAAAATTATTCTCAAAATGAACTTTTTTTACTTCAATAAGGAGATATTTCCTTTTTTCCTCAATATTTCTCCGTTAAAACATCTAACTTCCAGATAATAAGCAAAAACATCACTGCTTAGTTCTTTACCTTTGTATGATCCATCCCAACCTTGTTCTTTTGAAAAGGTTTCAAATACCTTATTCCCCCAACGGTTATAAATGATCAGATGGACCTCATCTATATTATTTCCGTAAACCCGGAGGAAATCGTTATTCCCGTCACCATTTGGGGTAAATGCATTTGGTAAAAATACATACGGTTCCTCACATATAGGATTCAATACAACTACAGGTATTTCCCCAAAGTTGGTGCATCCCTGGCTATCTCTGACTTCAACGGTAAAAATCGTATTCTCTACCGGAAAAGCGACCGGATCTGAAACCAGTGGATCGCTGAGTTCCGCTTCGGGTAGCCAGAAATAGGTATAGTTCGAATTAAACGTAGCTTCCAACTGGGTCGAATCACCAGCAAAAATTGTATCTGGAGATGCTGTTACCATTAAATCCGGAAGCACAGTATTTAATTCCACCTCAACCGTTTTAATAACCCTACAACCAACAGAATTACTGGCTTCTACCAGGTATTCAGTAGCAATTAGAGGGTCCACTAGTACTGTATCTGTTCCCTGTCCTTCTATAATCGCTTCTGAAGGGCTCCAGAACAGATCCAAAGAATCAGAAAAATCAAACAAGGCTACCAATTGAGCAGTATCAAATTCGCAAACTTTCAAATCGCCCGTCAATTCTCCGTCAACGCTTGCTCGATCAATTGTTACGCTATCCAAATACCGGCAGCCAAACGTATCTGAAATACCTACATAATAGATTTCGGAAATCGTGGCAGCTACCTCAAGGGTGTCTTCTTCGGTCAACGGGTTACTTAAATCCGGAAAGGTTGACCAGATAAAAGCTGCAGTATCGGTTGCAGCTACCCAAATCGCCAGACTTGAATCAGTACAAATAATGACATCTTCCGAAAGGCTATATTCCAGAACAGGTTGTACCATGACGGTAATCTCTTTGGCAAGTGAACAGGTATCCAAACCGTTAATATTGGTGATTTCTACCAAATAAGTCTGTGTTGAGTCAAGGGTCGTTGTAGGTGCGGCTATGTTAGTAACGTCAAGCCCTATGTCAGGCGACCATTGATAAGTATACGTTTCGTTTAAGTCAAAATCCAACAAAACAGGCGAATTAGGACATATGGTAATAGAATCCGGAACATCCGCTTCAATTAAGGTTACAGGGATAGTTGAAGTCAGCGTATCAACACAACCATCATCCGAACTGATAATGAGTGTTGCAGACAATACCTGGTCCTCTTCAAGCTGAATAAGTGGATTTTGATCGGTCAACGTATCTCCATTGCTAAAATACCACAACCAATCAATAACTGTACTTTGGTTATTGACTGAAAGATCTTCAAACTGGATCAATGCAGTATCTGCACAAGACTCAAAACTCCAATCAAAACCTACTGTTATCTGGGGTTCAACAACTTGTATAGCCTTGTAAAGGGTATCTTTACATTCAATATCCGCATCAACCGTAACCGAAACAATATAAGTACCTGTATCCGGATAAATATAAAAAGGATTGGTCATGGAAGAGGTATCATTTAGAGTTGTTGTATCTCCAAAATCCCAAACCACATAAGGTGCATTGATGCTTGTATTTTCAAATTGAACGGCAAAGCCACTGCATTGCTGATAAAATAAAAAATCCAGTTGAGGTGCAGTGTCGATAACGGCGATATAGGCACTATCTGTTCGCGTACAACCATATTGATTAACCAAATCAACAGAAAACGGGAAGGTCCCTGCTGAGTCAATTGCCACCAAAGGGTTTGGTAAGGTGTCAGAAGTGAGTAGCAGATTATTAGGCGACCAGTTAAATGAAACCGTATCTGTTGGGTCCAGAAGTAACACCCCCAATTCAACAGTGTCTCCCGGACACACGATTTGGGGAGGCTGAACAATACTATTGACCCCATTCCCGGTAATGGTAACGCTATCAAATGCCGGACAACCAAAGGAATCGCGCACCAGTAGGTAATAGGTCACTTCCCCAATTGGGGTTACTATTGGATTGGGGATGGTATCGAAAATATCATCAAAGGCATTGTCATTGGCCCAGAAATAGGAAACGCCCGTATTCGTGAATGCTGAAAGTTGGAAAGCGGGTTCACAAATCGTATCATCAGGAGGAGCCTGAGCGATCACAGCTTCAGGAACGATAATGGTTACATCAAAAGATCGCTGACAGAAATTGTCCTGATCAAAAACGGTAACGGAGTAGGTGGTAGTAGTATCAGGAAACCCGATCGGATTTGGGAGTGTATTATCGCTAAGACTTGAATCAGGCGACCATTCATAGTTGTAAATAGGATTGGGATTGAGATTCAGCGGAATAGAGTCACCGGGACAAATCAGCGTGGAATCAGCAATCAGTGCAATATCTTCGATCAGTTCGACGGGTATGGCGGAAAAAAAGGTTTCCGTACATCCATTTTCAGCGGTCACCAGTAATTCCAAAATATAAACTCCGGAGTTATAAACAGTAAAAGAAGGATTCTGATCATTAGAGGTATCGATAAGTGCATTTCCCAGTCTTAGTTCCCATTCCCAGCTGGTCAAGGTTGAGATAGAGTCTGTAGACATGTCCGTTATCTCAATAACCATACTGTCGGAACATTCAACAAACTCATAGCTCAAAGCCGGACTAATAGATGCTAACTCAAGGGTTACTTCCTGAACTGAAGTATCGGCACAAATCCCTCCGGGTTCGATGATCAACATTACCTCGTAGGTGCCTGTATCTGAGTAGGTGAATGAAGGATTCTCTTCCATGGAGGTTGCCCCAAGATTATCGGGAACATCAAAATACCAAAGATAGTTTTCCGCATTATCACTTTGGTTTTCAAAGTCTACTGTTAAATCCCCGCATTGGAGTTCGGGAGCAAAAAAAGCGGCGGTAGTTTCTCCACATATTCCAATATTGTACTGAAAATCGCGCCTGGTGGTGGATAAGAGTACCCCATTACGGTATTCTTCCATACAGACTCCTACCACAAATTGCCCCACGGTGTTTGGAGTTCCAGTCAATAATCCTGTTTGGGGATTAATCGTTAAAGGATCCCCCCCTAGCATATTGCTCTCATTATAAGGAGGATCAACCCAGACAACAGGTGCGGGATCAGTTTGCAGGGTAGGAACAGGGTAAGGAACAACATCCGTAGCTCCGTCATTGGGTGTACAGAGTTTATAGACGATAGAGTCTCCATCTACATCGGTGGCTGAATGGTCAAAATTAATAGGTTCATTGACACAGATATAAATGGGCGGCCAGTTCACAAATTTGGGATTACTATTACAGACCTGCATAGCTTCTTCGGAGATGACCACGCTAAAGGTAGCGCCGGTAGCCAGCGGATCAACAATATTGACAATGGTTTGATTTCTACAGCAACGCTGATACCGCAGCGTATAACCACCAGGAATGGTAGGCAACTCAAGGGTGTCGATATAAAAAGTACGATGGACGCAAACATTGGGAGGTACAACAAAACACTCGCTACTTAGAATAGGTGCAAGTGTATCGTCAACACCTAACCAGGGCATCTCCAATTCTCCAGTCAAAGTTAATTCGCCCTTAACTTCACTAAAAATCCCGATATAGGCAGGATCATCAAAATAGGCTTGGGGATTGCCATTTTCACAATCGCGGTAGACGGTCAGCGTAATTTCATACATATCGTTACCGAGGCAATTATAGTTTAATTCTCCACCAACAATATGAGTGGCCAGCAGCAAATGCTGTCCGAAAACTACGAAACAGATCGAAAGTACAATATTTCGAAAGGCAACTGACATATAAAAATTTTCTTTACATTAAAGGTAAACAAAACCGTATGAATGGCAAAGTAAGCGATAGAAAGAATAAGTAATAGACTTATCACTTCTGCTTATTTGGCGTCCACTGAAAAGCCACTGTTTTCACCCGTTTACTCTCCTGTCCGTTCTTCATTTTTTCTTTAAGGACCATGTTGGCGGCGACAGGAAGCTCAAAAACTTCTTTCATATTCCGGATACTCCCTGAAGGAACGCCTTTTTGATGCAAAATTTGCAGCAAATCTTCCCGGTTGTAATTTTTGATTTTATTTTGTAACAACGCATTTAACTCAGAGCGGTGGTTTACCCTAGATTTGTTTAAAGCAAAGCGTTCATCATGGATCAATTCTTTCAAATCAAGGATAGTGCACAGTTTTTGAAATTGGTTTTCCGTACCGACTGCAAGCACTAGTAACTTATCATCTTTTGTTGAAAAATAATCACCATAAGGAGCTATATTTGGATGTTGGGCCCCTATCCGTTGAGGGATAAATCCTCCCATCAGCCAGTTGGTTGCCTGATTGGCCAGAGAAGACAAGGCCGATTCCAGGAGGGATACTTCGATGAGGCTACCTTCGCCCGTTCGTTCTCTGTGCAGCAAAGCCATTAGTACCCCTTCTTTTAGTTGATGCCCGGTGATGAGATCTATCAGCGCTACCGGCATCTTAACAGGTCCCCTACCCTGCTCTCCGGTCATATACAGAAACCCTGCTTCGGCCTGGAGTACGACATCAAAGGCCGGTATAGGATCGTCTTTTCCAAAACTGTATAACTGAGCAAAGATCAGACGGGGATTGATAGAAGACAGATAAGCATAATCCATCCTCATTTTTTCAGCTGAAGCAGGTTTATAATTGCTGACTACAATATCGGCCGTTCGGATAGCATCCAGTACTTTTGCATGATCATCAGGGTCGAACATATCCACTAACCAGGTCTCCTTGTGCCAGTTAACACTACAGTAGTAAGCCGAGAAATCAGCATTGGGATCTTCGCCTGCTAATTTCCATTGGCGGGTAATATCTCCTCCCGTGTTTTTGTTTTCAATTTTGATGACCTTGGCTCCCAATTCGGCAAAGAACATGCCTACGGCTGGCCCGGCCAACACATTTGAAAGTTCGACAATTTTAAGGTCAGCGAAAAAGGAGTTCATTTTTTTTGTTAAATGTACTATTTAGCCAGAGAAATAGGAAATCGAATGGTAAATTTTACGGCATAATTTTTGATAGGTGTGGCACACCTATAGATGTGCCACACCTATCAAAAATTATGCCGCTCATTTTCTTGCAAATCGCATCAATATTGGTTAATATAACTTTCCATTTGAATAAAACAAGCCTTAATGCGATGAAGATCCTTTCTGTAGACCAAATTCATCAATTGGATCAATATACAATCAAGAATGAACCTATTGCTTCTATTGATCTGATGGAGCGGGCAGCAAGCGCTTTCACCAACTGGTTTATAGAGCGGTATTACAAGAAGAACCGCTCTATTCATATCTATTGCGGCCCCGGGAATAACGGGGGCGACGGATTAGCCGTGGCAAGAATGCTTTACCAAAAAAGCTATGATGTACAGGTTTTCATTTGCCAAATAGGAAAAGGTGTTTCTGATGATTTCAAGGTGAATTATGAACGGTTAGAAGCCATTTCCACCCTATCCATTACCAAAATAAAAAAAGACAGTCCCTTTCCCTCTGTAATGAACCAGCCCTTGCTGATTGACGCCATATTTGGGTCTGGCTTAAATCGACCGGTAGAGGGATACTGGGCTGCTCTTCTGGAGCACCTCAATAACAACTACGCCCCTATCATCTCCATAGATATTCCCTCGGGAGTTTTTGCCAATCGACCCACTACAGGAGCATCTATAAGAGCACATGCCACCCTTAGTTTTGAGTTGCCAAAGCTGGCCTTTTTGTATCCCGAAAATGCCTTAAGAATCGGACATTGGGAAACCAAACCGATCGGATTACACCCTCATTTTATCCATGACGCTCCCACAAATTATTTTTTTGTTTCTGCCTCCATTATTCAAACCATCAGAAAGCGCAGATCTAAATACGCCCATAAAGGCACGCATGGCCACGCGCTCATGGTTGTGGGGAGTTATGGAAAGATAGGGGCTGGTATACTAGCGGCCAAAGCCTGCCTTAGAGCAGGAGCTGGCCTTGTCAGTGCCTTGATTCCGGCTTGTGGTTATGCTATTTTCCAAACAGCGCTGCCGGAAGTCATGGTTTATACGGATCCGAACCATCAACAACTGACCATGAGCCTAAAGGAGGAGCCGGACAAGTTTGACACCCTAGGGATCGGTTGCGGGATAGGAACCAGTGAAAAAACGAAAGACGCTTTTAAGGCAATGCTCCAACAACGGAAAAATCCGATTGTATTGGACGCTGATGCTCTGAATATCATTGCCCAACACCCCGATTTGTGGGAGATCGTTCCCCCGGATAGTATCCTTACGCCGCATTCGGGAGAATTTAAACGCTTATTTGGCAATCAAACCAATGACTTCGAACGAAATGAGGTCCAAATAGCGAAATCTAGAGAACATCAGGTATTTATCATATTAAAAGGTGCCCACACGGCCATTGCTACTCCTAAAGGAACGTGTTATTTTAATTCATCAGGAAACCCCGGGATGGCATCAGCAGGAAGCGGAGACGTGTTAACCGGGATCCTTACCGGATTATTGGCCCAGGGGTATTCTCCACTAGATACCGCCATACTTGGCGTTTACCTTCATGGGCTAGCCGGAGATCTGGCTATACAAGACATACAAAGCGAAGAATCGCTCATAGCCAGCGATCTAATTAACTATCTGGGGCAAGCCTTTAATGCCATAGCGGAAGTGATCGGATGATCCGGGTAGCAGGGTAGCAGGGTAGCAAGGTATCAAGGTATCCGGGTTACAGGGGGTTCAGAGGGGTACAGGGTATCAAGGGTACAGAGGTACAGGGGGTACAGGGGTACAGGGTATCAAGGGTACAGAGGTACAGGGGGTACAGGGGGTACAGGGGGTACAGGGGTTCAGGGTACAGAGGGTACAGAGGTACAGGGGGTACAGGGGTACAGGGGTACAGGGTATCAAGGGTACAGAGGTACAGGGGTGCAGGGGTGCAGGGGTGCAGGGTAAAATTATTTTGTAATTTTCAAATATTAGCAGTTATGGAAAAAATAGTTGTTCTTACTGGTGCTGGTATTAGTGCAGAAAGTGGTATAAAGACCTTCCGCGATGCGGGGGGCTTGTGGGAGGGCCACAATGTCATGGAGGTAGCCTCTCCCGAAGGTTGGCGGATGAATAAGGAATTGGTATTGAATTTTTATAATGAGAGGCGCAGGCAACTCAGAGAAGTACAACCCAACGAAGGCCATAAGTCGCTGGTTCAGCTTGAGAAAAAATATGATGTGGTGGTGGTTACTCAAAATGTGGATGACCTCCACGAGCGGGCGGGCAGTAAGCAGGTGGTCCATCTACATGGCGAATTAACAAAAGCCAGAAGTGAGGGAGATGAAAGTTTAATCTATGAGTGCACAGACGATATTCGTTTAGGCGATAAATGCGAAAAAGGGTTTCAACTGCGCCCCCATATCGTCTGGTTTGGTGAGATGGTCCCTATGCTTGAAACTGCTGCAATGCTGACCTCCATTGCGAATAAGGTGATTATCGTAGGAACGTCGATGCAGGTATATCCTGCAGCCAGTTTGGTAGGATATGCACCACGGGATGCTGAAATATTTTACATTGACCCCAAACCATCCATAAATTTTGAGTTAGGTGTGAGAGAAAACCTGGAAGTTATTAGTGAAAAAGCATCTATTGGCGTTCCTTTACTGATAAAAAGGCTGATAAATTCGTAAAAAAAGCCGGACCATTCAGTCCGGCTTGCTAACCTATTATTACGTAATCCCGTTCAAATAACAGATGCCCAAGCCCCCCTTTTCAGTCCCTTAAAAAGAGGGTTCTGTAGGCCCATCATCTGATTTAGTCCACGAAATTAATTCAATTCTCTTTCCGGCAGGTCTTTAGTTTTCAACAAATGTTGATAACCTGAATAAGGTATTATTTTTCAATTGTTTTTATATTAAAAAATAAAGGGATAGTCTGAAGTAGTCCTGATACGTACCTTTTGAGCGGCGTTAAAGAAAAATAGATATTCGTCCTGTACCTTGTATGCTAAAATCAAAACAATCTTTTTCTTCTAAAAAACCAGGCTAATAAAAGACTGAGAACGATGGAAGTGATCATGATATAATAAAAAGCATACTCTGAATCCTTAAACGGTAATCCCTTGACGTTCATACCGTAATAACTGGCAATCAAAGTAGGCACCATTAGAATAATAGTGATGAGGGTAAGTCGTTGTATGACTACGTTCAGGTTATTGGAAATGATACTCGCATAAGCCTCCATGGTACCGTTGAGGATATTGGTATAAATATTGGCCATTTCCAGGGCCTGGCTATTATCGATAATAATATCTTCGAAAAGGTCTTGTTTATCTTCATCTTCCCGGATATTAATAAAATCGGTGCGTTTCATTTTCATTTTTAGCAGTTCATTGGCACTGAGGGTATTTACAAAATAGACCAGACTTTTTTCAATGCTGAGTAGTTGCCGAAGCTCTCTGTTTTTACTAGAGTTATAGAGTTCTTTTTCAATTAGATTCCGTTTGAGATTTAATTTTTTCAGGCAATTAAGAAACCGAAAGACATTTTGCTCCAGGATTTTTAACACAAAATGGCGTTCATCTGAAGGATCAAAATTCTTTACTTTTCCTTCCAGGAAGGATTGAAGAACAGGGTTTTCATAAGCGGTAATCGTAATGATGGTATCCAGGGTTAAGATAATACCGATGGGAACTGTTACATAAATGGCTTCGTTTTCTCGTTCCAGTTCGTTAAGGATGGGGGTATTGACTACAATAAGGCGGACGTCTTCTTCACGCTCATAGCGCGACCGTTCGTCTACGTCCAACGAATCGGTTAGAAAGTCCAGTGGAATATCATAGAGATTAGCTACTTCTTCCAGTTCTTCCCGGCTAAAGGGAGGAGAGATATTTACCCAGCAGTTTGACTCGGGCTGCTCTAACTCTGTTAACCGGTTATTTTTTTTGGTGTAATACCGGATCATTGGATTGTATTCTTGATACTGAAAGAAAAAGCAATTCTGACCGGCACAAACATACAATTTAATGGACGTTATCCCAAATGGAATTTCGGCACCTACCGGTAACCTTGAAAATCAAATCATTGATTTCCTAAATGTAACGAGGGGGCATCCTGAATTTCAGGATACCCCCTCGTGCACCAGGTTCGTCTAAACCAAATAGTCGCTATTGAAGGAACTGGTCATATGTCCAGCTTATGAAATACATTTGCCCAATAAACGGATTTCCTACGTTGGTTCGGTAATCATCACCTAAAAGATTCGTTCCGCCTATTTTAAAGGTCGATTTTATCTTTGGAACAGTATAGCTTACATTAGCATCAAGCACTCCAAAGGCAGGCATTATGCCGCCTCCAAAAGAACTTTCGTAGTAAAACTCTTCTTGCCATCGGTAAGAGACTGAAAATCCAAAATTATCTACAACATCCGTCCCTCTTAATCCAATGTTGAAGCGATTAACAGGCGTATTAAACCCGGCATTGAAATCCCGGATGTCAGGTGCATCTCCTTCTACATCGGCATCAAAGTCTAATAAATTGCTAAAATCATCGGATAAGGTATAATCAGCAAACGAATAGTTTCCGGAAACTTCAAACTTATTAGAGATCTTATACGTAATACCAATAGCTGCTCCTAAGGAGGTAAGCTCTTGATCGATATTGGTGTAAGCTGAAAAGGTTTGTCCGGGAGCGATGGGCTGCCCCTGTTGGAATACCGTATCTTTATTAACGACAAGTGCCTCTGCAATAAAGTTATTGTAGATATTGTAATAAGCATTGAAATCGATGAGCACTTTTCGCTTAATTACGCCTTTGTAACCAATTTCGAAAGATCTCAAACGTTCAGGCTGCACATATTCCAAATCTTGGGTCTGTAGTAAATTTCTTGCCTGCTCTTCAGGTGTACCGGCAATAAGCGCTCCGATATATTGATCATAAGATGATTTTGACCATGCTCCACCTTCATAAATACCATACCGCTCCGCATTTGCTCTGGAGCCTCCGATAATAATATTGGTGGTCGGGAAATAAATAAATTGTCCCTGGGTGGTTGGATTCCTGAACCCCGTCTGAAAAGAAGCCCGGATATTGTGGTTTCTGTCCTCACCCATTGTGTAAACAACAGAAGCGCGTGGAGAAACCTGACCGTCGAAATTCTCGTTTTTATCGTAACGAATCGAAGCTTGTAATTTCAATCTTTCATCCGCGAGGCGATAAGATCCCTGAACATATCCACCCCATTCGTTTATAAAAATACGCTCATTTTCGCCATCTCCGTCTGGGTCTTCGTTAAATACGGTCCCGTCGGTAAAAAGGGAGTATTGTCTAAAATTACCACCTGCTTGCAGGCCGAAATTCCTTACGTTGATCATTTCGGTAAAGTTGTAATTTCCTTCCAGATGGTACATTCGGGAATTATCAATAAAGCCAGCTCCACCTTGCTGGAAGAGGCCGGTACGCACACTTTCTACCACTCTGTTGAATTCATCAGTACCTACTTCAGCGATAGGACTATCGGCGCTGGCTCTCGCGGTTTGATGGGCAATGGCCATAGCTTCTTGCTTTTGTTCAGGTGTAAGCTGGTCAACTGTTGTTCCATTATCCAGAGCATATTGAACCATAGTACCTGCGTAAGTGCCCGCATATGTCGGCACCCATTCGGTAGCAGATGGGGAAAAGGTTTCATTTGTCAACGCGCCAAGTGCGGTAAGGTTATAGGAATCCCCGGCCCCCGTCAAGGAGGCATAACCGCGAACGAAATAATTAGAACTTCTCAACTCCAGTTTATGAAATTGCTGAACAAAATTTCGAAGAGCGTAACGTTCCGAACCCTGGTAAAAAGAAGAGCCTCTTCCGTAGCGGTAGTTGTAGATGGCCTCCAGGTTATCATTTATACGATAATGCAGGGCGGCATCGGCTTTAAGGCTTTCTGCATTTCGGTTATCCAATAAGTCTTCCTCATTGAAACCCGTCCTGGTGATCTGGATCGCATCCAGGTTTGGAACGTTGGCCTCCAAAATACTTCTTGCCAGTGATTCGGGTAATCCTTCAGCCACAAAAACAGGCACCAAAGCGTCGATAACAGGTTGATTAAGACTTGGACTGGCAAAAGGAAGGAAGATCTGCGCTTCATCACCGTACTTATTTAAGCCATCAAAATTGGGCCGGATAGCAAAGCGGTTGTCCGGATTCACGAAAGGATCAATGGTTGGATCGAGTGCAGCAGCAGCATTCAAATTACGATCAGTATTGTAGTCGTTGGCAATCCAGTCTTCAGCAGTCAGATAAGAGACATTGACTTTAAAGGCAAACTTATTGTTAAAGGCCTTGGCGTACCGTACCGAGACGGAGCCAAAAGGTTCGGCCTCTCCTACCGCATCAGAATTCGTCACCCCTCCTTTTACCTGAGCGCTAAGCCCTTGGTAATCAAAAGGATTTTTACTATTCATCAACAAGATTCCATTGAAAGCGTTGGGTCCATAAAGCGCTGAAGCCGCTCCTGGCACCAATTCGACATTATTGATGTCTAGCTCTGATATACCTACGACGTTTCCAGTAGGAAAGTTAAGGAGAGGGGCAGCATTATCCATCCCGTCCATCAACTGCACAAAGCGGGTATTCCCGGCTGTTGCAAATCCTCGTGTATTAATGGTGTTGAAGGTCAAAGAAGCTTGGTTAGAATGTACGCCCTTTAACTTGTTAATCTCGTCGTAGTAGTCAGGAGATGACGAAGCTTTAATCGCCTGAATCCCCAGTTTTTCAATTGTTACAGGTGATTCCAGGATTTTCTCTTCAAACCGGGAAGCGGAAACGACCACTTCCTCTCCTAAAATATCCTGGACTTTTAATTGAATACTCAAATTTTCAGGATCGGAGTCAACTAATACTTCCTTGGTTTCATAGCCAACTAAGGAAAGTACCAGTGTGAGCGGAAGTTCCTGAGTGGTTTGGATCTTAAACGTTCCATCCAGATCGGTAATCGTTCCGGTAACTGTTCCCTTTATCAAAATATTTACACCAATGAGCTCCTCTCCGGTAGTCTCATCCGTGACATTTCCCGCGAGCGTAGTCTGGGCAATTCCCGAAAGGGAAAATCCTGATAAAAGTAAACAACATAATACAGCAAAGTAGAGTTTTTTCAGCATAATTATCCGTTTAGTGAAAAATTAAAATAATTAAAACCATAAATTTGAATCGATTGTAGCGAAAATTTCGCTTAAGGTTAACTTAACGTTAAACCATTATTACATCGCAAATTAAACAATTTGGCTACATCAAAATAAAATTTCATTTATTTTTTTTAGATTTTATGAATATTTGACAAATATTAAAAAACTCAACAAAAAAATGGTTCTTTGACAAGAATTGTGTAAAATGGAATGTCAAAATAATAATCCTTTCAGCCACAGGGGTATTCAAGGATTACTATTTTTCATTCCACACCATTTGTCAAATAAGGAAAAAAATTTAGGGGAATCGTTACAACAAAGAACAATTCCCCTAAATTTTATTTAGAAAATTAACATTAAACGAAGCGATGCTTACCCTCCTCCTTCCTTCTTTTTACCAAAAGGATTCCACTTATCTACTTTTTCTTTCAGCTTTTCGGCTTCTTCTTTTGCTTTTCTTTCAGCTTCTTCTTTAGCCTTTTTAGCAGCTTCTTCCTTAAGTTTCTTTTCGGCCTCTTCCTTGGCTTTTTGAGCTGCCTTTTCGGCTTCTTTTTTCGCCTTGTCCTGGGCGTCCTTTAGTTTTTTATCTGCTTCTTCTTTCTCTTGTTGCTTGAGTTTTTCGGCTTCTTCCCTCGCTTTATCTTCCGCCTCTTGAAGTTTCTTTTCGGCTTCTTCTTTTAGCTTTTCTTTTGCGGCATCCTGAACCGAAGTCTGGCCATCCATTCCTACAAACTTCACGCCTATTTTGGGATCCTCCATAGTACCTGTCAAATTGATATTTAGATTGACAAATTCCCCTTGTTTTATTGGAACACCCAACTTGGAGGCTTCCTTTCCAAGCCAATCAGCTCCCAGCTTCAGAGCAGAACCGGCAGGATTATTTTCAATATACTTCCGGGGAACTTTGGCTTTAATCAAATAGTCCATTCCGGAAACTAATCCGTGACCTCCACCAATCTTCATAGCAATATCCTTTATCATATAGTCAAATTCCTGAAGTTCGAGGCGTCCGTTTTTCACTTCAAACCAGTTTTTTGTTCCCTTAATTGGAAACTTATTGGAAGATTCGAGATTCAATAAGCCAGCCACCTTACCTAAAGGTTTGAAATTCTCGATCATAGCGTTAATGGTTTCAAGGAAACCTGTGACATTAAGCGTATTGTATTTTGGAGTCAGGTCTTTTTCCAGTGCTCCGCTCATGATCATATTGGTAGAAAAGCGGCCATTTATATATTTACCAATAGGCGCCAGCGTCTGAAAGGTATTTAAGGCATTAAAGGCTTCTCCGAATAAGATATTTTGAAGATCGTATTTGAAATCAAACTTTGGATCCTCGGGATCTTGAGTATTATACCCACCCGCTAAAGCTATTGTTCCTCCAAGTCCTCTGGCGACAACATTCTCTAAGCGGGCCTCTCGATTTTCAACTACTACAGCCCCCCGCATGTCCCTCAATTGAATGTCCGTATAGTCCAGACGGCCAATATTTGCCGTTATATCAAGATCGATATTGTCGGGAATAACGATGGGTTCGAGTGCTTCTTCGCCAGACATTTCTTTGGCCTTAGGCTGTCCGTCCGACTCGGGCACCATAAACTGATTGAGGTTGAGATAAGACGAATTAAAGGCAATAGCTCCTGTTAAGGTTTGATTATCAAAAGCATAATCAAAGACATTTTTCAGGGTGCCGGTTACCTGAAAATCGCTTTCTCCAATCTTCGCCCGAAAATCTGAAAATTCAAATCGCTCAGGGGTAAAATGCCCCTTGGCAACAACCCCGGTTATGTTGTAAATGTCGTAATTGATGGTATTGATGGCGGCATCCAAGGTAAAATCAAACTGATCAAAGACCTCGGCTGTTTCTGTTTGGTCAGGCTCCTGAGGAGACGGTTGAGGTGCGGATTCTGCTTCTTCGGTCATCCATTCGTTCGCATCAAAATATTCGGACCGGACGACAAAGGTGCCGGTCATCGTTTTTTCAGGGCTTATCCACGCTAGGATGTTATCAATTCGACCGGAAGCTTTAAGATCACTTTTTCCGAGCTTGGAATCCAACTTGGAGAGGTTGACATACTGGGGAGAAAAATCCAATTGGGCATCAGCAATAAAGACTGACGGCATCCCTTCAGCTTTATAGTCCATATTTTGCAATCGGAGATCCCCTGCCATCTCCACATTCTCATAGTCTTCGCGCTCAATTGTCGACATTCGGGTATTTACTTTTAAGTTAGCGGTGATGATCCCTTTTAACGCCTCCATGCCTTCCATCGGAAACGCATTTGACAGGTCTTCCAGATCAATCGTTCCGTTTATTTCCGTTTTCACATCCGGATCTGAAATGGGTGTTTTCAGATTAAAGGTGGCGTCAAACGGATTATTACCTAATTTCATCTTAAACAACGGAATATCAACAGTCATTTTATCTAAATTACTACTAGGACTGTTCACTTGTATTTTGGTTTGGATATTATTGATTCCCAAGGGAAGAGCCGGATATTTGAAATTCCCCTGATCTACACCCAATTTGACCGCAAAAGGAGGCAGTGCTCCAGTTGTGCCATTATAGGTACCATTGACCTGGGCGGTCAATTGAAACTTCCCGTCGGCCTGAACTCCTTCGAATTCCTTGGTATATGCGCTTGGAATCAGAGAAAGCAGGTTTTTGAAATCATTTTTGGGTGCATCCACTTTCAAGTCCATGTTAATGTTGTCTTCCTCCATCTGAACAAATCCATCTGCAATCAATCGCATAGCGTTTACAGAAAGGTCATTATCTTTTAGTGTAAACTTCATATTAGGCATATCGGCATTGATGATCGCCTTCAGGTCAAGAGCGGCTTTTTTGAGATAGGCAATTCCTCCTGATTTTACGGTCATACCACTAATATTGGTTTGGGTATTTAGGTCATAAATATCCTGCGTAAAATCTCCTCTACCTTCGTGATCCAAGCCCATGATTTCCAGAAAAACATCAGAAGATTGATCATCATAACGGAAGTAGCCGTTAGCAATACTGTATTTCTGAAGATTTATTTCAAAAGCCACCTCCGATTCATCTTGCGATGTAGTGGTCGTATCTGTAGTTGGTTTGGCAATATCATAATTGGCCTTTCCACTTTTCAGGACACGGATATCAATTTCAGGCTTTCCGAGATGAACGGACTTGATGGCGATGGGTCGATCACTTTTAATGACTGACATCAGATCAAAAGAAAGTTCCAATTCTTGAATAGAAGCTAGTTTTACACCTTCGAACGTTTCCAGACCAACCACTTGCAAGCTATCTAGCCGAAAGTTAAAATCGGGAAAGCTCCGGAATAAAGAAAGGTTTAC
Organism: uncultured Saprospiraceae bacterium; assembly: GCA_964534315.1. Classification (GTDB taxonomy): domain Bacteria; phylum Bacteroidota; class Bacteroidia; order Chitinophagales; family Saprospiraceae; genus CAZHOV01. The sequence continues at coordinate 27,693 of CAZHOV010000006.1, read as the reverse complement.
ATCGCTGAAATCAACCTTTGCATTAATTTGTTCATTAATGGTTTTTTTAGTCGCTTCCAGTAATTCATCTTTAAAAAAATAGGGAATGGCAAACAGCGCTCCGATGACTATTACCAGCAAAACCAGAATGACCAGTATAAATCGCTTCAGGAATTTTCTTATTTTTTTCATTTGTTTAGTTATATTAAGAATATCTGTTAATTTACGGAAATATTCTAGTTTTGAAACGAGATGGGGTTAAAAACATTGCAAAAAATTATCGCTATGTGTCAATACCTATTGGAAGATTAATTTCAAAACTTAGAATGGAATAAGAAATCAACTTCTATCCATGCAGATTAAAAATATCGACTTCCACCTTATTGAAAAAAAGGAAGCTCTAGAAGATTTTTGTGAGCAACATCGTTCAGTACCATGGATTGCCATGGACACTGAATTTGTTGGCGAAAAGAGGTATCATACCCTGCTTTGTATCATTCAGGTTGCCTCTCCTTTGGGGCATTTTATCATTGATCCAATTAAGATAAAAGACCTTTCTAACTTTTTAAACCTGATCGAGTCGCCCGAAATAATCAAAATCACACACGCGGGGGAAAATGATTACCGATTATTTTATAATCTTTACAGCACGGTACCAGCTGGTATTTATGACACGCAGGTCGCTGCGGGTATGATTACCCATCAATACCCCATTTCTTATCAAAACTTACTTCAAAAAGAATTAGGGATAAGGCTTGGAAAAAGCTACATGGTATCTGACTGGAAAAAGCGCCCCTTGTCTAACCAACAATTATTGTATGCGCTAAATGATGTTTACTACCTGGAAGAGATCTGGAAAAATCAATTGAAAAAGCTCACTAATCTTGGAAGGGCTGAATGGGCTAAAGAAGAATTTTCAAAATGGGAGAACGCTCAGTTTTATGAAGAAGATCCTCACAAAGAAGCCTTTAAGAACGCTGTTTTGATAGACCTCAAACCTCAGAAACAGCTGTTCATGCTCAGGCTTTACCAATGGCGAAAGGAGGAAGCCCGGAAATTAAATATCTCTAAGGAGATGGTAATGCGGGAAAAACTCCTGACCCTTTTTTCTAAAAACATCCAGGCAGGATATAAAGGAATGAAAGATCATAGAAGAATACCGGGAAAAGTGTTGGACAAACACTGGAAATTGCTTGAAAAACTTTTCAAAGAACCTCCTAGTGCGGAAGAGAAGGAACTCTTATTAAAAATCCCAAAGTCTGGAAAAAAGAACACTAAAAAGAACCTCAACATTGAATTGTTACACTGGCTGATCAAATATAAGTGCTACCAGGAAGAAGTTGCCCCCGGGCTAGTCCTGAGAGGAGCCTCTTTGAAAAAAATGAAAAATGAAGCCTCTTACTTTGATGATTCTTTCGGCAACGGATGGAGAAAACATTTGCTCGGCGATGATTTTTTAAATTGGATCAAAAATCCGGAGCAAATTGAATTTAATTGGAATAAAACCCAAATAGAGATCATTCAAACTTCCGGAAAATCCTAAATCAACCGATCAATGATTCTATATTTCGGACTACAATTTGATAATCCCGTCTACCGAGACCGCATGCCCTTTGAAGGAGGAAAATTGATCCTCGGTCCGCAACAGTTGCTGCAGGCTCTCGAGAAGTACACAGGGCTTTCGGGACCTTCCAATAACATTAAATATTTGAGGGTTGAAAAGTTCAGACAAGCCATTCTTCGATTTTTAAAAACTGAAACTGCCGGTTTTTTTACTCCATCTTTCCACGCCGACCAGATCGGCACTTCCGAGACACTTTTGGAGATGAGGGATGAGTTAGTGATCAACGGTTGGCAATTTCAACCTACCGATAATACCCCCGCGCGATTAAGGACATTGGCACGGTTAGAAGAAGAATACACTAAACTCCTGAAAGAAGAGAAATTAACCTCCATATTACTTGGCTATGCGGATCGTTTCCGACTGGTACTCCGGGCACTTTCAGATCATCACCTACCATTCCAAAAAGTATACATCTACGAACCTTTGGAACTGCTACCTTCCAATTTTAAAACACTGTTTAAAAAGTTGTCAGACACGGGTGTACAGATCGAACAACTACCACAACCAAAACAGCAATTAACCGATACAGACCTGGGAAAATTCCAACAATTATTACTGGGAAAAACACCTAAAAATCCTATTTTCAAAGCTGACGGAAGCCTGCAGCTAATAACTGCCCAACGAGAATCAGAAGCCACGGCATTCTTTCCAAGGTTACTCAAAGACAATGATGCGTTCAATCCGGTCTGCCTTATTCCCGAACAAAACCGCACACTCGATTATGCGCTACTACAGATTGGCATGCCAGCAATGGGCATTCAATCCACTTCTCATGCACGCCCTATTCTTCAAATCTTAAAATTAGTTCCGGCTTTTATCTGGACGCCTGTCGATCCTTTCAAGCTACTCGAATTTGTCAGTCTGCCCTATAAACCCCTGGAACCCAAACTAGCCCGGGTGATCGCCAGGCTACTTTCTTCCAAGCCAGGGCTTAAAAGCGATAAATGGGATGCGGATATTAACCAATATTTCAACTGGGCCCATGCTGAAGGCATAAAAAGAAAAGACTTTTCTGTTCAAACCATCCAATTTCAATATCAACTCTGGTTTGAGCGTCCCAGATACCCCAAAGATCAAAAAGTACCAAGATCAGAAATGATCACTATCTTCAGCTACATCTCACAATGGGCATTAGAGTCTTATGAAAATGACGATGCCAAAAAAAGCACCTTTTTGGTGCTAAGCGAGCAAGCAAAACGTATCGAAGAAATTCTGGAATCCCTACCCGAAGAAGAATCGAAAGTCGATCAACTAACGCTGGAGCGCATCATACGTAGTATTTACGAACCTTCTCCGGTCCAATTTAATGATACGCAGGTTGGTTTTACGGATTTTTTCCACCATCCGGGGGCAATGATTCAAGAAGCCCCCCAAACGGTATGGTGGAATTTCATCCGAATGGATACAGAAGATCAGTTCTCCAGATGGTTTAATACCGAAATAAAATATCTGGCTTCAAAAAACATTATCCTCACTACTGCAACTGTTGCCAACCAATTGGAATTGTGGCAGAGTTATCAGCCCATATTAAGAACTCAAGACCAGCTCATACTAGTAATCCCCAAAAAGATAGAAGGAGAGGAGGTTTTTCCTCATGCTTTATTTGACTTGCTGGAGGCCCATTTCAAAAATTTAGATGCTATTTCCACCCCCATAGAAAAATGTCAATCTCTGGGACTATTAAAAAAAGAGTTTCAGCTTCCCCTAAAGAGTGAAATTAAGGCAACGGAAAGTGCACCAACCACGCCTATTTTGAAAATATCAAGTTCCAATCATTTGAAACTAGACGATACGGAGTCATTGACGAGTCTGGAAACGCTCATTTATTATCCTTACAAATGGTTTTTTAAAAGGCAGGCCCAACTGAAAAAGTCACCCATCCTAAGCATTGTCAGGGAGCGCACACTTTTGGGCAACCTCGCTCATCGCTTTTTTGAAAACCTGCTGAAAAAAGATTTTCAACAGTGGGATCAGTCCGAGATGATGGAATGGATAGATCATTTTGCGATTGAGCTACTTGAAAAAGAAGGTGTTGTTTTTCAAATGTATGGTCGGGAGCCCGAGCGGGTAGCTTTTCTGAACAAAGTAAAACAGGCCGCCTGGATGTTGACCAGGGTGATCATTGCAAACGGATGGAAGGTTGTGGGAACAGAAGAATTGCTAGAAGGTGAGTTTATGGATATTCCCATAAAAGGCTATGCCGATCTGATTTTAAAAAGGGGGAACGAATACTGTGTGGTAGATCTGAAGTGGCGAGGTACTAACAGGAGGAAGGCCCTGCTAAAAAACCGCGAAGACCTCCAACTCGTTTTATATGCCCATTTACTCCACAAAAACCCATGGCCGCATACTGCTTTCTTCATCATTGAAGAAACGACCTTAATCGCCCGCAACCAACAGGCATTTAAAGAAAGTATCGTTGAGGATTTCGCTGATGACCATCAGGAAGTATGCAAAGAGATTCTCGACAAAATGGAAAAAACGATCGCCTGGAGAATCCAGCAGTTAACTTCAGGTCAATTGGAAATCCGAACCGAAGATACTTGCAGAGCATTAGACGAGCTATATGGAGGAAGCATTATGGAACTTTTGGAACTGAAATCAGACAACGCGCCTTTCGACGACTATGAAACATTGGTAAGATAATCTGGCGGTTTCTGTTAGCCCTTTTGTATTGTCACCCGCGTGGCACCATTATAACACATAAGCAGTAAGGCAAAAAAATTGGTATAAAAAATCTTTTTGAGTTCGGTCATTATTTCCTGCGTTCATTCCAGGTATTCAATCACTTAGTCTATAATGAACGAACAGATTTATTCTACAAGCAATTTTGATTTGCCGCTTGTCCCCTCCTTACCTTTGAACGGTGACCATTCCTTCGGTCTCTCACTTTTCATTAAGGCTAAGTTTAATTTTCTTCTCCAGGTCGGAAACGGCATCTTTAAAGATGGCATCCGTGTCCATTAGGTCTTGAACAGCTTTACAGGAATAGATGACCGTACTGTGATCACGCCCTCCGAAATTTTCGCCGATTGCTTTAAGCGATTTATTGGTAAGATTTTTGGCCAAGTACATAGAAAGTTGGCGAGCGATTACGATAGAGCGTTTTCTGGTTTTTCCGGCTAGCGTGTCGACGGGAACTTTAAAATGTTCGGCAACCAATTTTTGAATAAATTCGACCGTAATTTCTTTAGACATTTGCGACACGAAGTTTTTGATCACTTCTTTAGCGAGTCCCATGTCAATTTCCCGTTTGTTAAGGGTAGATTGTGCCACCAATGAAATAAGCACCCCTTCCAGTTCGCGGATATTATTTTTAATGTTGTAGCAAACAAATTCAAGCACATTTTGAGGAATTTGAATCCCCTCCTGCCCCATTTTAGCTTCCAGAATTGCCATACGCGTTTCGAGGTCCGGAGCTTGGAGGTCGGCGGATAATCCCCATTTAAACCGGGAGATCAGTCGTTCTTCCATCCCGTTGAGATCTTTGGGCGGACGGTCAGAAGTAAGAATGATCTGTTTGCCGTTTTGATGTAATTGATTAAAAATGTGGAAAAAGATTTCCTGTGTTTTTTGCTTATCGGCCAGAAACTGAATATCGTCAACGATCAGTACATCTATCAGCTGATAGAAGTTGACGAAATCGTTAACCGCATTATTCTTAATAGACTGAATGATTTGATTGGTAAACTTTTCGGATGATACATACAAGACGGTTTTATTATTCATCAACCGCAATACCTGATTCCCGATAGCCTGTGCAAGGTGGGTTTTACCCAGGCCTACATCACCGAAAATAACGAGCGGATTAAATGCTGTTCGGCCGGGTTTTTTGGCCACAGCAAAGCCTGCGGACCTGGCTAATCGATTACAATCGCCCTCTATGAAAGACTCAAAAGTATAAGTGGGGTTGAGCTGAGGATCAATTTGAAGTTTTTTGATACCAGGAATTACAAATGGATTTTTGATAATCTCTGCTTCAACCGAACCAGGCACCCCTGAATCGTTATATGGTTTTTTCTGATCATTTTTTTGAGAAAAGGACTCTTTCCCCGCAGTGACTTTTTGTACTTCTGGCTTACTCATCAGAATCTGGTACTCCAATCTGCCTTTGTCCCCAAGTTCCTGACGGATAGATGTTTTGAGTAAAGAAACGTAATGCTCCTCCAGCCACTCATAAAAAAACTTATTTGGTACTTGTATAGTAAGAGCGTTATTATCTAACCGAACCGGTCTGATCGGTTCAAACCAGGTCTTAAAACTTTGAGAATTTATATTTCTACGAATTGTGCGCAGACAGTTGTTCCATACCGTTGTGTGATTCTTTACCATACGTCAAATACCAATTTTAGCAATAAGCTGTTAACAAAATACACGAGTTTACAACCCTTCGAGGTGTTTAGTCCATCTTGAAGTTTTTCACGTTTCCTAAAAAATTGAGCTGTGTCTTTCCTTCCTTCTTCTTAGACAAATGGAGGAGTAGTCCATTTCAGTTTTGAAGGATTACAAAGTTGTGAAATTTTTTTCAGAAATGAAAGCTTTATTTTGATCTTTTATTTTTATTTTTTTCAGCCTAATATTATTAGCCTGATTACAAATAAAATAATTCATAAAATTAAAATGTTCGATCTAATGTATTGAAAAAAGGACAAGACTTCTTGTGCAATCAGCTGTTTTTCAGTAAATTATACAAAAACTAAGTATTAAACATTCATTGATTTAATTTATAAACCGATAATTATCAGGGGCTAAGCATACACCTAAGCTACAGAACAGTAAACCTAAACCAAACCTAATCGCCGATCAAAAACAATAACTCAAAAAAGTGTTAAGAGATAACTATTGCCAAAACCCGATCACCTCTACTAGAAAAGGATAGATGTAAGTAAACCAGTAAAAAAAGAATCATTTTTAGGGTAAAAAACGTAAACACATTGTTTAATGGCATTTCTTTTCCCCTTGACCCAAATATTAAGCTTAATTCTCAAGGGGTTAAGGCCATTCATCAAGTTTCAATCCAAAGATTTTCACAAGATACACATCGCTTTTTTTTATTTCTTTCAAAATACACATCTATTCTTCCCAAAATTATTCCGGCCCAACCTACTTGATTGATCAACACCGGCTGTCCGGAAAGATTTTCAACAATGTGAGGCCTTTCCAAAAAAGTATGGGTATGGCCGCCGATAATTAGATCGATGTGCCTGGAATATTCAGCAAGGATCAGGTCAGAAACTTTATCAGATTGATCATATTGGAAGCCCAGGTGAGATAAGCAAATGACATAATCACATTTCTGCTCTTCTTTAAGGACCGCGGCCCAATAGTTGACCTGTTCAATCGGTTCTAAATAACGGGTTTCCCCATACCATTCCTCTGGCACTAAGCCATCCAACTGAATCCCTACTCCAAGCACTCCGATTTTCAGATCGCCTTTATGAAAAATCTGATAAGGCTTAATCTTGCCTTTCATGGGGGTATTGGAAAAATCATAATTGCAGGAAAGAAATGAAAAAGAAGCATGCTGCGTTTGTTGAGCCAGCATTGCTATGCCTGCATCAAAATCATGGTTGCCGATTGTAGCGGCATCATAATCCATCTCAGACATTAACTTGATATCCAATTCGCCTTTGTATAAATTAAAATAAGGTGTTCCCTGAAATATATCCCCTGCATCAAGTAGCATTACATGTTGCTCTGCCTTCCGTATTTTTTTGATCAACGCAGCTCTTCTCGCTGCTCCCCCCTTACCCTCATATTTACTTCCATTTAGCGGAAATGGGTCTATTCTGCTGTGTACATCGTTGGTGTGAAGGATGGTTAATTTGGTGATTTCAGGTTTCCCGATAGCAGAAAGAGGAATGATACCTGTTCCTAAAAGAATACCGGCGGCAGTTGATTTTTTGATAAAACTACGGCGATCCATATGAATAGTTTTATTGGTTATCTACACGATTTTGTAATTCAGCCTTCATTTTCTCACCAGCCTTCCATTTTTCTTCGACAAATTCAATCATGGCATCCCTAACTAATAAATTCAGATTTTTGTGTTCCTGGCCTTTCAAAAAACCGCTATCATCGCCTCCGTTGGCCACATAATCGGGAAGGGCTATGGTATAGATCGCTTTGGGGTCGAGGATACTGCCATTGATCGTAATATTTACAGCTTTCCGTTCTTTTATTTGATAACGAACCTGATGACTGACAGGCCAACCTCCCTTTGCGGCCATATGATCAAAAAGTGTACTGACAAGCTCACCTTTCAAGTGCATGATTACCAACATATTATCAAAGGGCATCAATTCGTAAATCATTCCTGTTGTTATGGGACCTTGGGGAATGGAAGATAGGCGAAGTCCTCCGGCATTGGAAATAGCAAAGTCTACCTTTTTGCCATAATATTGCTCAGCTTTTTGATGGAGTAGGTCCCCTACCCAGTTTCCAAGGGTAGATTCGGGTGTTCCACGATCCAAATCTTGAGCGGCATAACCAATTATGTTGCTCATTTCGGCAACCAACTCCTTTCGGTAGGGAATAATGAGTTGTTGTATGGCAGAATCAGGCTTTATCCCGGCATCTTTGGTTAGCTCATACCCCGTGGGCGAAACCTTTGCAATGTGCTGAGTGGTAGAACAGGAAGACAGCAATAATAGGATAACTAAACCACCCCAAATATCAAAGCGTTTCATTAGTTTAGTAAGCATTAGGTAGAGATTGAAAAGAAATACATATTAACGATTACAAGATCAATCCAATTTCCTTTTTTATCGCGAACTTAGCTTTTTCCACTACAATAGTATCTGCATTACTTTGAAGGTGAACCATTAGAGATTCGCGAAGCAATTGAGCATCTTCACCCTGATCCAGTCGATCCGCAATGACATTGATAATATTTAGCACATCATCTTTTGCAAGAGAGATAATTTTCCAGAGGTTATCAGAGACATAGACTTGTTGAGTAACGTTATGCTCATATTCTTTTTGGACGGTAACCATCATAGCCATTTTAAGATCTTCAACGCTCATTTTTTTGGTTTGCAGTCGAAGCATCAGATTTGGGATGGATATGCGTTCGCAAAATAGCATCAAGCGCTCGTAGGCTTGCAACCTCAGCGGCGTTGTTGAGCTCTGTTGAGCTTGCTTGAGATCTATTTGTCTGAGATTATATTGATTGTTCAAATAGTTTTTCAACAGGGCATTAACTGTTAAATAGACAATTAATGCAGGAATAGTAAGTTTCACAATTTCTAAGATAACCATTAACCACTCTGGCATACCGTGTATTTTTTAATTTTTTGATGGCGAAGATGCAAAATTAAACGCATTTTACTGTTTTTTTAGGAAAGGAGATAAGATTATTATATTATTGGCATAAGTTAAAGGTTTTTCTTAGCTTTAAACCAATTGAGTAATTTATGTGTTTTTAATTGAAAAAATAGTATATGACTACTACTACAAAGGATAAAATGACTACTGCGCCAATAAAAATTACAGAAAATGCGCTTACCGAACTGCGGAAAATAATGAATGATCAACAAATTCCGGACTCTCATGGCTTAAGAGTGGGGGTTAAAGGAGGAGGCTGTTCTGGTTTTTCTTATGTCCTGGGGTTTGATGAGCAAAAAGAAAAAGATAACGTTTATCAGCTAGATGGCATGAAAATTTTCATGGAGAAATCTCACGGCATTTATCTGATTGGAATGGAAATCGACTGGTTGGATGGCTTAAATAACCGGGGTTTTATTTTTAATAATCCAAATGCTTCCGATACCTGCGGCTGCGGCACTTCCTTTTCCGCCTAAGGTAGTTTTTATGCAATAACCTTCAGGTCCTGCTTCTCGAAAAGCTGCTCTTCTTCGGTTTATAACGAGGATGTTTCAAAACACTATTCGTGTTTCGACACACCCTCGTTATAAAATGCATCACATCATTACATATTCTTAATAATCTCATCGCCAAACTCAGAAGTCTTTAACTTAGTAGCGCCATTCATCAGGCGTTCAAAGTCATAAGTAACTCTTTTACTTAAAATAGCAGCTTCCAATCCTTTTTCAACAAGATCTTTTGCTTCGGTCCAGCCTAAATATTCGAGCATCATGGCACCTGATAGGATGACAGAACTTGGATTCACCTTATCTAACCCGGCATATTTTGGAGCGGTACCATGGGTGGCTTCAAAAATAGCGATACCGGTATTATAATTAATATTAGCTCCGGGAGCAATACCAATTCCGCCCACCTGAGCAGCAAGGGCATCTGAAACGTAATCTCCATTGAGATTTAGAGTTGCGATAACACTGTATTCTTTAGGGCGCGTGATAATCTGCTGCAAAAAGGCATCGGCAATAGAATCTTTAATCAAGATAGCTCCATTATCCAACGCTTCCTGCTGGGCAGCATTTGCCGCGTCTTTTCCTTTTTCTTCTACAATCCGGTCATACTGACCCCAAGTGAACACCTTACCTCCGTATTCCCGTTCGGCCATTTCATATCCCCATTGTTTGAAGTGTCCTTCAGTAAATTTCATAATATTTCCTTTATGGACCAGGGTAACAGATGGAAGTTTATGCTCAAGGGCATACTCAATAGCAGCCTTGACAATGCGTTCGGTTCCTTCTATGGAAACAGGCTTGATACCGAGTGAAACCGTATTGGGAAAACGGATTTTATCCACTCCCATATCATTGATCAGGAAATTTTTAAGTTTATCGCATTCAGGAGTACCGTTAAGGTATTCAATTCCTGCATAAACATCTTCGGTATTTTCTCTAAAGATTACCATATCAACATCTTCGGGGCGCTTCACCGGAGAAGGAACACCTTTATAATATCGAACAGGCCGCACGCAAGCATATAGATCCAATAATTTTCTAAGCGCTACATTTAACGACCGGATCCCTCCTCCGATAGGAGTAGTTAGCGGTCCTTTAATTGCTACCAAATGTTCCCTAATCGTATCCAGGGTTTCTTGCGGGAGCCATTCTTGTTGATGATCATAGGCTTTTTGGCCAGCCAACACTTCTTTCCAGACAATCTTTCGCTCCCCATTATAGGCTTTATCAACAGCTGCCTCTAGTACTTTAGAGGCCGCCGCCCATATATCCGGTCCAATACCGTCACCCTCTATAAATGGGATAATCGGATCATTGGGAACATTTAAATTTCCATTTTCATTCGTTACTTTTGTGCCATTCATGATAAGTAGATTATAAATTTACAAGAATAGAATTAGGATAAGTAAGTTCTTAATCTGAAACAAATGTAATAAAATATACGATCATCAAACTCAATTCAGCCTTTTTGACGCTTATTCTTAGAAGGTTGACCAGTTCATTACGATTGGAATTCCTTTCATTGAGCAGCAAAATAACTGAACACCAGGGTTCGGAATAAAATTTGCTTATTGTAAACTATGTATTCAAAATTCGAATTATAACAAGTAAAGAAAATTAGTACACATATGAAATCGATTATCTTTAGCTTTCTTTTTTTGTTTGTTTTATCCTTTTCTTACAGTCAGGAGGCTGCTTATCGGATAGAAGTAGAATTGAAAAACCATAATAGCGATGAGTTATATATGGGGCAGTTTTATGGTAAAAAACCATTCCTGATGGATACCACTTCCCGGCAATCTTCGGGTAAATTTATTTTTGAAGATACGGAGATGGTCTCAACAGGGATCCACTACATTGTCATTCCGCCGAATAATAAATTTATTCAGTTTCTGATTACCGACAAAGAGTCTTTCATCAAAATTGCAGCAGACGTTAATGAGCTCCCGGCGTCTGTGGATATAAGCGGTTCAGAAGACAATACTATTTTTATGGAATATTTAGATTTTTATTCCAAAAAACAACAAAGACTTGAGCAATTAAAGACGGAGAAGGAAAATAGCCCCGACAAAACCGATAAACTTGAACGACAGATTAAAGAAATAGGCGAAGAGATCGCAGCCTACAAAAAGGAGGTCAATAAGAACCACCCTAACACCTTGACTGCTGCTATTTTAATGGCCGATATAGAGCCTGAATTTCCCGAGTTTGAAGGTACGGAGGAGGAAATCTTACAAAAAAAATACGATTTCCGACTTCAGCACTATTTTGATAATGTTGATCTTTCAGATAGCCGGTTACTTCGGACACCAGTTGTCAATAATAAGGTTGATTATTACATCCATAAGTTAACGCTTCAGCGTCCGGATTCAGTTATTAGCTCTATTGACCGAGTGCTGGAAATGGCAAAACCCAATAAGGAAAATTTCCAATACCTTATTGTACAATTCTTGAATGAATATGGAAGAACGAATACCCTCCGATTCGAAGAAATATTTGTGCATTTATCAGATAATTACGTACAAAAAGGACTGACTCCTTTTATTGACGAAGATTCCAAAAACGAAATATTAAGAAAAGCTTATCGGTTAAAACCTATTTTTGTAGGTAAGCAGGCTCCTAAAATAACTGTTTATGACAGGGAAGAAAATCCGATTGAGCTTTACAATATTGATGCTGATTATACGGTATTGGTTTTCTGGAGGCCCGGATGTGGTACTTGCCAAAAATCTATGCCAAAGATTATTAAGTTTCGCGAAGATTATAAAGATAAAGGCGTACAAATCTTTACTGTTTGTACAGATATGGGAGATAAATCCAATAAATGCTGGGAATACGTCGATCAAAAAGGAATGGCCGACCACTTTATTAATACGTATGATCCAAGAAATAAATCTCGTTTTCATCAAAAGTATGATATCCGGACTACTCCCAAGATCATGATTTTGGATCGAAACAAAGAAATTTTAGTAAATCGAATCGGGGCAGAGCAACTAGGTGAATTCCTGGATCGCTTTATTGAGAAAGAGAAACAAGAAGGAAGCGAATAGAAAATTTTGTATAATGCGATTATTTTTTATTATTTTCAGAAAAACAATCACTTCATTTTTCCTTTGTAAATAAAAACCTCATGAAACGTTTACACTTTTTTTATTTTCAATTTTTCCTACTAATTGCCTTAGGATGTGGATCTACTAAAGAAACCTCTGAAAAGACATCTAATCTATCTGCTAAGTGTGACACTTGGGTATTGGTAAGGGATTATAGCGGATTGGACGGATGTTCAAATTTATTACTGTTAGAAAACGGGAAAAAATTACTACCCGTCAAAGGACTACCATCTGGATTGATGTTAAAAGAAGGACAACAATTCATGATCGGTTATAAAGAGCAACCTGGCATGGCCAGTATTTGTATGGCTGAAGATATGACGGTAAAAATAACCTGTATGGAAGATGCGGAAGGTGACAATAAACGACCTTGCGTAAATACCGACGACCCGATGGATGTTCCCTGGATGAAAGAACAAGAACGATTGATCGATCCACCTCGTATTATTAGGTACGTTTCAGGAGAGGACCATTTCATTTATCAGTTTGACAAGGGTAAGGACCGGTATTTTTTCGACTGCACCGGAGTACTACTTTGTTTTACTCCTGAGGGAGAAGAGGTTTGCCCTACCGTAAAATATAGTTTGGGTAAGTCTACTGTGATTTGGGTTGTTAATAATTGATCAGATCAACTATTTTTATGCGAAATCCTATTTTAGATCCCGAACAAGAAGAACAAGGATCAGAAGAAAAAAAAGTGGAGCGTGCATTAAGGCCTCAGGCCTTGAAAGAATTTTCGGGGCAACCTAAAATTGTGGACAACCTGAAGGTTTTTATTGCTGCAGCCAAACAAAGAGGGGAAGCCCTAGACCACGTTTTATTGCATGGCCCACCCGGACTGGGGAAAACCACCCTATCTCACATTATAGCTAACGAGTTGGAAACCAATCTCAAAATGTCTTCCGGACCGGTATTGGAAAAGCCCGGAGACCTTGCCGGCTTGTTGACTAACCTGGAAGAAGGTGACGTCTTATTTATTGACGAGATTCACAGACTCAATAACGTCATTGAAGAATATCTATATTCAGCAATGGAAGATTTCCGAATCGATATCATGATCGATAGTGGACCGAGTGCCCGAAGCATCCAAATTGCTCTTAATCCTTTCACTTTGATCGGGGCTACCACCCGGATCGGACTGCTCACTTCTCCTATGCGAGCGCGTTTTGGAATCAATTGCCACCTTGATTATTACGACCTGAAAACGCTTAAAAAAATACTCATTCGATCAGCAGGTATTCTGGATTTCCCCATCACCGCTGAAGGTGCTGAAGAAATTGCCAGGAGAAGCCGAGGCACCCCTCGGATTGCCAACGCTCTTTTACGAAGAATTCGCGATTTTGCTCAGATTAAAGGCAACGGGATTATCGATATTGAAATTTCGAAATATGGACTTGAGGCGCTAAATGTGGATGAAGACGGGCTGGACGAAATGGATAATAAGATCCTTTCTACGATCATTCATAAATTCAAAGGAGGCCCTGTAGGACTTAGTACATTATCAACTGCAGTAGGGGAAGAATCAGGTACCATAGAGGAAGTCCACGAACCATTTTTGATCATGGAAGGCTTTATTCAGCGAACGCCGAGGGGCAGATTGGCGACAGAAAAGGCATATCAACATATCGGAGTCGTTCCGCCATCCAGAAGCGGCGAATTATTTTAATATTTCAAAAATTCACGCGCATTACTATCTTTACAAGTGAAAATTTAATTTACGCTTTCCTTTATGCAATTATTAAAGCAGGTAAAAATTATCGATCCCAATTCTTCCCACAACGGAAGGACCGCGGATATACTTATTGAGGATGGAGTGATCAAACAAATAGCTCCGGAAATTGATAAAGATAAAGCGGAGTCCTACCACCTGGATGGTGCTTGTGTATCTGTAGGTTGGATGGATATAGGCGCCTGGTCAGGCGATCCCGGCTATGAGTTCCGGGAAGATCTGTTTTCACTATCCGAAACTGCTTCCCGTGGAGGGTTTACAGGGCTGGCTATTTTACCAAATACTGCCCCTCCTACTCACTCTAAATCGGAGGTCCTTTATATCAAACACCACACTCAACACCTTCCCGTTGATTTTTACCCGCTTGGCGCGATCACTCAGCACATTCAAGGAAAGGATATTGCTGAGCTATACGATATGCACAAAGCAGGAGCGGTGGGCTTTACCAATGGCCGAAGTCCTGTTCAGGATGCCGGAACGCTGATGCGTGCCCTTCGGTATGTAAAGGCATTTGATGGTCTGATCATCAACCGTCCTTACCTCGATGAACTTGCGGTTGACGGCCAAATGCATGAAGGCACGGTAAGCGTTTCTCTCGGATTAAAAGGAATACCAAAAGTAACAGAATTTATGGCGGTACAGCGGAATATTTGGCTTGCTGAGTATACTGCATCCAAGGTCCATCTTCAAGGTATTTCTTGTAAAGAATCAGTGCAACTTATCCGACAGGCAAAGACACAGGGTATTCCGGTCACTGCTTCTGTATCACCTCTTCATTTAGGGTATGACCACCATGCGCTGGAAAATTTCAAAGTAAATTTCAAGGTGTTGCCCCCTTTACGCACAAATGAAGACCGGGCCGCTTTAATAGAAGGCGTAAAAGACGGTACCATCGACTGTATAATTTCCGATCATTTACCTGTCGATTCAGATGCTAAGGATGAAGTCTTTCCACATTCTCCCTTTGGAATCATCGCTCTGGAAACCTTTTTCCCGGAAATGGCCTTGCAACTGGACAACGTATTACCGTTGGAAGAACAAATATCCCTGATCACAATAAACCCCAGAAAACTGCTAGGTCTCGAAGTGCCGCGTATCGAAGGATCCCAACCTGCAAATCTGACCATCTTTCATACCGAATACCCATGGATTTATGACCGGCAAACCATTCGGTCAAAATCTTCCAATACGCCATTTATCGGCAAAATGTATAACCGGGCGGTTATCGGAACGGTCAATCAGCATCATTTTTACTGGTCCCCGCCGGAACAAGGGGGTGAATAACTAAAAAAAAGGGAGATTGATCGAAATTATTGGAATAATTAAAAATAAACAACCAACTTTCATATTATTTAATTCAAAAATCAAAACAAGATGGATCCAATTTATGAAGATCAAGATCAAATTGTTCAGCCGGAAGCTTCGCCCTGGCCAACAGGATTTCGATACGGTTTGTTTGGCGGGCTAATCTCTATCGCATATGGACTGCTTGCCTATTTGTTCGGTATCACAGAAAATGCTATGGAAAGTGGCGGCAGTGATTGGTTGAGTACCTTGGTTGGTTTAGCTATCAGTATTGGAGCTATTTTCCTTGCAATCAAATACTACAGAGACCAGGAACTCAACGGCCGGATCTCTTTTGGCAGGGCATTTGGCGTTGGTGCTATTGTAGCCCTTGTGATGGCAGTGATAACTGGCATCTGGATTTTCGTATTCTTCGGGGTGGTAGATCCCGGAATGCTAGACGCAATTACAGAACAGTCCGCTCTACAAATGGAAGAGCAAGGATTATCAGACCAGGAAATTGAACAAGCAATGGGATACACCCAAATGTTTATGAATCCAACTGTCTTCGCGATTTTCGGTTCTATTTTTTCCTTTATTTCGGGGGCGATCATTGCTTTGATCATGGGAGCCATTATGAAAAGAGACTAAGCGAACCAGCAAATGCTCAATAAAAACGTAAAATTTGGAATATATGCAGGAATAGGCATTCAGGCCTATTTCCTGCTCTTTTACTTTATCGATAAGACCTGGATGCTTCATCCCAGTGTTTATTGGAGTTCTCTGGCTATTTCCATCATCTTCATGGCCAGGGCAGCGATGAATACAAAGCTGGAAGCGGGAACGCTGGAATGGAAAGAAGGAATCAAAAGCGCCTTTACCGTTTTTATCACTGCCAGTGTATTGTTTTGGGTATTTTACTATGCCCTATTTCAGGCAGACCCCTCTCTTGCTGAGGCTCAAAAAGAAGTACAACTAAATTTAATGGATCAATTTGCTGGTTTAACCGGGCTTTCGCAGGATGAACTGAAACAAGCAAAAGAAAGCCTGGAAGAGATTAACTTTTCTATCACCTTGACTGATGTGATCTTTCAGTTTGCACGGGGAGTCATAGGAGGTTTTATTCTCTCGGCATTTATTACCTTTGTTGTGCGTAGAGCATCTAAATTTTGATTCTTGAATCACCTTTACTTACCTTTGCAGATCATTAATCAAAAACGCTGTATTCAAGGATGGATATTTCAGTAGTTGTTCCTTTGTTAAATGAAGAAGAATCCTTACCGGAATTAGTCGATTGGATTGGTAAGGTTATGGATGAACATAACTTTTCCTATGAAATTGTGATGATCGACGATGGGAGTACGGATGACTCCTGGAAAGTGATCCAACAATTACAACAAGAAAAGGGTCATATCAAAGGGATTAAATTCAGAAGGAATTATGGAAAGTCAGCTGCTCTAAATACAGGCTTTCAGGCTGTACAGGGAGATGTCGTAATTACTATGGACGCCGACCTACAGGACAGCCCGGACGAAATCCCTGAATTATACCGGATGATCAAGGAAGATGGATTTGATCTGGTATCAGGATGGAAGAAAAAACGCTACGATCCCATAACAAAAACCATCCCTACTAAGCTATATAATGCAGCAACCAGATTATTAAGCGGAATAAAACTCCATGATTTTAACTGCGGATTAAAATCCTATCGAAAACCTGTAGTAAAGAGTGTAGAAGTCTACGGTGAGATGCACCGTTATATTCCGGTTATTGCTAAAGCAGCCGGATTCAAAAAAATAGGAGAAAAAGTTGTCCAACACCGTGCGCGGAAATACGGTGAAACCAAGTTTGGTTTGAGCCGTTTTATCTACGGTTTTCTTGACCTGCTATCTATTACATTTGTTGGTTCTTTCGGTAAACGTCCTATGCACTTTTTCGGAACCTTGGGAACCCTCTCCTTCTTTGTGGGATTGGTCATATTTGTAGTCCTTACGGTAGATAAATTCTTTTCCGAATCCTATGAAGGAGGACTCGCAGATCGCCCTTTGTTTTATTTCAGTATTATGATGATTATAATCGGAGTACAACTATTTACTTCCGGATTTTTAGCCGAGTTGGTATCTCGCAACAGCCCTGATAGGAATAAATACCTGATCGAGCAAGTCATCGGAGAAGATGAATTTATTGCTTAGCACTTAATGAACATGATAAAAATCACTTTGATATTTATTTTATCCGATTATTTTTGCAGCATCTTATAAAAATAAGCAAATCATAGGAAACTTTTTAACCATAAAAGTGTTCCTCTAACAAAAGAGAATGTTATGGCTATAATGATAACAGACGAATGCATTAACTGCGGGGCCTGCGAGCCAGAATGTCCAAATAATGCAATTTATGAGGGTGGTGTTGAATGGGCCATTTCAGATGGCACTTCCCTCTCGGGAGATTACACGCTCGAAGATGGTTCAACGGTTGATGTAAAACAACAAAATGAACCCGTCTCTGACGATTTCTACTACATTGTCCCTGATAAATGTACCGAATGCGTCGGTTTTCACGAAGAACCGCAATGCGCCGCAGTATGCCCGGTCGATTGTTGTGTTCCAGATCCGGAAAGAGAAGAAACCGAAGAACAGTTGTTAGATCGAAAAGAACGACTGCACTTATAACAATGTGGAATGTGGAATGTGGAGTGTGGAAAATTAATTTAATCGCTTGTGTAAAGTAACTTTTTAAGGGATTAAATTTATAAAATCCTTTAGGTTCTTAGAAAGAAATACTCTGAATTCGGTCTGCTGAATTCAGGGTATTTCTTTTTTAGCTAAATCAAAAATTTGATGTTTATATTTTTTGAAATCACCCGACATTTAGATATCATTGTATCCTAAGCATCAATTTAATAACATCAAACATTCACCATGAAAACGGATATCGAAATTGCAGGATCTATTCAATTGAAACACATTCGGGAAATTGCCTCTAAACTTAATATTTCAGAGGATGATTTGGAACTTTACGGAAAGTATAAAGCCAAACTACCCCTTGAGCTAATAAATAAAGAAAAGCTTGACGATTGCAACTTGATCTTAGTTTCTGCTATTTCGCCCACTCCCGCTGGTGAAGGAAAAACAACAACTTCTATCGGTCTTTCTGAAGGGATGAATAAAATTGGAAAAAAGACGACGGTGGTGCTTCGCGAACCTTCCCTGGGCCCCGTTTTTGGTATTAAGGGAGGAGCGACCGGGGGCGGATGGTCTCAGGTATTGCCGATGGAAGATATCAACCTGCACTTTACCGGAGATTTTGCCGCTATTGAAAAAGCCCATAATCTATTGGCTGCGCTAATTGATAATAATCTCCAAAATAAAAAATCTACCCTTAACCTCGACGGTCGCACCGTACTCTGGAAGCGGGTGATCGACATGAATGACCGAGCCCTCAGAAAGATCATTGTAGGCCTTGGCGGAACGGGCATGGGAATCCCCCGCGAAACCGGTTTTGATATCACTGCGGCATCAGAGATCATGGCGATACTTTGTCTGTCAGATGATCTGGAAAATCTAAAAGAACGATTGGGAAATATTTTTGTAGGATTCACCAAAGACCGGGAGCCGGTCTTTGCCCGTCAACTTAATGGGCAAGGTGCTATGGCAGCCCTTCTCAAGGATGCGATCAAGCCCAACCTGGTGCAGACGATTGAAGGTAATCCGGCCATCATTCACGGTGGTCCGTTTGCTAATATCGCTCAGGGAACCAACACCGTGATTGCCACCCGTATGGGCATGTCCTTATCGGATTATGTGGTCACGGAAGCCGGATTTGGTTTTGATCTAGGTGCCGAAAAATTCTTTGATATTAAATGCCAGGGTGCCGGTTTATCTCCAAAGGCCGTAGTGGTGGTTGCGACTATCCGGGCCTTAAAATATCATGGCGGTGCCGATCTGAAAACACTTAAGGAACCTAATCCGGATGCCGTAAGGAAAGGATTGGGGAATCTTGAAAAACATATTGAAAATGCAGGACATTTCAAGGTGACGCCTGTTGTAGCCGTCAATAAGTTTGATACAGATACGGATGAAGAGATCAAGATCGTTATGGATAAATGTGAAGCATTGGGAGTACCGGTTGTTCTTTCAGAGGTATGGGCAAAAGGAGGCGATGGCGCTATCGACCTGGCTCATGCCGTTGTTAAAGCCATCGAAGACGGAAAATCTGATTTTCAACCTTTATACGATTGGAACTCCAGTATTGAAGAAAAAATTGAAACCGTCGCTAAAAAAATCTATGGGGCCGATGGCGTAGAGTACTCGGGTACTTCCAGAAGAGATATGAGACGCATTGCCAAATTAGGGCTTGAGCACCTGCCTGTTTGTATTGCTAAAACGCAAAAGTCGCTTTCGGATAATCCTAAATTACTAGGCAGACCTACCGGCTTTAATCTTACGGTGAGGGAAATTGAAATAGCTGCTGGTGCCGGATTCTTAGTCCCCATTACAGGGGCCATGATGCGTATGCCGGGCCTCCCTTCAAATCCGGCGGCAGAGTCGATCGACATTGATCAGGATGGGAAAATCACAGGATTATTTTAGGGTGTTGCTAAAATTGCGCTGGGATTGGGTAATGAATAGTGGGCAATTGTTGGTGGTTTGCTTTGTTAAACCCTTTTCTCTATTGGGTGTTACTTGGCTAAAAAAAACACGAATCATGGAAACTACTTTTACTTTTCGATCTGCTTTTTTAGCGCTTTTTATTATCCTGGGAATCATGACTTTTTCAAATGAAGCGTACGGCCAATCTCAGGGATTAATAGACTTTAATACCAGACGAATCAAAACCCATAAGACCAGCATGTATGTGCTTGGGGGTTGGGCTGTCGGAAATATAGCCGTAGGTGCAGCTTTAATCGGTCAGCATAAGGGATCGGAGCGGCATTTTCACGAAATGAACATTGCCTGGAACGTTGTCAACTTCGGTTTGGCCACCCTAGGCTATTTCGCAACCATCAAAGAAGACCCGGCAAATCAGGATCTCTATTCCTCTATCATGGCCCATCAGAGCATTCAAAAAACATTTCTTTTCAATGCGGGACTTGACGTAGGCTATGTACTGGGGGGTATCTATCTGATGGAGCGTTCAAAAAATGTCACCAAAAACGCTGATCGGTTTAAAGGCTGGGGAAAGTCTATCGTCCTTCAGGGGTCCTTTTTATTTGTCTTCGACCTGGCAGCCTATCTTGTTCAATCTTCTCAAAACAAAAAGCTTAAACCATTACTGGAAGGCCTTTCCTTCGATGGGCAGTCCTTGGGATTATCTATTCAATTTTAATCAATGTAGTATCCGGTAGACCAACTCTTTAAGAAGTTGATCGTCCGGAGTGTTATTACTATTAAGACCTTTGGATTTTAGGTCCGTTTCCTTAAGCAAATGAATAATAGCTTCCACCTGTTTTAGATTGTAATTTCCGGAAGCCATTCGGTATTCTTTTAGAAAGAAAGGAGAAGATAATTTGAGCGTGGAAAGGATCTCTTTGTCTGATGCATTTTTCAGAAATTTCAACATATAGATTTTACTGAAATAATTGTATAAAGAGGCTATTACCACTACCAGAGGATTACTCTTTGGGTTATTGCCAAAATAATGAACGATCTGATTGGCTTTCACTACATCTTTTTTAGCCAGGGCTTTTTGAAGTTCAAAAACATTGTAATCCTTGCTAATACCAATGTTATCTTGCACATGTTGGGCATTGATTAGTGTCTGTTCGGGAAGGTTGATCGCGAGTTTATCCAGTTCATTGGCAATTTTGGAAAGATCCGTTCCCAGGTATTCGGCGATGAGTTCTTTTGCCTCAGGTTTGATCGATAGATTTTTCGTACTCAGGTATTGCTCTACCCAGGCCCCGATCTTATTTTCATACAATTTTTTGGATTCAAAGAAAACGGCGTTGGCTTTGAGGGATTTGGCAAATTTAGTTCGCCCGTCAAACCGTTTATGCTTATGACAGATCACCAAAATGGTGGTTTTCACCGGCTTTTCAACATAGGGCTGTAAATCCTTTAAAGACTTCATATCCTGGGCTTCTTTCAGAATGACCACCTGGTAAGGAGCCATCATAGGATATCTGCTGGCCGTATCGATCAGCGTTCTGGCGTCAACATCCTTACCATACACAATCGTTAGGTTAAAGGCCTTTTCTGCTTCCTCCAAAACATTATTTTCGATATAATCACTGATCAGGTCAATAAAATAGGCCTCCTGACCGTATAAGAAATAGATCGGTTGATATGCTTTCTTTTTGAGTTGATTTAGAATCGTCTTATAATCCAAGCCAATACGTCTTTTAATGTTTAAATGTAGGCGAATCCTTCGAATTCATCCCCTAATTTAACCGGTATTTTAATTTAAAAGGACTAATTTTGCCACTTATTGAAAAAATTACTCCATTTCTATATTGAGATGATTCATTTTAATTCAAAGGAAAATATAAAATATGAAAAAGCCATTAATATTAGTTACGAATGATGACGGAATGTTTGCGCCAGGCATTAAGGCCCTGGTAGAAGTAGCCAGCGAGATCGGCGACGTAATTGTCGTTGCTCCCGATTCCCCGCAATCAGCAAAAGGACACGCCATTACCATATCCGATCCGCTTCGCCTGCATCCGGTGGATGTATTTCCCGGAGTTGAAGCGTATGAATGTTCGGGGACGCCGGTGGATTGTGTAAAGTTAGCCAAACATGTCGTTTTGGGTGACCGGGAAGTAGACCTGTGCGTATCAGGTATCAATCACGGCTCCAATGCGTCCATTAATATTATTTATTCGGGTACTATTTCTGCAGCTATGGAAGCCTCTATTGAAGGTATTGATTCTATCGGGTTTTCCCTGTTGGATTATTCCATGGAGGCCGACTTTAGTCATGCGCAAACTTATGCCCGCCAGATCATTAATTATGCGGTAGAACACGGACTGGGAGGAACTAAATTATTGAATGTCAATATACCCAAAACTTCCAACGACCCCATCAAAGGCATCAGGATCTGCCGCCAGGCTGAGGCTCGATGGAGAGAAGAGTTTGTAGAAGCAATTGATCCAAGGGGCCAAAAATACTACTGGCTGACTGGTAATTTTGTTTCGGAAGATCATGAAGAAGATACCGACATCTGGGCCCTTCAAAATAATTACGTTTCGGTGGTTCCTTCTATGCACGATCTAACTAATTATCAGTCTATTGACACACTTAAGACAATGGAAAAATTAGTAAAAGGAGCTGTTGCCTAAAAAGTAGTTCGTTATGATCAATAATAATACCTTTTTTACTGGTTTAATACTTGGAATCCTGGTTCCCTCAGTCGGCTATTTCTTACTAACGGGTATCTTTGAAGGTTTAGAAACAGTGGGCGTAATGTCGAAAGAGGGGCTGCCTCTGAATTTTAGAGCCCGGACGACCACCCTTATAGCTATTTGTATGAATCTGATCCCTTTCTCCTATTTCAATCGAAAACGACACATTCAGTCCATGAGAGGGATCATTCTGCCAACTATTGCATTTGCCTTTCTGTGGGTGTTCTATTTCGGGCAATATCTCTTTTCTTAAGCCAAAGATATGAAATACTATATCATAGCGGGAGAAGCCTCGGGAGATCTCCACGGCTCCAATTTAATGAAAGGCTTGCAAGAGAATGACCCGCATACCGATTTCAGGGTATGGGGAGGCGATTTGATGGAGCAGGTTGGTGGCAAACTGGTAAAGCACTACCGTGATCTGGCTTTTATGGGCTTCCTGGAAGTCGCCCAGAACATCCGGACGATCCTCGGAAATATTAAGTTCTGCAAAGAAGATATCCTTGCCTACAAACCCGATGTACTTATTCTGATCGATTATCCAGGCTTTAATCTACGAATAGCGAAATGGGCAAAGGAGCAGGGCATCCGGGTATTTTATTATATATCCCCTCAGATATGGGCCTGGCATACCAGCCGGGTCAAAAAGATCAAAGCGACCGTTGATCGTATGTTTGTTATCTTACCATTCGAAGCAGATTTTTATAAAAAGTATGATGTAGACGTCGATTTTGTCGGCCACCCCCTGTTGGATGTCATTCCCAATTATCAACCCCAACAGTCTATTCCTTCTGGCAAGCCTGTCATAGCCCTACTCCCGGGCAGCCGAAAACAAGAGATCGAACGCATGCTGGACATCATGCTTTCAGCCGTTAATGAATTTCCAGATCATCAATTTATTATTGCCGGCGCGCCATCTATTGATCCTGAATTTTACCAGCAAATCCTGGAGAAGCACCATCAATCATTCAACCACCAACCCCAACTCGTTCATAATCAAACCTATACCCTACTTTCTACCGCTAAAGCCGCCCTGGTCACCTCCGGTACCGCTACCCTGGAGACTGCTTTATTTGATGTGCCACAAGTAGTTTGTTATAAAGGTAGCTTCTTGTCTTACCAAATTGCCAAAAGACTGGTTAAGGTAGACTATATTTCACTAGTCAACCTGATCTCTGAGAAGCTGGTGGTAAAAGAATTAATCCAGGACGCCCTAACACCTGCCAACCTAAAGCTGGAACTGGGTTATATATTGAGTGAAAAAGGCCAACAAAGGATCAAAAAAGACTATCAGTACCTCCGTGCTAAATTAGGAGGACCGGGAGCTTCAAAGAGAGCTGCTGAACTGATGAATAGGAATATTGGAGAATAGGAATATTGGAAAATAGGAATATTGGAAAATAGGAATATTGGAGAATTGGAATATTGGAGAATTAGAATATTGGAGAATTGGAATATTGGAGAATTGGAATATTGGAAAATAGGAATATTGGAGAATTGGAATATTGGAGAATTGGAATATTGGAGAATTAGAATATTGGAAAATAGGAATAT
>CAZHOV010000006.1:0-3136 GCA_964534315.1 uncultured Saprospiraceae bacterium | reverse complement strand
GGAATATTGGAGAATTGGAATATTGGAGAATTAGAATATTGGAAAATAGGAATATTGGAGAATTGGAATATTGGAGAATTGGATTGGGGGAATGATGTCCAATTATACACAACTGATTCCTCTTAATTCGGTTCATTCCCTCGGTTCATTTCTCTTTTCACTCGCCGTTCAACGTCCAATCGTATTCCATATACTTGACTTCAGCGCCCGAATTGATCTTAATATTGGAGTATTTATTGAGGTATTCAATGATATTGTCGAAGTCGCTGCTGTACCATTCAAAGATTTTAGAAATGGCGATCTTATTAGGTGCGATTTCGTTATAATTTGAACTATTGATAAATGCTTCAGCTTGCATATTGAAATATTGATCCAACTTCTCGGCAGTCCAGGCTTTGTTGAGCAAAGGCGGACAAGACTTGGCAGCGCAATTGACAGCAAAGTGAATTCTGGCGTCTTTGTAGCGCGGACGAAGAATGTCATGCTCGATATTATTCAGCGAATAAGATTTTCCGCCCAGGTCAATCCATTTTACATCCCAAGGATTCCCCTCGTGCAAGTCTCTAATACTGGAGACCGGATAGTTATCTACAATTAGTTTGACCGTATATGCATTATAAGCGTTGATCCAGTAAGCCATTTTCTCATTGCGCGACCAATCGGAAGCGGGGGGATGATCGGCCAACTGCTCTAAATAGCCGTCCAACTTATCTTTACTTTTTTTGAAGCCCGCATAATCTACCTTACCCGAACTGGAAACGTGTTCCTGAAGAAGATGGTCCCATTGGCTATGATCGATACCTGCGTTATTTGAAGGCATTGGCCCTAAATAAACCAACAAAACGAATCCAAACGAGGCAAATAGAGCAGTAGGAAATAGGTTTTTCATAATTTTTAAGGGTTTTAAGAATGCTATACCGGTTTTATATCTCCGGCTTTTGTGTAAGAATAACTCTTTTTTTGACGCGGATGTTTTGCAATGGCCACTAAAATGTACGGATACGGACAAAGGAAATTTTCCGGAGGTTCTATTCGTTAAGGTTTTAAAAATAATTTCTCACTAAACATTTTACATATGAAGGCTTTACTTTCCGTCTTTACTTTCCTCTTTGTAGTTGCTTCAGCAACCCCCTTAGCGGCCCAGCAGAAATACTTTAAAGGTAGCTGGACCTCCGTTGGTTCGACCTATCAGTTTGATTTTGATCTCTATCTGACCCACAAATCCAACAACCAGGTAGAAGGATATTTCCACTGGAAAGTAGTAAACCCTGACGAAAATTCAGAAATGAGTGTAGCCTATTACAAAGACCGGATCGGTAGTGAAGCCAAAGAATACGTCAGAGGCACCTACAATCCTGCAACCAAAGAATATCAACTAAAAGGCTACCGAAAGGCAGACCCCCACGCCATTATTTCGTTAGACACCTACTATCTAAAAGTGGACGAGGAAGGTCATATCGGAGGAACGACCAATGATCATGGCACCGGAAATGGGAGGATCAATGGAGAGAATCTGAGCGATATTGGCGCGTGAAGGAAATACTGGAAAGTAGGAAATTTGGAAAATAGGGAGTAGGGAATAAAGAATAAAGAATGAATGAAAAGGATATAATAATTTAATCCTTACATTTGGTAACCTACTGTTCACCAAAAAAAAAACGACCATGCACTTCGAGCTTTTCCCAACTCAAACCTACCTTGACCGCAGAGCAATTTTAAAAAAGACCCTTGGAAAAGGAAAAATACTGCTTTTAGGGAATGAAGAAAGCAGCGTCAATTTCAAAGACAACTGGTATCCCTTTCGGCAGGATAGCACTTTTTTGTATTATTTCGGTTTACCCATCGCCGGATTGACGGCTATTATTGATATTGATCAGGACGAAACCATTTTGTTTGGCGATGAATTGACGATAGACGATATTATTTGGACGGGACCACTCCCCTCTTTGCAAAGTATGGCCGAAAAAGTAGGACTTAGTAAGGTATTGCCCAAGGACAAGCTCGAAGATTACCTTTCTCCAGATACACACTATTTGCCTCCCTACCGGCCCGAACATCACCTCAAATTACAATCCTGGTTTCAAGGAAAAGCTGACCAGCAATCCTTGGAATTAATACATGCCATTGCAAAGCAGCGTACCATTAAATCACCAGAAGAGATCGAGCAATTGGATATTGCAGCCGATCTAAGCTATCAGATACATAAAGCCGTAATGGAAGCGTGTCAACCTGGCATGTATGAATACGAACTGGTAGCTATTGCCCAAAAGGTAACCATGGAGCAAAACGCCAAATTAAGTTTTACGCCTATCCTGACCAAAGATGGGCAGACGCTGCACAATCATTATTATGGAAATCGGTTAGAGGAAGGACAAATGGTATTGTTTGACGGAGGAGTAGAATCGCCTTTGCAATATTGTGGCGATATTACCCGGACATTCCCCGTAGGAAAAGCATTTACGAGCACTCAAAAGGAGTTGTATCAAATTGTCTTAAATGCACTGAAAGCAGCCGAACAATTTGTAAAACCAGGCGTATTTTTCAAAGACGTTCATTTATTGGCTAGTAAAAAATTGGTAGAAGGATTGACAGATTATGGCATTATGAAGGGCGACCCGGAGGAAGCGGTAGCTGCAGGAGCTCACACGATGTTTTTTCAATGTGGACTAGGACACCTGTTGGGCCTAGACGTACACGACATGGAAAACCTGGGTGAACCAAACATTGGATACACGGAGCAGCTAAAAAAGAGCACCGAATTCGGGTTAAAATCCTTGCGGTTGGGTAAACAGGTAGAAGAAGGATATGCCCTTACGATTGAACCAGGTATTTATATCATTCCGGCATTAATTGATAAATTTAAATCTGAAGGGAAATTTGAAGCCTTTATCAACTATAACGAATTGGAAAAACACCGTCATTTTGGAGGTATCCGTATTGAGGATGATTATGTGATTACTGCTGATGGAGCGAGGAGATTGGGAAGGAATCCGCTAGCCAGGGAAGTTGAAGAGGTGGAAGGGGTTGGTAGTTGGTAGTTAATAGTTTAGGAAAGGGGGTAAGGGGGGTGCAGAGGTACAGAGGTACAGGGGTGCAGGGGTGCAGGGGTGCAGAGGTACAGGGGTACAGGGGGGTG
>CAZHOV010000005.1:0-74874 GCA_964534315.1 uncultured Saprospiraceae bacterium | reverse complement strand
ACTGACATCGCTCATCAATGTTCACAGTGAGTTTTTGCACAATCTGACGGTACAATGGTACAATGGTACAATGGTACAATAGTACAGAGGGGGTAACGATTATTCGGGTGCTCTGCGAGAAAACTTCAACCTTTAAACTGACTTAAGACCAACAAATGGGTTTATTCAATTTTCATAGAAATACCTTCAAGCACGGGGTTCATCCTCCGGAGAATAAAGAGGAGACCAATGGGTTGCCGATCCGGCAGTTTCCTTTTTCTCCGTTGATCATATTGCCGACGTCTCAGCATATAGGATCGCCTTCGGAGGTTGTGGTGAGAGAAGGCCAGGAAGTGGTTCGAGGTCAGTTATTGGCTAAGGAGACGGGGTACGTTTCGGTTCCTTTACATGCGCCCATTTCGGGTACCGTACGCAAGATCAGAAATGTACCGACGATATCGGGTAAAATGAGTCAGGGGATCTATCTGGAAGCTTTTCCGGGATCTAGTCAGGAAGTGATGGAAGGTAGATCGATAGATCTGGAAACGGCTACTCCGGAAGAAATTCTGAAAGGCATACAAGACGCCGGAATTGTGGGATTGGGAGGAGCTGCCTTCCCCACGCATGTGAAACTAAAGGTTCCGGAAGGAAAAAAGTGCGAGGTGTTGATGCTTAATGGTATCGAATGCGAGCCTTACCTGACAACGGACCATCGCGTCATGCTGGAGCAAGATCAGGATATCTTTATGGGAATACGCTATTTGTTAAAAGCTACCGAGGCCGAGCGGGTGATTATCGGAATTGAAGCGAATAAAAAAGACGCCGCTGAACATTTAGAAAAAAACATTCCTAAAGACCTGCCTGTCACGGTAAAGGTAGTACCAGTCAAATATCCACAAGGGTCCGAAAAAATGCTGATCACCTCCGTTTTGGGCCGCGAAGTGCCATCCGGAGGCTTACCCATTGATGTTGATGTGGTGGTGGTAAATGTAGCCACTACGGCAGAAATTGGGCGGTTGCTGCCTCACGGGCGAGGGATACAAGAACGAGTTGTGACCATCACCGGTCCCGGCGTGAAAAAGAAAGGTAATTATCTCATCCCTATAGGTACTCCACTGAGATTTGTACTCGAACAAGTAGGCGCTGACGAGCGTGTCAGCGAAGTGTATATGGGAGGCCCTATGATGGGCGTTGCCGTTTCCAATATGGATATTTCTATTGTAAAGGGGACTTCGGGCATCGTAGTGTTCACTTCCGAAGAAGTAAAAAGGCCCGATAAAATTTATCCATGCATCAAATGCGGAGCATGCGTCGATGCTTGTCCGATATCGCTCAACCCCTCTAAGCTTGGTATTTTGGCCAAGTTTGAGGCGTACAACCAAATGGCCGAAGAACACAACTTGATGGATTGCTTTGAATGCGGGTCATGCTCTTATGTTTGTCCCTCACACATTCCATTAGTACAATATTTTAGAATGTCAAAGTCGATCGTGAGAAAACGAGAGCCCATAACTCGAACCTAACATTATGCTCAATAAAACATTAAATATCAGTTCGTCACCCCATATAGTAAAGGGGATTAGTACCGACACCATTATGCAAAATGTGGTATGGGCGTTGATCCCGGTAGCGGGGTTTGCTGTATACTCATTTGGCCTGAGTGCCTTGATGGTCTTAGTAGCTTCCGTTGCTGCATGTGTCCTTACGGAGCACTTTTTATGCAAATTAGCGAATAAAGAAACAACCATTACGGATTGGTCGGCGGTGATCACGGGGTTACTGCTGGGGCTGACATTACCCCCTGGTTTTCCCGTATGGATGGCCTTTTTAGGTGGAGTGATCTCTATAGCTTTGGGTAAGTTTATCTTTGGTGGGTTAGGATATAACGTTTTTAATCCCGCCCTGGTGGGAAGAGCAGTCTTGCAAGCGGCCTTTCCGGTAGCCATTACGACCTGGCATCCGGCCTTTTTGCCTGACCGCTTCACGACCTTAGCGAGTTCTACGTTGACGTTCCCGTTTGCCGAGCCTCATTTTGATGCCGTTTCCGGGGCAACGCCCCTGGCTGCATGGAAGTTTGAGCAGGTAAGTACTAGTACTCAGGATTTAGCTCTGGGAATTATCACCGGATCTACCGGCGAAACTTGTGCCCTAATCATTATACTGGGTGGTCTGTATCTGATTGCCCGCAATATGATGAACTGGCGTATTCCCGCTTCGATTTTACTGACCGTATTTGTATTGAGTGGTATTTTTTACCTGATAGACGCACAAACCTATCCGTCTCCCTTATTCATGCTCTTCTCAGGAGGTCTGATGATCGGAGCGGTTTATATGGCGACCGATATGGTCGCATCACCTATAACGCCCCTGGGCGTTTGGGTATACGGAGCGATCATTGGGATATTAGTAGTCGTGATTCGCTTGTGGGGTGGATTACCGGAAGGTGTGATGTATGCCATTTTATTGGCGAATGCCATTTCACCTCATATTGACAACCTCATTCAACCGAGGGTTTACGGAACATCCAAAAAAGCAAAACAAGCATGAGTAAAACGCAAACCATACCTAAACAGTCCTCTGCCAGCAGCTTCAAAATGCTGAGAGCAATGGTCGGAATTGGGGTGATGTGCGCTTTATTGATCGTACTTACTTTCGAAGGAACGTTTTCCATCATCAAACAAAATAAAGCAGAAGCGCTGGAGCGAGCCCTGTTTAGAGTGATTCCCGGAATCGAAAAAACACAAGCCTTTAAGCTGGATGAAAATGAAAACTTCGTCCCCGTAACCGGAGAGGATAAAGACGGCGAATTAGTCTATGCCGGTTTTGATAAAGATAATCAATTGAAGGGGGTAGCCATAGAAGCAGCGGGCCAGGGCTATGCAGATATTATCAGGATCTTGTACGGCTACGACCCAAATAAAGAGGCGGTAGTTGGCTTTTACGTATTGGGAAGTAAAGAAACGCCCGGACTGGGTGACAAGATCGAAAAGGACGAAACCTTCCTGGCTAATTTTGAAGCTTTAGATGTCTCTTTAACGGAAGGTAAGGACGAATTAAAAAATAAAGTAGTACCGGTAAAGAGTGGCGAAAAAGAGCATCCGTGGGAAGTTGATGGGATTACCGGAGCGACCATTTCTTCGAGAGCGATCGGAGAAATTATTGGCGAAAGCACTCAGAAATGGGTGCCGTTGATCTATAACCATGTAGAGGATTTTAAACTGGAAAAGTAATATTCGACGATGAGTAATATAATGGATAAAAATACCGGTGATGAATTTGTAGGGGCGCCCGGAAATCCGCCTTCTACCGATGAGTTCATCAAAGGTTTGTGGCGTGATAATCCTGTATTTGTCCAGGTTCTGGGCATGTGTCCGGTGCTGGCCGTATCGAACACCGCAGAGAATGCCCTGGCGATGGGGTTGGCTACTGCATTTGTGCTGTTGATGTCGAATATACTGGTTTCTTCCTTGCGGAATTTTATTCCTAAGCAGGTACGTATCGCATCATACATCCTCATTATTGCAACCTTTGTAACGATTACTGACTATGCGATTCAGGCAATTAGCGTGGATTTACATAAGAGTTTGGGAGCTTTTATCTCCCTGATTGTAGTTAACTGCCTGATCTTAAGTCGAGCAGAAGCCTTTGCTTCCAAAAATACAATTGGCCGATCGATCATGGATGCGCTGGGGATGGGGGTAGGATTTACTTTCGCCTTGCTTTGCCTTGGAGCCGTAAGAGAAATTCTCGGGAATGGTACTTTTTTCGGCCTGGCACTTTTCCCGGATAGTTTTCAGGAGTGGATCGTCATGATCTTGCCAGCGGGCGGATTTTTTACCCTGGCGATTTGGTTATTGATTTTTAATACAATAAAAGAAAGGAGGGCTGCCGTATGAATGAATCACTATGGACCATATTTATCGGATCGAGCCTGGTCAACAACTTCGTTTTGGCCTACTTCCTGGGTATCTGTCCCTTTTTGGGAGTCTCCGGAAAGATGGATACCGCCACCAAAATGGGCGGAGCAGTGACGTTTGTGATGCTGATTAGTTCCATGTGTGCTTATGGCATTCATGCTTTATTGGTGGCCATTAATGCGCCTTTTTTACAATTGATCAGTTATATCGTAGTGATTGCTTCTACTGTACAGTTGGTAGAGATGTTTGTGAAAAAGATGAGTCCGGCCCTATTCCGGGCGCTGGGCATCTTTTTACCATTGATTACAACGAACTGCGCCATTTTAGGAGTGGCCTTATTTCAAACGAATAAAGGTTACGGATTTATAGAAAGTATTGTTTACGCTCTGGGAGCAGGAGTTGGCTTTACACTAGCCCTTGTTCTTATTGCCGGCTTACGCGAACAATTGGAATTTGCGGAAGTGCCCAATACGGTAAAAGGAACGGCCTTGACGTTGCTTATTGCCGGTATTTTATCACTGGCGTTTATGGGATTTGCGGGGCTGGGTGGATGATTGGCGCTAAAGGTTTGGACGAGACGTCCAAACCAGCAGTCCAAACCGGCAGTGAAAGTCGCATAGAACGCAAAGTTTATAAATCGTTATATCGATAAGTCGTTAAATCGTTAAATATGTTAAACTCATTACTTATAGCAATTACGGGCATCGTAGCTCTGATGGTTCTCTGGCTGATCGTTCAGCGCTTTTGGGGGGATACCTTTGCGGAGCACTTGTCGGATGAAGATGTATTGGCGGGACGAACGAAATGTTCCAATTGTGGGTGTACAACAGTTTGCCAAATGGATAAAGAAAAAAATCGGAGGCCAACTAAACTTATAATGTAGAACCTTTCGCTTTAGAAAAAGAAAAGCCTACACCATAATGGTGAAGGCAAAACGGCTGATCTACATGATAATAAGTTGCGTCCTTTACCATTATCAACCAATAAACTAATAAACCAACCGGATATGGCACATTTATCAGATTATAGTACCAAGAATCAATACCGGGCGAAGGTGAAGCAAACCGAACGCCTGACGCCAAAGGAAACGGAAGAAGTTCGGGAAATTGTACTTGAAGTACAGGAGCCTGCTTTCGATGTGGAAATCGACCAAAGCTTCGGAGTTCTGGTGGAATCGGAAGGCGAGTTTGGGAATGCCTTGCATCACCGCTTATATAGTGTAGCAGATTTGCCGGCAAGGAAAAACGGAAATCCACTGATCACTATGTTGGTAAAACGATGCTCCTACGTCGATGATTTTAGCGGAGAGCTCTACCATGGTATTGCTTCCAACTATCTTTGCGATCGAAGGGAAGGCGATACGATTACCATTACCGGGCCCTTTGAGCTTCCTTTTAGAGTGCCGGATGATAAGACGGCCAATCTCATCCTGATTGGAATGGGTACTGGTATTGCGCCTTTCCGGGCTTTCATAAAGCATATTTATAAAAACATCAAAAATTGGGAAGGGAAAATCCGCTTGTTCTATGGTGCCCGAAGCGGACTGGAGTTGCTTTACATGAATGATGAAAATGACGACCTCACCAATTATTACGACGAAGAGACCTTTGAGGCTTTCAGTGCGCTAAGCCCTCGTCCTCACTGGGAAGATCCTATTGCACTGGATAAGGCTATTGAAGAACGAGCTTCTGAAGTGCTGGAAATGCTGAATCAATCCAATACTTACATCTTTGTAGCAGGCTACGAAAACATTAAAGACATGCTCGAAAAAGCTTTTTCCAAAATCTTAGGCTCAGAAGAAAAATGGCGGTTGCGCAAAGCCGAATTGATCGCCGGAAGAAAATGGGCGGAAATTATTTATTAGGAACAAGGCGAAAGGAACAAGAGACAAGGAGAAAGGGTAATTAAAAGGTGCTTTGCGATCTTTGCGTCTCTGCGAGATAAAAATTTGACTCAATACCCACTACTCAAGACTCAATACTAACAAATGACCATACTTATTGCCATAGCAGCCCTTGGAGGATTGACACTGATACTTGCATTGATGCTGATCATTGCGAACCGGAAGTTATATGTCTATGAGGATCCGCGTATTGATGTGGTGGAAGAGATGCTGCCGCACGCTAACTGTGGAGCCTGCGGATATCCGGGGTGTCGGCCTTTTGCGGAGGCGTTGGTTGGTGAAGAGGTGTTGCCTGGTAAATGTACAGTAAGTTCGGAGGATGGGCGAAAGGCGATTGCGGAGTATTTGGGGGTAGCTTTGGGAGCTGAAGAAAAAATAGTGGCTCGATTGGCTTGTGCGGGCGGAACGAATGTCGCGATCAATCGCGCTCAATATCAGGGATTGGAATCCTGCAAAGCCGCAGCGCTCGTATCTGGTGGCGGCAAAGGGTGCTTCTGGGGATGCCTGGGACATGGCGACTGCGAAGTAGTCTGTGATTTTGATGCCATCATTATGAACGAACATTCACTACCTGTAGTAGATGTTGATAAATGTACCGCTTGTGGCGACTGCGTTGAGGTTTGTCCAAAAGATCTATTCTCCCTGCAACCGATCAGCAACCAATTGTGGGTGGCTTGTAAGAATCTGGAAAAAGGCGATGAGATCCTGGAAGAATGTCAGGTGGGCTGTACCGCTTGCGGAAAATGCGCTATGGATGCTCCCGGTGATCTGATCACCATTCAAAATAACTTACCCGTAGTAGATTATTCCAAAAATCACAACACTCAAAAACCTATACAGCGCTGCCCCACCGGAGCCATTGTCTGGTTGGCCGAAAATGGCGAGGTAATCAAGGGAGCGGAGAGTAAGAAAATTGTACGGAAAGGCGAAAGGGGTATGAGGTACTCTTAGGAATATGGGAATATGGGAAAATGGGAAATTGGGAAAATAGGAGATTGGAAAAGTGAATACGTATTCTAACGACTAAAGTTTGTCTGACCATAAGATTTATAATGAAGAATGAAGGATTAAGAATGGAAGTTCTAATCCTTCATTCTTCATTAAACTAGTATGACTAAGTTAGTTTTTTATTAAACTCTTCCTTTTTGTGATATTTTCCACTTCTCTGCGAATAATAGAATAAACGAAAGAAAAATTAGTGGAAAAAGAAGCCTTCATTGAACTCATCAAAGATCATCAAAAGCTAATCTACAAGATTTGTAACACCTACTGCCCAAACCCTGAAGAACGGCAAGATCTGGAGCAAGAAATCCTGCTTCAGCTATGGAAAGCGATGCAGCGGTTTGACGGGAGTGTCCGACCATCTACCTGGATTTATAGGGTAGCCCTAAATACTGCGATCTCCTATTATCGAAAAGATCGAAAGTATAAGGGAAAAAAGATACCTATTGATGCTTCTATTATTACCCTTCCAGCAGAAGGCGTTGATGCGGTAAAGAATGAGCAAGTCACTCTCTTGCATCAATTTATCAATGAATTAGCTCCTGCAAATAAGGCTTTACTGCTCCTGTTGCTTAGCCTGAATCGAGTGCTGAAGATCCATAAAATGGATTATTACAACAGCTCTGTTCTGACACTTCAGAAGCAACTATATGATTTACAGTATACTCGATACCGATTTGGCAGACTGGAGTTGGTCTTGAATATCCTTGCAGCAGTTTTGATGTGGCCTATTGTATTGTATACGGGTTTTGAAATGGAGGTTTATGAAAACCCATGGGTATTGGGGATTGCACTACTGGTAGTTGCAGTAATTGCTGTTCCTATTGTTATTCCGTTGGAACGATCTTACCGCAATAGATTGAAGAATGCGGAACAATTGTTGAAAGAGATAGAAGCGTTGGAAAGGAGTTAGGTATTCTTGGAATAGTAGGTAGTTTTGTAGGAGGCTGGTTGCTGGGTACCTTAGGTGTTTCTTTAGGTAGTGGATTAGTGAGTACGATCCTTACTTCAGTTATTGGGGCTGTAGTTGTCTTGTTTATTGCGGGATTGTTTAAGCGGTAGGAGCTGAACCATTTTTATTACAGAGATTCAAAGGGCACAGAGGTTCAAGTATTTTAAAGCCTCTGGCCCCATTTTTATTTATCTAACTTGATTACCTATTAAACCACAATCACCACATTCCCCTTCTTTCTTCCCAAATCTACATATTGATGCGCTTCGGGGGCTTGTTCCAGTTTGTAGCGGCGATCGATGATCACTTTGTATTTTCCCGCTTTTATGATTGTTTTAAGTTCGCTGAGTAATTCGCGAAGCCCTTCGGCAGGCTGCAAACCGGTAGCCGTAAACTTTGCTTTTTTCGTTTTTGATTTGGAGGTTAAAATCATATTCCACAATAGTTTCAACTTTAATACCGGCGACATATAAATTCCTTTTTCGGTAAGAGAACCTTTGCTTTTTGCGTGAGTCGTTTTTCGAACTGTGTCGTAAATGATATCGTATTTTTCGCCATTTTTTGTAAAGTCGGTTTCCCGGTAATTGATCACGTGGTCAGCTCCTAATGATTTGACGAGTTCTACATTTGTAGGCCCACAAACACCGGTTACTTCCGCTCCATAGTATTTGGCTAATTGCACTGCCGCAACTCCTAAGCTACCGGAGGCGCCATTGATCAATATCTTTTGTCCCGGCTGGAGGTTGGCAATATTTTTCAGAAAGTTGAGAGAAGTAAGGGCACCATCGCTGATGGTAGCTGCTTCTTCAAAGCTCAAGTCAGTGGGTTTTAGAGCGATCACTCCATCAGCTGCAACGCTTACATATTCCGCATTAGCTCCAAAGTTTACACCCGATTCCCCAAAGACTTCGTCACCTTCCTTAAATTGGGTAACGGAGTTTCCTGCTTCTACGACAACACCTGCGAAACCTGTCCCCACGATGTTTTTTCGAGGCTTGAAAAAGCCTAAGATAAGCCTGCTGATGAAAGGATTGGCTTGTCGCATCATGGTATCGGCCCGGGTGACGGTGGATGCTTTTACCTTGATTAATACTTCGTTGTCTTTAATTTGAGGTTTGGCTACCTCATTAACTTGAAGGAATTTCGGGGATCCGTACCGGGTTAAAACGACTGCTTTCATGATTGGTGATTTAAATTTTTTGTAATCCTTATTGAAATAATACACTACAAAGATAAGGGGGCGGAGTCCGGCAATCGTTCGGGTTTGTAAATTGGAACCTAATCACGTTGTGACGTCGTCGAGTAGTGACGTCTTGAGGTAGTCATTTGGTTAGAGAAAAGGAAGGAAGGTTCTCGCAGAGGCGCAAAGTCCGCAGAGTGAATAATTAAAGCTTGGTTAGTCAATAAGTTTTTTAAAAGGCAAAAGCCAGACTTTCTCAATGAAAATCTGGCTTTTGCCTTTTAAAAAACTCATTTGTTTTGGTTCTTTATTATCTCCTTGCAATCCGGAATTTTTCAAAACTTCCTATTCTGGTCTGAACATTGACCACTCCTCCGCCGTGTCCACCAGATGCAGGTACCGTATGCGCATCCATACGCAGGTATTTTCCGGGAAATGCTACAGATTCAATAGCGACAACTCCTACGATGGGATTATATCTCTGGGCTTTTACTTGAGTACCTCTAGTGCTTTCGCTAGTTACAAATGTCGCACATTTTGCCCGAATAAGTTGGTGAATGACGTCAGTACTGCCAATGCGATAATTAATAATTGATTTTTCATAATTCTTTTTTTTTGGATTAATAATTGGTGTTAATTAATTGGTTACATTCAACTATGTTTCCATCCAAAAAAACGTACCCACCAGGATTGAAAAAAGTTTTTTTATTTACTTTCTGCTTTCCCCTTAGGTTTAATTTCCAATTTTCCAATACTCCAATTTTCCCACTTTCCAGCTTTCCAATACGCACTCGGCGTTTCCCCCATCTTCTTCTTAAAAAAGGTATTAAATACCGTTTTAGAGTTGAAGCCGCTATCGAAGGCGAGGCCAAGGATCGTCATATGACGATTGTTAGGATCAGCAGCGAGTTGTTTGAAGGTGTCGAGGCGGTAGGTGTTGACAAATTCGGAGAAGTTTTGTTGAAAGCCCTCGTTGAGCAGTTGCGACATGTGGTTTGGAGGAAGATCAAGTTGTTCGGCCAGATCGCGAAGGGTGAGGTTGGGATCGAGGTAAGGTTGTTGCTCCGTCATCAATTGATCGAGCTGAGAGCGGTATTGTTTAAGTTCTTTTTGATCAAAAAGGGCCTTTTTATACTTCCGCTTAGCAGGTTGGGTGACTGTTTTCTTACCGAATATTTTAGCCATCAATTTTTTGAATCGGGGATGTTGCCAGTAAGATTCGAGAATAGGCTCCACATATAAATAAACCATCATGGGAAGACGGTATTCGATCCCTTTTTCCAGGTGTTGAAACATTTTCTCTTCATCGCCTAGCATCCCATAGCAAAGGATCAGCATGTTGAGTGCGCGTTCCAACAGGTCGGTTTGAAGAGCGGCTTCCAACTGCTCAATACCCTTTTGGGCCTCAGCAGTATTACCCAGGGAAGCTTGAGCCATGGTCATTCCTCCCAATTTCAGCAGATCACCCGCATCATCCGAAAGATTTTGGAAGTAGTTCAGCGCTTCTTCTTTTCGCCCTAATAATATCAACGTTTGGCCTTTATAAATGGTGGAAGCCATAAAGTCAGGCTTTAATTCCAGACTTTTAGTATAATTTTCCAGCGCTTCTTCATAGTTGCCCTGGCCATATAAAATAAATCCTTTCAGATGATAATTGATATTGGCAAAGGGATCGAGCTGAATAGCCGTTTCGATATAATTTGTTGCCGCCTTAAATTTACCTTCAGCTACCAGGGTAGCGGCCATAGACTGGTAAAAATCCACTACGGCCTTTTGTTCTAATGCCTTATTCAAATGCTGATAAGCCTTGGGCAGATCCCATTGTTGCAGAAAGGCGATCCAGGATAAGTGTAGCTGGCATTCGGGAAGCTCCGGATCGAGTTCTATCGCTTTATCCAGGTGTGGTTTCCCTTTCATGAAGGCTTCTTCTGCTGGTAATAACCCGATCGTGCCGATCAGCGTGTAGCCAAGGTGTATCCCCAAATGAGCCATGGTATAATTGGGATGCTTGGTTAAAACTTCTTCCAGCATAGACAGCCCTTTTTCTAAATCACCAGGTGTCATTTTGAGCATATGAAAGCGGGCTTTCAGATAATCTTTATAAGCTTCCACGCTGATATCGGGTGCTTCTATCAAATGATCACCAATTTCTAAGTGCCCCAGATGTTCGCGCAGCTTATCGGCAATGAGCAGGCTGACCTCATCCTGAACTTCAAAAATGTTGTCCAACGACCGGTCAAAGGTCTCGGACCAAAAATGAACATCATCGGATACGTCAATAAGCTGAGCGGTAATCCGCATTTGGTTGCCTGCCAGCCGGATACTCCCTTCGAGTATGGTAGAAACATTCAGGGCTTCTCCAATTTGAGCAACCGGAATATTTTTATTTTTGAAATGAAATGAAGAGGTCCGTGAAGTAACCTTTAAACCATCAATTTTAGTTAAGGCGTTGATGATCTCTTCCGTCATGCCATCGCTGAAATATTCATTTTCCTCACTGGAACTCATGTTGACAAAAGGTAGTACGGCAATAGATTTATCTTCTTGCTTAGGTTTCCCCTTGCCTTTCATTTCAGCAGGTTCGGGAATGGGTAAGCCGTCGTTGGTGACCGCAAATAACTCGATGGGTTGGGCTACATTTTTGAACTCAAAAGCCCCAACGGATTGGGTAGTGATATGTTGTTGGTTTTTGAGCTCATCGTTGAGTTTATCGGACAGCAAAATCGCTCCCGGTGTCCCCATACTTTCGATGCGAGAGGCGGTGTTGACACCGTCGCCATAGATTTCTGTCCCGTCAAAAACAATATCGCCCAGGTGGAGACCGATGCGCAAGGGCACTTTGGGTTCCTGACGAAGCGCTATTTGAATAGCAATAGCACATTCGACCGCTTGGACGCCACTTTGGAAGGTGCTTAGGGTACCGTCACCAAAGTATTGTACGATTTCACCATGGTAAGTTTCATGGTATTGTTGGAAAACTTCCCGGTGACGGTTTCTTACTGCTGCTGCGGCTTTTTCGTTCTGCTGCATGAGAGCGGTATATCCGACAATATCGGTAAACATGATGGCGGCGAGGCGGCGGGATTTGGAAGCGGGCATTTTAAGGTGATTTGGAGCTTAAATTACAATAAAAAATACGATGGACCGTAAATATTAGCGCTAATTTTTACGGTCCATCGTAAAAATTCAAGCCTTAATCAAAACTTCTTCTCCACCGTCAATTCCACCATATGTGCATCCGGATCTTTGAAGTAAATGGAATCAAAATAGATATGATCTTGTTCTTGAAAATCAATCCCTTTTGCCTTCAGATGTTCTTTGGCAGCCTCATAAGAAGGTTGGGATACTCGAAAAGCAAAATGATCTACTTTCTTCACATGACCTTCTTTTTCCGGAAAAATAGCAACGCCACTATTTCCGGCTAGCATAAAGATTGGCCAGGGTTTCCATTCTTTGGGTTGTACACGTTTTAGACCCAGGATGGATTCGTACCATTGAGCAGATTGTTCGATATCTTTAGCGCGGATGGCGACGTGGTCGAGAAAGTCGATTTTGAAGTAGGGAGGCATGAGATTAGGGATTTTAGAATTTAAAAAAATAAAAGAGCTTTTTTTATAACTTCACAATAAATATCCTCACTTTTTAAAAGTATTTCCATGAAATATTTTCTACCATTCTTATTTTTTCTCTTACCTGCTTTTTTGATGGGGCAGGAGGTGGATTCGACGGCTTACCGCCAGGTGGATAGCTTAATCCATATTGCCAAGGCCCTTGCTAAAGAAAGCAAATTTGATCTAGCACATGAAGCTATGGAATCGGCACAAAAATTAGCGCTAGAAAAAGATGGGAGAGTATCTGTGGCTTATGGTAGTTGTTGTTTTAGACGAGGGTATGTCTTTCATAAACAAGGTGATACGCCAAATGCAGAAAAATGGTTTTCGGAAGCAAAAGATATACAAGGGGAAGTATTAGGGAAAGAACATCCTAATTATGCTATATGCTTACTACATTTGTCAGCAATTTACAGGGGAAGAGGACAGTTTGAAGAAGCGGAAGCAATGAGCCTTGAGGCTGTAGAAATCCAGAAAAAAGTATTCGGAAGTCATCACCCTGATTATGCAGGAGCCCTTTATAACTTAGGAACGCTTTACTACCTAATGGGCCAACTAGACAAAGCGGAACTTCTTTCTCTGGAAGCGATTTCCATCTATAAAAACACTTATGGTGAGAAACATCCATCCTACGCCAGTAGTTTGGGGAATTTAGGGGCTTTATATTTAGACATGGGGCAATTTGAGAAGGCAAAATCCATTTACCTAGAAACAAAATTTATTCGGGAAGAGACAGTAGGTACGGAACATATCGATTACATAGGAAACCTCACTAATTTAGGCACAACCTACCAATGGTTACTCCAATACAAAAAGGCTGAAGAGTTCTTTCTTGAAGCTTATAAAATAGGGGTAAAAACCCTTGGAGAAGAACATCCGCACATTGCTCACAACCTAAACAACCTGGGAAATCTCTATTTGAACATGAGGGAATATGAAAAAGCAGAACAAACTCTATCCCAAGTGAAGAACATTTGGGGAAAATCCTTAGGAGAGGAACATGTGCTTTATTCACATTGCCTGGAAAACATAGGAGGGTTGTATTCAGGATTAAAAGAATACAAAAAAGCAGAATCGTATTTCCTGGAAACCATAAAAATACGGGAAAGAACACTTTCCCAGGAAAATCCATATTTTGTTAAAAGCTTAAGAAATCTGGCTATTCTATATACAAACACCGGAGATTACGAAAAAGCAGTTATCTTCCAATATAAAAAAGGGAAGGCTCGCTACGGAAGAGTATTTTAAAACACTTGGCGATCAACAGGCCTCACCTGATGTGTTGCACATTGCCACCCACGGTTTCTTTTTCCCCGACCCCCAGAAGAGAAAACGCCGGTCAATTTTTTCTGATGAAGACCCTGTTTTTCTTCAATCTGATAATCCTTTGATGCGCTCCGGACTCATCCTCGCAGGAGGAAACCATGCCTGGAAAACCGGTAAACCGCTTCGTCCAAATATGGAAGACGGGGTGCTCACCGCCTATGAAATCAGTCAGATGGATTTATCCAATACCAAATTGGTTGTACTTTCTGCCTGCGAAACAGGCTTAGGAGACATCCGGAGGAACGAGGGCGTATATGGCCTCCAACGTGCTTTCAAGATAGCCGGAGCCAACTACTTAATCATGAGCCTTTGGAAAGTCCCGGACCAGGAAACGAAAGATTTTATGCTTGCCTTTTATCAACATTGGCTGGAAGAAGAAATGAGCATTCCGGAAGCATTCCGCAAAACACAGTTGGCAATGCGGGATCGGTTTGATAATCCGTATTATTGGGCGGGGTTTGTGTTATTAGAGTGAACAGTAAGCGGTGAACGGTGAACAGTTTTTTTAGAAAAAACAGCCCTCCCAAAGAAGAAAGTTTGGTGTGTCGAAACACGAATAGTGTTTTGAAACACCCTCTACTGGACTACGTGACGACTTGATCCCTCAAGTCTCCAGCAGCTCCGCAATCTTCAAATCCAGCTTCAACAATGCATTATTGGGATCGGAGCCAAATATGGAATAGACAACGTTGCCCGCTTTATCCGTTACGATCCAATGGGGCGTGCCGCCGGCACCATATCTTTTAAAAGTGGTATTGTAGTTTTGATCCCGGTAGAAAGGAAAGCGGATGTAAAGGTCTTCTTTTATCTGTAGTAATTCTTCGTCTGAATAATTGGCTCCTTCGAAAATAGAATGTATGCCAATGACATTCAGTTTATCGCCCAGTTCATATACCAGGCGGTTCGCAAAAGGAATGGCTCTGCCCAGACACCCCGGGCAGCCTATGCTAAAAATCAAGACCACCAATGGCTTACCTGAAAAATCGCCAACTACCGGAGGAGGCGTAGGGGCGGCAATAGCTTCGATTGACCAATCGGGCAGTGGTTGTTGTAGCGCTAAGGAAGTCATTTATCACGTTAGTTGTAAGATCGTTACTATTAAGAAATGGCATCACCAAAGATAATTGAATAATGTGA
The DNA here is from genome assembly GCA_964534315.1 of uncultured Saprospiraceae bacterium. Classification (GTDB taxonomy): domain Bacteria; phylum Bacteroidota; class Bacteroidia; order Chitinophagales; family Saprospiraceae; genus CAZHOV01. Next base: position 59,867 of record CAZHOV010000005.1, on the reverse strand, counting down.
ACTATACGTTTACTCCTGTCATCGCTTATAATCAAAGATTCTGGCATGTTTTTTGTAAAATAGTGGGCTTTTTTTTAATATATCTCATCAAAAAATAGTTATTTTGCGAATATTACATAGCTAAAGAAGACTCAAGACTCAAGACTCAAGACAAAAAAATATGTTACGGCAGAACCTGAGCCAGAAAATGCTGCAGAAGTTATCTCCCCAACAGATTCAGTTAATGAAACTGTTGCAGATACCTACTGCTACGCTGGATCAACGGATTAAAGAGGAACTAGAGGCAAACCCAGCTCTGGAGGAAGGCGACCACGATGAAGACCGGCTGCTCGGTAACGATGCCTCGGATGCACCCGGAAATGAGGAGACGGCTTCAGATGAACCCGAACGGGAAGATACGTTCGAGTTAGATGACTACCTCGAAGAATATATGGAAGATGATCCCTCTAGCTATAAATACAAAGCAAATCTTTATGGTGCGGACGAGGAAGACAAATCGGTACCCATGCCGGTAGAACATACCTTTCACGAATATCTGCTCGAACAATTAGGTTTGCTGAAACTCGGAGAGGAACGACTTGAAGTCGTAGCCGAACAAATTATCGGAAGTATAGATGACGACGGCTACCTCAGAAGAGCCCCCGAGGCGATCATAGATGACCTGGCTTTTGCTCAAAATGTATCGACTAATGAGGAAGAAGTCTATGAACTGTTAAAGAAAATCCAGAAATTCGATCCTCCCGGAATAGGAGCCAGAGATCTTCAGGAGTGTCTTCTGATACAATTAAAGGCGAAATTGGTGGATAGCGATGGACAGCTCGATGATGAGGATATCCGAAATATCCAATTAGCTGTAAAGATTATCGATAAGTATTTTGATGAATTTTCTAAAAAGCACTATTCTAAGCTTCAACGATCTTTGGGTATCGACGAGCAGGAACTCAAGTGTATTATCGACGAGATCCTTAAGCTCAACCCCAAACCTGCCAGCGGATACTCTACAGGGAGTAGCAGGAGCACCAATTATGTGGTGCCTGATTTTATCATCTATAATCGCGATGGCGAGTTGGACTTGACCCTCAATACCCGAAATGCTCCGGACCTGAAAATCAATGAGCAATACAAAGATATGCTCAAATCCTTTAAGGCATCACATAGCGGTAAGCGCCCTAATAAAAAAGATCGCGAAGCGGTCATGTTTATCAAGCAAAAGATCGATTCCGCAAAATGGTTTATCGATGCGATCAGGCAACGTCAACAGACGATGTATAAAACGATGTATGCCATTCTCCAATATCAATATGACTTCTTTCTTACCGGTGACTCTATGAAACTTCGCCCGATGATCTTAAAGGACATTGCTGATATTACAGGGTTAGATATCTCTACCGTTTCGAGGGTGGCCAACAGTAAATTTGTGCAAACTGAATTCGGTACTAAACGGCTAAAAGATTTTTTCTCCGAGTCGATCCAAACAAAAGACGGCGAGGAGGTCTCTACCCTGGAAGTAAAAAAGATCCTTTCCGATATCGTGGAGAACGAAAACAAAAAGAAACCCCTTTCAGATGAAAAGCTCAAAAACCAATTGCGCGACAAAGGCTACAACATCGCCCGCCGTACCGTAGCCAAATACCGGGAGCAATTGAATATCCCCGTGGCGAGGTTGCGGAAGGAGTTGTAGGTATTTACTATCCCTGATGCTTCGTAAACCCCTTCATCACCTTTCCCATGATGCGCACTTTAGCCCACCTCGGCACCATTCTCAAATTATAAACCAACAATTTCGTTAAAAATCCGGGCAATAAGGTTGTCCGTTTTCCAATGGCGTTGATGATTGGGACTCCTACATCATCTGGCTTCAAAGAACGGTTCATCTTCATATTGGCTCTTTCTGAAAATCCACTTTCTACCGGCCCCGGAGCAGCACATAAGATATCAACCCCTTCTTCTTTTAATTCGAGGGCCAGGGCTTCGCCTAAAGATTGCACATAAGCCTTCGTTGCCGCATAATGTGCCGCATTGGGTACCCCCTGAAAGGCAACCATCGAACTCAAAAGAACGATAGCTCCTCTTTGAGGTTGCGCTTTCATTTTATTGGCAAAATAATGAGTTAGTATCATCAGGGCTCTACAGTTTAAATCGAGCATATTCAGCTCCTGGTCTAAATTGGCATTTATGAACTTGCCCGATTTGCCAAAGCCGGCATTCAAAACAGCAACCCCAATAGTTAAATGTGTAATTTCTTGCATCAATTGGCGGACATTAGCCTCTACAGATAAATCACCCGGGATAGGTACAACTTCTACATTGTATTTGTCGAACAGCAACGTGCTTATTTCATTTAGTAAATGTTCTCGCCTTCCGGTTATGATTAAGTTGAAGCCAGCCTCTCCAAATCTAAGAGCCATTTCTCTCCCTATTCCGGAGGTGGCCCTGGTTATTAATACCCAATTTCCATAGGTGTTGTGTAGACGGTCAATTGTTCTTTTTCCTAATTGCATAACTTTTTTATGCAAATATGTCCTGTTCCTCACCCTCAAAACGATAACAAATGTTTAGATTTTACCGGGATGTCTTTTTTATTCGGCTAAGATGTATGGGGGTGATGCCCAGGTAAGAAGCAATCATGTGTTGCGGAACTCTGTTATGAATATTCGGAAAGATTTGGCTCATCAAATGGTATCGCTCAATAGGAGATAAGGTATACAAATGTTGGATCCTGCTGTCAAGATACAGGAAATAATACTCGGCGATGAGCCTGCCTAGTTTCTCTCCCTCTTTCAGGTTGGCATACCCCCACTCAATGGCCGCTCTCGGGAGAACGATTACATCTGTATTTTCCATCGCTTCTAGCTGGTATCGGGACTTCTTTTTTGTTAGAAAAGCATTATAATCTGCAATGAATTGGTTTTCCAAAGCAAAATGTGTGGTATGTTCGCGGCCTTCAAGATCTGTAATTTTCACTCTCAAGATACCTTTTTCTATAAAATAGACCTCATCAATGAATCGATCATCATCACTTAAAAGCTCTTTTTTTTTAAACGATTTTCGATAGCAGAAGCCTATGAATTTAGTAGCCTCTTCATCAGATATAGCTATCATATCAGAAATAGCTTTTTTTAGTTCTATCATTTTCAATAATTGAAATATACTATAAAAACCATCCTAAGATATTGCCCGTCTCTGATATTTCCTACCATAAAAATATAATATGCCAAGAGAAGTCAGAACAATTACCACTCCAATCACTAATGGCCAAAATGTCGCCACTACTCCATTCTTAATAATAAAAAATAACAATACCGGGATCATCAATAACCGGGCGATTTCCAGGTAAAATCCTGTTGTTTTCATCTCGAATAACCATCCAAAGATCAACGTACTGGCCACAATCCAAACGGCATAACCCGCTTTAAAAAAAACAGGCATCTTATCCAGGTTGAATAAAAATAAGGCCGTTAACCCTATCAATACCACAAATTGAAAAATGATATATAAATTTACAGGTAAGGCAGGAAGCACGTCAAATTTCTGATACCCCGATTCTACTTGATGAGGCTTTTGGTACCCGCCCAAGTGTTCGGGCATCCAACCCGGCTTCTGAAATAAAATGCCCATAGCATCTTTTACTGACCTAGACTTTTTTACCGCTTTAAACAGATCGATATAGTGCGAGAAATTGGCATACACCGGATTCCAACTTTTTAATGGCTTTGTGATCCCGTATACCGGACGCTCCTCCTCTTCCTTAAAGGTGCCAAACATCCGATCCCAGATAATAAGCATACCCGCATAGTTCTTATCAATATACTTCGGGTCTCTGCCATGATGCACCCGGTGATGAGAAGGGGTGTTAAAAATATACTCTAACCACCCCAGTTTATTGATGTGCTCGGTATGAATCCAAAACTGATACAGCAAGTTAATCCCATTGACGATTACAAATTGCATCGGGTCAAACCCAAGAAAAGCAAGCGGAAGGTAGAACATGAAACTCCACAAGGTGCTGGTAGAACTCTGCCGCAGGGCTACCGAGAGATTAAAGTCTTCACTCTGGTGATGTACCACATGCCCGCCCCAAAAAAGGCTAATTTCATGGCTCATGCGATGACTCCAATAATAGCAGAGATCTTGTAAAATGATTAAAGCAACAAAACTGGCCCAGGTGGGTTCGATGTTGAAAAAGGCTATTTTTTCATAAATGACGATGTAAACTCCGATAGAAAGCAACTTCAAAAATACCCCGCTTACCTGGCTTAAAATACCCAGGCTTATATTCGTTACCGCGTCATTCACCCGGTACGTAAGCTTTTTGGTTACTTGCTCAAAAATCAACTCCCCAATGATCAAAATAAAATACATCGGAATAGCCAACACGACAGGATTGAAATTCATAACGCATCTTCAACTTTGGTATAATTATTGAATTTATAAAAATTGTAGTAATTATCGGACAAATTGTGACCTTTTTCTAAAACCAAAGTCTACATAATTGGAAGAAAAAATTATCCCCCCGATAAGAGCTTTCCAAAAACTGATTGGTGAACTAGAAACTAGAACGATCTTCACTTATCGTTCCCGATTTACACAAAGACTATTCAGAAGAAGTTGATGAAGGAAATTCCTTCGTCCCTATATTTGTATGTTTTTTTGTCTAACCCACAAATAAGCACCTGACCCCAACATTACACTATGCTGAAAGAGGCTTTATTTTTTAAGGCCTCTTTCTTTTATTTACAAGAATCGGTTGCGTTTGTTTATTTATGGATGGCTTATAGACTTACAAGACAGCCTATTAGTCGGATAAATTATCTACAGCTTCCTGATCAGCAGAATGCCGTCTCTGATAGGGAGCATGAGGTTTTCGACTCTGGGGTCTTGTTGGATCTTTTCATTAAACGCGTGGAGAATTTGAGTATCTCTATCGTGTTCTTGTTGGGTGACTTTACCACTCCAGAGGACATTGTCAGCGATCAGGAATCCGCCTGGGCGGACTTTTTCAAAGACGAGGTTGTAGTACAGGGCATAATCCATTTTACCGGCGTCGATGAAGACCAAGTCAAAAGGACCTTCAAGGGTTGGGATGATCGATTTTGCATCGCCGATGATCTGTTCGATTTGGGAAGCCTGGTCAGACTGCTTAATGTATTTTTGAGCGAGGTATTCCAGCTCTTCGTTGGCTTCCACCGTGATCAGTTTCCCTTTGGGTTTTAGCCCTGCCGCCAGGCATAAGGTGGCATATCCCGTAAATGTTCCGATTTCAAGCACCCTGTCTGGTTGTATCATCAGGCTTAGGAAGCGCAACAACTGACCTTGAAGCGGGCCGGCGATCATTTGGGGCGCGAGCGTCTTCAAATGAGTTTCACGGTCCAGGTTGTTGAGGAGATCAACAGGGGGCGTAGAATGGTCTAAGCAATAATTGGTTAGCTTTTTTAAAGAGAAATTCATGGTTGAGTAATTTTACTTTGTTGTGTCTCTTGAAAGGGAATCTCTTCCTATGGAATCCAGCTTGATAGAGTCTCTAAATAACGAATCGAAATAGAGGGAATCGAGGATGGGCCATAAGGGTTCGATAGGCGAGGTGTCATCAACCGTTCGGATTTTGGGGGCATTCGGTTTGCGGGGAATTCGTATTCTTTTGGAAGAGTCTCTTTTAGACAGCTTGGCTATATCTAGCATTACTGAATCAGCAATAGTAGAAGCCTGTTTCAATAGTTTAGCATGACATTCCTTGGCTTTTTTCTTTTTGAATTCTGTCAATGCTTCTTCTACCGCTTTTTTTACTTTATCATTTTCTTTTTGAAAGGAGAAAAGTAAAAAACAAAAGCAGCAAAGGAGTAAGAATGCATTTGTTGCTTTTTTATTCATTGATTGATTTTTTTTCTTTTTTCCCGGAGGGTTCGTTCAATTTTTTTCAATCGTTCCTGTATGATAGAATCTACTGTTTTTTGGAGTTTCCCCTCGATTTCAATAGCGCACAGACTGTCCAATACCGGCGTCAATGTATCTATCCGCACCTGCACAATAGAATCTACTAATAGCCTCCGTTCGCTTTCTTTTTTTTCATCTATTTGGCTACACGAAAAAAGAAAGGAAACTAAAATTGAAAGTAGAAGATATTTGAGTTTTTTTTTCATTTTATCCCGAAAACACCTAATAATTAATAATTAATAGTTAATAATGAATAATTAGTAGTTAATAATGAATAATTAGTAGTTAATAGTTAAATTTTCGTTAAGTCGTTAAGTCGTCCTCCATTATCCATTATTCATTATTCATTATTCATTATTCATTATTCATTGCACATTGCACATTGCTCATTCCCCCTCTCTATCCAGGTCGATTATTTTTCGTTTCAATTCAAAATGTTTACCTAGGTAGACTTTTCGTACCATTTCGTCGGCGGCCAGTTCTTCTGCTGTTCCTGATTTGAGGATGCTTCCTTCAAACATCAGGTAGGCTCTGTCTGTGATAGACAGGGTTTCTTGAACGTTATGGTCAGTGATCAGGATGCCGATATTCTTTGTTTTTAATTTGGCCACGATATATTGGATATCCTCTACCGCGATGGGGTCGATACCCGCGAAAGGCTCGTCGAGGAGGATGAAGTTGGGCTTAGTTGCCAGAGCACGGGCTATTTCCGTTCGTCTACGTTCTCCGCCGGAGAGCGTATCTCCCTTACTTTTCCTGACTTTATGGAGCGTAAACTCGTCGATCAGGCTTTCCAGGCGTTCATTTTGTTCGGCCTTGCTGAGTTTGGTCATTTCCAGGACAGCTTTAATATTATCTTCTACGCTTAATTTTCTGAAAACAGAAGGTTCCTGAGGAAGATAACCAATACCATTTTGGGCTCTTTTATACATTGGCAGGTTGGTAATATCTCTATTATCGAGATAAACCAGCCCTTCATTCGGTTTGATAAAGCCAACGACCATGTAGAAAGTAGTTGTTTTTCCTGCGCCATTAGGCCCGAGTAGACCGACGATCTCGCCTTGGTTTACTTCGAGGCTGACATCGCTGACAACTTTACGCCTGCCGTAGATCTTTACTAAATTTTCTGTTCTCAACTGCATTTCACATCCGTTTTATCTTGCAAAGGTAATGTTTTAGAGTAGAAGATGGTTAATCCTCTTTTGAAGGTTGCTCCTTCAGTGGTTGTTGTCGGAGAGGTGAGCTAAAAAGGGCTGCCTCATTCCAGTCTACCAGCGCTCTGAGCTCCCAGTTAGCCCTTAAATTTTCAAACGTTTTGAGGTATACTTTTTCAGGAGGTTGCTTGAGGTCGTAATTGCCGGGGTCCCATTCTTTATTTTGATTTAAGTCTTCGATGACCCGAATTTTATATATACCGGGAGGAATTAGCCTGTAGGTGAGCGCCAGCGAGGAGTCGCCTTTGATCCAACGGTCTTCTATATTTTTTTCTTTTTCATCGAGTAGCTGAAAAAGGTAATATTGGTTTTGATTTAAATTAGAAACTTCTACGTTCAACGTTCCGTATTGGTCTGGAGCGAGGGTTTTAAAAGAGAATTCAAGTGAATCGTTGGTCAGGCCGTAAAAGTCTGTTAATGCTCCCGGAAAAAGAGCGAGGCGATAAGACGTTCCGGGTTTCCATTTGTAGGTAAACGTAACTTGTAAAGGGTTGAGGGTGTCGATTTGAATAGTGGGCACCAACCGGTTGGTCAGGGTGTCTTCAAAAAGGGCGATGGATGCGGTATCAATCTTGGAGATAGGGTGGTTAAATGCTATTGACGAGGGCTTGAAAGTGGGTTGGGATTTAGACGGTGCTTCGTGGACCGGTATGGTATTGTCTTCCAGAAATGCTTTTCGGCCCACACCCTTTACTTTTATGGTATCCCGAAAGAGGGTATCCAGGTTAAGGTAGAGCTTCCAGGAGGAATCAGCTGGCTGGTGGTACCATATTTTGAGGGTGTCTTTTTGTTGGCTGGAGAATATTTGCTGACCAATATCCTGGTAGTCAAAGGTAAGTGCTCCGGCCGATTGGTTGAATCCCAGCTTCAGGAATCCATATTCGTCCGCTTCGGTTGTCATCAGTTGGAAAGGGGGCTTTTCGAGGAATAATTTAAAATAAAGGGATGTGCTTAAAGAGTCGGAAACTAATGTAAGGGAATCAATGAATCCGATAGCTTCGTCAGAAAGGTCATATAGATAATTCAGGTTGTTGTCTTTAAGGGCAAAAGATTTAAAGTAGCCGTTTTTGACATTATTAATCGTAAACTGACCGGATTCATCCGTTTTGGAAAAATAAAAAGGACGTTTGGTACGCACCACAGAGTCGGCGTAGTTGTCGTACATCATAACCAGGATATCCTCCAGGGGCTCCAGGGTGTAGGCGTCGACCACTTTTCCGGTGACGGTAAGCGAGTCCAGGAAGGGGCCGGTAGAGAAGACAAACCGGAGGTTTTCAGCTACATTTCCTTCATTATAATCTCTGATGGCATCTCCGAAGTTTATAGTGTAGGTGGCATTTTCGCGGAGTACTTCTTCTGCAGCAAATTCAAATCTCACCCCCCTCCCCTTTTGGTTGATCTCTGGCTCAAACTCCAGGGGCGGTGAGATGACCACCTGATTAAATATATCCCGGATTTCTATCCACTCGTCAAATCTGATTTCGATATTTTGTTTCTCAAAATTCACCTGATAGTTTGGAGTGGATTTTACGCTGTCTATCTGTGGGGGCAGCGTATCTTTTTCTCCACCTGTCGGCATAGACTTGGTTGCGCAACCGGCCAGGATGAAAATGGATAAAATTATTGCTGCGGGAATAGCTGAAATAGAGCGTTTAGTGTTTTGCATAAGCTGATTTCAATAGATGGTGCAAAGATGTTGAATTTCCGCGAATTCCACATTACTTTTTATTTCTCGGATGGAAAAGCCGGATGGTTTCGCGGAGGTATTCGGCATCCAGGTGGGTGTAGATTTCGGTAGTGGTGATGGATTCGTGGCCGAGCATATCCTGTACGGCTTTGAGGTCGGCCCCTCCTTCGATAAGGTGGGTGGCAAACGAATGGCGAAAGGTGTGTGGGCTCACCGTTTTGGTGATGCCAGCGGCTTTTGCGTGTTCCTTGATGACATAAAAGACCATCACCCGTGTCAGTCGCTTACCCCTGCGGTTGAGAAAAAGGAGGTCTTCTTCCCCCTTTTGGATGGTTCGCATAGTATTTCGGGTACCTTCGATGTAGAGTTGGATGTGTTTGACGGCGGCTTCGCCTATGGGCACCAGCCGCTCTTTATTGTTTTTTCCGGTTACTTTGATAAAACCGATATCGAGATATAGAAAGGACAACCGCAGATTGATCAGTTCGCTTACTCTCAGACCACAGGCGTAGAGCGTTTCCAGCATGGCCCGGTTACGCTGGCCCTGTGGGTGGCTCATGTCGATAGCCAGCAAGATTTTTTGAATTTCATCGAATGTCAGTACTTCGGGAATTTTTCTTTTCAATTTGGGGCCTTCCAGCAATTCGGAAGGGTCGGTATCAATATAGTCGTCAAGAAGTAGAAATCTGAAAAATGCTTTTATACCAGAGATGATCCGGGCTTGTGAGCGGGCATCCAGCCCGAGCTGATTGATCCAGAAAATAAAATTAGAAAGTAAATTGAAATCTACTTCTGTTGGTTTTTTTTCTATTTTGTGAATGGTTAAATACGTATGGAGTTTTTGGACATCATTGAGGTAAGCCTCAATAGAATGAGGAGAAAGCCCCCTTTCTAACAATAAATAGGATTTAAAATTTTCGATGACATTTTCCCATTTTACCATTATTTCCTTAACTTACACGTTTAAATAAACTCGTTATTTGACAAATTGTGTGGAATGAAAAATAATAATCTTTGAATGCTCTTGTGGCTGAAAAGAATATTATTTTGAAATTCTATTTCCCACAATTTTTGTCAGAGAACCCATAAATTTTAATATCTATGTGGAGATCTTTTTGGATTATCATTTTGTTTCTGTTGTTTTTGGTAACGACAGCGATTTCCAGATATTATTATGTATGTGAAATTAAGCAATTGTGCGAACAAGAGGAAATCCGGGCGCAGACTTTAAACGTAATGGACGGAGATGAACCTGTTTTCGAGAATCAGGATCAGTTTTTATTTAGAAGGGATAGTGTGCAACCTGAATTAAACGAGCAAAATAAAGATTTTTTATACCGACTGGCTTATTATCTGAAAAAGGAAACAGGCAAACAACTAACAATTGTAGGTCGCTATTTACCCACCGAAAATAATCTGGTCATACCAGGTAGTTTTCAGGAGAACATTGGTTTGGCCAGGGCGGAGGTGATCCGTAACTTGCTGATCAATGAAGGAGTGGATGAAGACCGTATCTTTTTGGATGGCAAGCTGTATCAGGGCGAAACCCTGCCTGAAGAGCCCATAAGCTTTTTGCTGTCTGATATGCCCGAGGATGACACGCCCGAAGAGTTTCAAAAACTGCAGTTTACTTTTGAGAATATGACCTATACCGATGCCAATTTTGAATACAATTCAGACGTATTTGATCCCGGGCCCCAGTTTAGGTCTTATGCGGATTCTGTCAGTACTTACCTGGAGTTTAACGAAGACAAGACATTGACCATCATCGGCCACACGGATAGCATTGGTTCAGATGCTTTTAATGAAGACCTGGGGTTACGGAGGGCTAAAAATACCCGGTTGTATTTTCAGGACCTCGGGATTACCAACGAGATAAAAGTAGATTCTAAAGGGCGATCCGAACCGGCATTTCCGAACAATTCTGAAGAGAACAGGCAGAAAAACAGAAGGGTGAATATTCGGATTGAGTAAATGAATATTTTTTCTATATTGTGAATTAGAGATTTTAGCAAAAAAGAAATTATGGAAAATTTTTTCTCTCAACTTTTTACAGAACTTAATAGTGAGGACAGCATTGCTATTCTCGTTTTTTTAGGTATTGCATTCATTTTGGGTTTATTGATCGGGCTGTTGCTTAGAGGAGGTGGGAAAAAAGCCAAAAAAGCACTTGAAGAACGGGAACAAGAACTAGTGGTTTTGAAGGCGGACCTGGAAGGTACCAAAGAGCAGCTCGAACTCAAGGAAGCAGATTTGAGAAAAGCCAACATTCAAGTGGAAGAGACCCAGATCAAATTCAGGAAACTGGAAGAGGAGAAAAGCGCTATTCAAGGAGAACTCTATGCTGCCAATGACCAGCTGGATAAATACCACACCCGCCTGGAATCGGATGCTGCTTTAATCGAAGATCTGAATAATCAAATCTTAGGCTTGAAGGCCAAACAAAATCAATTGAAAGAAGCTATTAACGAAGCTGAAACGGTCAGACCTGAAAGCCGACAATCTGAGGTTTCTGAAAAAACTAAGGAGCAACTCCAGCAGTTGGAAAATAAAATTAAAGAGCTGGAAAAAGAAAAAGAACATTTAGATCAATTAGAAGAAAAAGTTGTTCAGCTTCAAGCTGAAAATAAAGATTTGAAAAGCAATCAGATCCGGCTGGAATCTATGGAAATTGAGGGGGTGGAGAAGCTACAAGAGAAATTAACTTTGCTGGAAAAAGAAAATCAAACCCTGCAAGTCATTAATAATAAGTTGTTAAAACTCGAACAAGAAAGTGGTAGCCTCAAAGCCATTGCTGCCAAATTACAAAAACTGGAAAACGAACACGCTTCTTTCCGGAATTTAGAAGGACAAATGGTAGACCTCTCCGCTATCCGACAACAAGTAGAGCAGTTATCGTTCGAGAATGCCCATTTGCAACAAGCCCTGGAGGAGTTGCAACGCAATGAACATCGGCATCCTCCGCTTTCAGCCTCAGAGCCTGCCAATTCCCCCGCCGGAGTAATTGATGAAACAGAAGAAGAGCAAGCTCTGCAAAAAGCTCGTTCTGACCGGAATGAGATTGAACGACTAATTAGTACTAAAATAAAAGTAGCTACTGTAGAAGACCGGGATGACCTCACCAAGATCGAAGGGATCGGCCCCTTCATTGAGGAAAAGCTCAACGCCATCGGAATTTTTACCTACGAGCAAATCAGTCAGTTTGATGACGACCTGATCAACCAGGTCACTACTGCTATCGGCTACTTCCCCGGGCGTATTGAGCGGGACGACTGGGTGGGGCAGGCCAAAAAGCTATTACTTTTTAAAGAAGAAAAGGAAGAACCGGTCGCGGTAACCGTTCTCAAAGATCCTAGCGACTTGAAAATCGTGGAAGGTATCGGCCCCAAGATCGAGCAACTCCTCAAAATGGCTGGCCTGAATAATTGGTCCGACCTGGCCAACGCCGAAGTCGAACACCTGAAGATCATCCTCTCCGAAGCCGGCGATCGCTACCGCATGCATACCCCCGACACCTGGCCCGAACAGGCCCGCCTCGCTGTCGACGGCAAATGGGAACAACTGGAAGAATACCAGGATTACCTCAAAGGCGGACGAGACTTGTCGAAATCGTAACTTGGAAGTAGGAAATTAGGAAAGTAGGAAATTAGGAAATTAGGAAATTAGGAAAGTAGGAAAGTAGGAAAGTAGGAAAGTGGAAGGAGAGAGGTTGGTTGAGTTGTTGAGAAAATAGGAGGTGTGAAAGTGGAAAAGGTGGTTAGTGGTTAGTGGTTAGTGGTTAATAGTTAATAGTGAGGGGGATTTATTATAGCAGTAAGTGGAAAGGTTATCTCGCAAAGACGCAAAGAACGCAACGTTTGGCGTGTCGCGGCGTAGCCATGGGGATCGTTGAAGGTTGTATTATCTGCCGCCAGTCACAAAGCACTTCAGGATAGAATCCGGATTCAGCCGATTTGGCAGATCTTCTCGGATTTTATTTTCTACTTTTCTTCCTCATTGCACCTTCTAATATCTACCTTTTTTGTAAAGCTCTGGAAATCAACGGTCTTCGCGTATTCCAGTAGTGAGGTAGTCCCGAGAACTTCATTTGGTTTGCCCCACCATTGAAATAGTGGGTTGATAATTGTTGCTTTCCAAAGTTGTTTTCTTTTTTTAAATGCACTACTATGCCGAGTTTTATTCCCCATTGCACATTCCCCATTGCACATTCCCCATTGCACATCCCTCATTGCTCATTGCTCTTCATCTGTTGTTCAAACTGATCCAGAAAGCCACTAACGGCTTTGTTGGCATCTTCTGTGTTGGCGGGTAGGGGGGCAGGAGATGATCCATTACCGTTGGTGCCGGGCATTGTTTCCACGTAAATGGACGAAGAGGGGAAGGCAAATTGAACGCCTAAGGTATGCGCCAATTGGATAATGGCCAGTAATATCTCGTGTTTGCCCTTTAATTCCTTATCGTAAGTGGGGGTATCAAAAAACATATAAAGCAGGACATTGAGAGAAGAGGCGCCCATGGAATTCAGGTAGACATAGTAGGCGTCTTTGCGGGTGTCGGGGTGTTTTTGGACGATCCCCTTGATCCCTTCCACAAAAGCTTCGATTAAATAAGGCGGGGTTTGGTAGGTGATGGTGATATCGGTATTAAACCGGCGATATATGCGCAGGCCGTAATTGTTAATGGTCGTATCTGCTAATTTTCCGTTAGGAACATAAACGAGCGAGTTGGCGAAGGTGCGGACTTTGGTCGACCGGAAACCCACCTCTTCTACGGTGCCATGGATATCGTTAAAATTGATCCAATCACCTATCTGGAAAGGTTTGTCGACAAAGATAGTGGCGGAGCCGATCAGGTTTTTGACGGTATCCTGGGCTGCCAGGGCCAGGGCCAGACCACCGATGGAGATACCGGCGATAAGTGCCGTGAAATTGACATTCATAATGCGCAAGACCTGAACGATAGCTGCAAGGACAATCACAAACTGGACGATACGCTGGATGATCGGCATCAACTGCTCATCCATTTTGCTCTCGGTCGTTTCGGTTATTTTGCGGGCGTATTTGACAAAAACATCTGCAATGCGCAAGCCTATAATAGCCACAATGATAACGGTAGCAACCTCAATAAACTGGATGAGGTACTTCATCAGCAGGATGGGCAGTTGGAGCGAAGGCAGGAAGAGCTTGAGGAGCCGGATCAGCACCAGGGCACTTAGGAGCCTGGCAATGGTCCGGACGAGTTTTGAATCTATAAATTGAGTTTTTGTAAGAGCTGTAGCACTTAATTTTTTGACCAGGGGTCTGAGCAGGCGGCTCAGGATAAACTGGAGGAGGAAGAGAACCAGTAATACGATGGCGATTCCGAGATATTGCCAGAGGGCAAGGCCCAGAAACTTTTGGTGTCCTGCTTTGGGGATGAGGTTGATGAGCAGGTCAGTGCCAAAGGGGTACACGTCTTTGTGTAAGTCCGGGATAGCATCGACGGTTTCTGCAGAATAGTACCACTTCCCGTTAATACGTTCGAGGTAGATGTCAGGAGCTTTATCGGGGAAGGGAGTATAGAAGAAGCGGTTGGTGGTCGTATCCCGGTAATCCGGTTCCTGGGGAAGCATATTGAGTTTGATATATAACCCCTTCCCGTCAAATATTTGCTTGAGTTTGATGGCCAGGCGATCTGCCTTGGCACTATCCTGCACCCCGTATAGCGTTTGGCTGGCAATAGACGGATCATAGGAATCCGGTTGCAGATAATATAGATGGACATAAATGGTATTGTAGGGTGAATTGAGTGTGGGATCGGGGGCATCAGATTGGCCATAGCTTAGCGCGTAGATACCCGTCAGTAAAACGACCAGGATGCCTTTAAGGAAGGTGGGGAATGGGATGAATTTCATTTGTTTAGTCAATTTTGATCGAACAAAAATTAAGGAAGCTATATTGGTTCGCTGCAAAGATTCGATTTAATTGAAGGAAGTTTAAAGAATTCTGGTGAAAAATTGAAACTTTGGTAAGGAAATTTCGAATAAAAAGGGAGGTAGCGGTTCAGCGGTTCAGCGGTTCAGCGGTTCAAGGGGTAAGAGTAATGAGTAATGAGTAATGAGTAATGAGTAATGCAGGACGACTTAACGCCTAAACGAAAATTTAACTACTAACTACTAACTATTAACTACTAATTGCTAACTACTAACTGATAAAAAGGTGGATATTTTATATAAATCAGGATTATAATTTGTTTTACAGGCATTGGATAAAAAAATATTTTTTGTAAAAGGTTGATAGATAGTGATTTTAGAGGTTTTTTTATTATTTTTTTAAGAAATATTACAATACAAAAAGTATTTTTTTTAGATTTGCAGGTGTACAAATAGAAGATAAAAGCATTTATTCGAAGCGTTTTAGTGAAAAATTACCTTAAAAGGGGTACTAAAAATCTAAGAATAAAATCTATATTTGTAATTCAGTAAACCCATTTATACATACATTGACACAGAAGGCGGCAATAGTCGCTGGATTTTATTAGCCCATGAAAATAAGCGAATTAGTTTATGAAGTGAAATTTACTTTATCAAACCTTTAGGCAGAAACAACAAGTCTCTACAATAGAGGCTGATCATTTTTTCCCAATACCTTTCTTCAAACAGCACAAACCGTTTCTGCTGATTCATATGGGCTCACAAATTTGTTGAATTAAACTTGATTTAGTTTCAATAGCTGATGCTCTTAAGTGTTAGCTTATGTGCATATATTTAGGTATCCCGACATACTTAAATCTCTTTCAGCAGTCAGACCAAGCTACATACAATAACCCACCTTTTTGTCTTTAGGCGATGCTATCAGGTATAGCCTCAAGGCGCCCTATACGTCCATTGTGTGAATAACGCGCAATTGCGACGCCTTTAGAATTATATATCTTATAGCAATTATTTTAATAAGGTTATGCTTTAAAATATTTTTTTAATCAACAAATTTTAACCCATGGAAAAAACGATCTTCAAACGCTTCCGCCCTTCCTTGCTGGTGGATGCGCCACTGCGAGCCAAGATGGCAGCATGGTCCGTGGTTGCTATGCTCCTTTTCGGAGTGGTGACCTGGTCGAGTGGCGCTGACAGGCAGGACAGGGATGCAGTTGTCGAGGTTTTGGATGCAATATTCAGGACTTTAGAGCTGCCTACCGAAACACACCTGCCATATATAGGTGTCGCAGAGGGAGAACTTTCTGACTTACATCATGGCCAGGCAATATCAGATAATGTGGCGATGGGTGGTAGTCGGCAAGGTTTTGCCGTTCACGGAAATAATTTATCAGATATATTACAATATCCGATAGGTGAAAGTATATATTTTAGGCTCAGTTAACCCGGAAGGGATTGACTGGACTTTTTTATTTATAGAACGAAAAATAATCATTATTAAAAAATTAATTACTAATTTAAAATGAAACAATTTATGATTCCGACAATAACACGCAAGATATGTGTGACGCTCTGTCGCTCTGGTTCGTTCTCGTGGACCGGTCGGCTTGCTAATAACCTTAAGGGTTTAGTGGCGTTTCTTGTGTTTGCTACGGCGCTCTTCGCTGTACATGAAACACAGGCACAATGCATTCAAGGGCCGTGTCCTGGTACTCAAAATGTGAATACAGATGCTAATTCTTGCTTCGCAACATTGGCGCTGGATTTGCCTACAGTTGATGAAACCGATCCCAATTGTGTAATGACCCTGTCCGCTACAAACGGAGCAACGGTCATTCAATTGGATGAAGATGGCTGCAATGATGCCACCGGCTTTTCCGGTCAGTTTGATGCTGTGAATTGGTTCGAATCGGGTAATACCGGTGACGGCGAATTTCAGTTTCAAAATGATAATGAACTGGTGCTTGAAACCACTGGTGCAGGCGACTATTGCTTAAATATCATAGCTCCTTCTGACGGATATGTAAGCTTTGATGCATTCTCTAATGGAGAAATTGAGATTGATCTTGGACCTTTCGGTACTATTGTTGTTCCTAGAGGTTCTTATTCGTTTGAGGTGAACGGTGATGTATTTGCATCAGGATCGAATGCAGGGCTTCCTGAATTTGACGATCCGATAGGCGGAAACTTCGGTACGCCGCTTCAAGCCAGCGATCAGCTTTCTATTTGTATTGAGGGGGTTGATTATGTATTTCTTCCAGGTACTTCCTTTGAATTTACGGTTCCAACTACTATACCATTAAGTATTGGTAACTTTAACTTTACCTGCCAAAATCAGGCGTATGGTGTTTTCCCTGTGGGTACTTCTACGGTGACATACACTAATAGCAACGATGTTGACGAATGTACTTTTAATGTTACCGTTACCGACAATCAAGCGCCTGTTATTTATTGTACAGATGCGAATGATCCGGTTATCGTTAATTTAGGCGATGCACTAGAAAATTCCTTTACTGTTGGCCAAGCGGTTGCTTTTGTAGGCGACAATTGCGATGATGTGGATGTTTTCTTCGGCCCTGCAGGCATGATGGAAAATGAGGTGATCACGTTTGGTTGTGACGATGTAGGCACACAAAACTTAACCGTTACAGCAAGAAATACTGCCGGAAATATTTCCGATTGTACGCTTGATGTTTTGGTTGTTGATGATGCTGCTCCTTCGCTGCACTATTGCCCTAATGACCGTGTAGAAGCTGTAGGGGACAACTGCGAAAGTATTTTAATCGATGACTTGTTGATTCCTTCTGTGAATGACGGATGTCTTGGTGAGCAACCAATGAATTACAGAATAGTTTATGAAGGGCAGGGTACTCAAACGGTAGCTACTGGTGGAGGCTTGCTCGAACTTAGTGGTGGATTCAATCCTATTGAATTTTCTTTTCCTGGCCCAGGGGTATATACTGTTTTCTTCGGGTACGCTGACCCCAATGAAATGTTTGACCCTGCAATGCCTGAATTTGCATTAGAATGCTCTTATACCATAACAATCGTAGATACTGAAGCTCCGGTTGTTGCAGGATGTGCTGATCTTGACCAGACAGTTTCCGCTGAAGCTGGTCTTTGCGGTGCTGCTGTTGACTTCACAGAACCTACGGCTTCTGATAACTGTGATGGCAACAACTTGCCATTTTTCTCCAGAACGCATGCTCCTGATGATTTCTTCCCTGTGGGTGTTACTACGGTAACTTATGTATTTGTTGATGATGCTGGAAATGCTGCTTCTTGTGAGTTTACCGTAACGGTAACGGATGATGAAGCTCCTACGGTTATTTGTCCTGAAGATCAATTCTTAGGAAGTATTTGTGACGGAATTACGGTTCCTGATTATAGAGGTTCTTCTTTACCTAGTGATAATTGTGGTGTGACTTCTGTTACGCAGGATCCTCTTCCTGGTACAGCAATTTCATCTCTTCCAGGTTTAAGTGATCCGTTAATCGATGGGGAATCTTTTGTCGTTACGATTACTGTTTCTGACGGAGTAAATACAGATGCTTCTTGTGAATTTACCGTAACGCTTCAAGATAATGATGCGCCTATCGTTGAGAATCCTGATGATTTCTTAGCGCTACGCGATTGCAATAATGATGATGTTATTAATATGTTTGACAACCTTGAGTTTGGTTGTATCGAAGGAGAAGGAGATGTCGTAAATGTTCCTGCTCCTATTGCACTTGATTGTAATGGTTGTGAAGTAGCTGGTTCTTTAGGTACCCTTCCTCCTGGTATCCTTTTCAACCAAGGTGTATATGACGATGCTACTTGTACCTGGACCACTCCTCCATCATATGATTTCGTGATGTTAGATCTTTATGATCTTGACGGTGATGGTACTTATACGTTCTTTGTTGAATGGCTGTTCTGTGATGAGTTGAGTGATCCTAATGATCCTCCAGGCCCTCCGGGCAATTGCAATCAGTACCAGACATTGACATACGAGTTCATGATGGATAGCAAAGATCCGTTGATCAATGCACCTGCTGATGTAACGCTTTACACCGGAGGTGTTGATGGTGACGTAGATTGCGATCCACAAGGTGATATTAATAATGATTGTGTAATTGATGATGTACCTAATTTAGGTATTGAATATTTCGATCCTGCAAACTGTGTAGAAGTGCAGTGCATGGCCGGTGGTCCTGTTTATCCACCAAATAACTTATGCCCTGATTTCTTTGCTGATCCTGCCGGTGATGTCTTCGGCGGTCGATTTACTGACAACTGCTGTATTGAAACCGTACGATTCAGAAAGCGCTTTGTAGAAGGTTGTAACAAAAATTATCCTCCTTTCCAGGCGTGGGAAGATAACTGGGTAGAATTCAATGTGAATGGTGGTGATGCTTCTGCTATTGTTGTTGATCCAAATGCCGAATATGTATTTGAAAGAGGATTACATGAAATTGAATACCAGGTAATCGATTGCAAGGGTAATACCTTCTCTGCATTCACAAAGGTTACGATTGATGATAATGAAACCCCTGACTGGGTTGAGAAAGAAGATGATCTTGCTGGCGCATTAGAAGATGCATTGAAAGTTGACGAAGTAGCTCCTGCTGATGCTGCCGATGAGAGCCTTGATATGACGGTTGTTTTAGATTGTAACAGTCCTTCTTTCCTGGCTGACTTAGCAACCGTACAGGCATTTGTGCCAATGGCAACAGATGAGTGTACATTAGCATTCCCACTTCCTGATGGTTCGCAAGACAATGAAGCTTCTTGTGAAGATGTATTCAACGTAGGCGGAATGACCTTCTATCGTCCGAAAGAAAGCATTACCAAGTTTTGGGAAGCTTTCGATCAGTGTGGAAATTCTCTAACGGATGGTGACGGCGACGGCACCGGAGAAGGTGGAGGATGTGACGATGAAGATGATGATCGTTACAGCTTGACCTATATTACTGTTGATAACTTTGGCCCACGATGGGATCCTGATTATGATGTTGATGGTGACGGTCTTGTAGGTACTGCTATGGTTCCTTCTGAGCCTGTCTCTTGCGACGAAGTTGATGCCGGAGACGATGCAACGGTATTTAATTGCACGACTGAGGACACCTTGATGATTTTTGTTTCTGAATACGATTCTACTCTTTGCGAGGTTGCATTAACAGATGAGCTATTCGCTAAGGCCGTTGATTGTACGCCAGAAAATATGATTGAATATTCTTATGAAATTACAAGTGCAATTGATTGCTACCATAATGTGATCACGGAGCTTGAAGGAGCTAGTGATGAAAGCACAGGATCAGTTAATGCCGGTGAAGCGAACGGTGGTGTATTCCCTGTTGGTGAATATACAATTGTTTACACTGCTACGGACATGTGCGGATTGACGTCTACCTACACCTTTGACTTGAAAGTCGTTGATGACATCAAGCCAGAATGGCAAGAATGTCCGGAAGATATTACTGCTCATGCGAATGCAGGTGTTTGTGCTACTGTAGTAACATGGGATCCTCCATTTGCTACTGATAACTGCAATGGTATCGCGCATACTTCAGTAGAAGCCTTTGACGAATTAGGTAAGCCAATCGAGATTATCTCTGCCGGTGAGCCTGGTTGTGTTGATCAGGAAACCTTTGCTGAGCAATGGGCTCCTGGTGCCTGGGTATTGAAGCAAAATGGCGGAAATGGTTCGCTTAGCTTCAACGGTGTTGATGAAGCTACCGAAATGTACATCGAAAATGATGTTCAAGGTGGAAATGGTAATGTTGATGAAACAGATGTAGATATCATTGCGCCTTCAACAGGTGCGATTTCTTTTACGTTTGAAAATATCACTCCAATTGAAAGTGATCTTGCGATCTTAGTAAATGATGTAGAAGTTTGGAATAGCGGAGGAGAGCAGGATGGTTCTACCAACTATTTAGTAAATGCCGGTGATAAGATTACACTTCGATTTACTACTAGAGATTTAATCTTAAGTGACGGAGAAGATGTTGTAACGATCGAAAACTGGGAATTCACGTGTACTGCTGCTGCTTACGGTTACTTCCCTGTAGGTCACAATACCGTACGTTATATCGCTGAGGATTTCTGCGGAATGCCTGAGCCAAATGTAGATACTTGCGAATTCAAGGTAATCGTTGAAGATACGCAAGACCCATGGGCTGCTTGTGTTGATGAGATTACATTAACCGCTAACTCTGAGTGTAAGGCTGTCGTTACTTCCTCTATGGTAGATAACAATAGCGATGACAACTGTAAGGTAGCTGATGTATATCTTTCTTACGACGGTCAGGAAGGCGAGTGGATTGAATTGATGGGTGCCGGTACGTATACGATTGATCTTATTGTTGAAGATAAGTCAGGCAACCAAAGTACTTGTCAGACTACGGTAACAGTAGTAGACGATACTGCTCCTGTAGTAGATTGCAGCCCGCTAGGCGGCGAGTTGACCAAGTCTGCCGATGCAGGTGCTTGCTCTTTCACTATGCCTGGTCAAGGATTTGACCTTGCAAGCGCAACCGACAACTGCGATGCTGATCCAACCATCGTGAATGATTACAATAACTCAGCTTCTCTGGCCGGTGAATCATTCCCTGTAGGTGGTACGGTAGTTAACTGGACTGTAACGGATGCTGCCGGTAACGAAACGACTTGCTCTTACGAGATCACCGTAACGGACGACGAAGCTCCTGCTATCGTTAATCCTGGTGATCAAAATGCACCGACTACTGCTAATGATAATACTTGTGGTACAACTGTTGATTTCACAGTTGACGCAACAGATAGCTGTGGCGTTGAAACAGTAACTGCTACGCCTGCTTCCGGATCATTCTTCCCGGTTGGTACAACCGTAGTTACCATTACTGCAACAGATATTCACGGAAATACATCAACAGAAACATTCAATGTTAATGTTACAGATGGTACCGATCCTGTTGTTCAGTGTTCTGACGTTACCTTGTCTCTGGATGTAACCGGAAACCTAAGCATTACTCCTGAGCAAATCGGCGATGCTTCTGATAACTGCGGTGTGGTTTCCTTCACTGCTGATCCATTAACATTCGATTGTTCAAACCTTGGTCCTAATACCGTAACATTAACAGCAACGGATGCTGCTGGTAATGTAGGTACCTGCGAAGCTACGGTAACGGTTACAGATTACACGGCTGATTACCAAGTGGTATTCTGCCCAGCAGATGTAAATGAAGATGCTCCTGCTGACGCTTGTGAAAAAGTGATCACGCAGCCAGCTACTCCTCAGGTACAACAAGGCTGTAGCGGACCAGAAGATATGACATTTGATAACCGTTCTGACGGACTAGAATTAACAGATGCTTATCCTGTTGGTACAACTGCTGTTACCTGGACATTTACTACCTTAGGTGGTCAGATCTTGACTTGCCAGTATAATGTGGTAATTAGCGACGTAACGGCTCCAACAATTGCCGGTTGTCCTCCAGCTGAAGCGGAAGGTGACGGTGTTGGTTTGGATACGATTTTCGTGACTATGCAAAACCAAGGTCAGTGTGGTGCAATGGTTGTAAACTGGACAGAGCCTACAGCTACTGATTTTTGTTCTAATCCTGCTGATATTGTGAGAACAAGAACACACGCTCCTGGTTCGTTCTTCGGATTTGGTAGCACATTAGTTACATACACCTTCACGGATGAAGCGAATAATACTGCTGTATGTGAATTTGTGGTAACGGTGATCGATACGATCCGTCCTGAACTACCATGTAACTTTGGTACCGTTATTACTCAGCTGTTAGGCCCATGTGGTAAGACCACTGTTCCATTGGTTAACTTCGGTGAAGGTAACGACAACTGTGGTATTGAGAAGCGTTGTGTGAAGATCGATACAGATGGTGACGGTGTACTTGAAGTTTACTGCGAGCCTGACACGCAGTTGATGATCGATTGTAACTCTACGGCTTACTGCGATACAGCTTACCTATGGTACTGGATCGAAGATAAGAACGGAAACGTTTCTGACACTTGCGATATCTCATTGACCGTGATCGATACGATCAAGCCATTGGTATGTACGCCAATTGATTCTTGTATCTTCACAACTATCAATGAGAAAGATAGCTGCCATGCGTACATCGATCTAACGATCCCATTTGTAGCATGCGACACAGCTAACAACGCTAAGCCAACATGTGGAGACGATCCATTTTTCTATGATAATGATACGTGTAACCTAAGCTTGGTTTACGAAATCTATAATGATGAAAACTGTGATGGACCAAACGGTGCATTGCTATTGAGAGATACTATTTTCGGTGCTACCGATCTTGACCTTAGCGGATTCGCATTCCCTGTTGGTCGCAACCGGGTAGTACTTACTGCATATGATAAAGAAAGAGAGCATACTGATGAGTTCTACATCAACGTAATCGACACCTTAGCTCCATTTGCTGAAGCGTGTCCTTACGATGCAACGATCGGAACAAATCAGGGTCAGGATTCTTGCTTCGCAGAATACGAGTGGGTACAGCCTAAGTTCTTTGACAACTGTTCTGTTGATCAGATTACGTTAGTGATTGACTACCCGGACGGTGCTTGCTTACCTGACGGTTCTCCATTGAATGATACGACGATCACTATCCTTGATGGTGCTCAGGCTGGTTCAAGCAAGGCTTGCCCAGACTTAGACAACTTCACCTGGATTTTCCCTAAAGGTGAAACCAAGTTGTCCTATGTCGTTTCTGACTACTGCGAAAATGTTGACAACTTCGGCTGTGGCGATCAGGATGAGCGCAACACCGCTGAGTTATGTCACTTCACGGTTACTGTAGAAGATGAAACACCAGTTATGGTAATGGATTGCCCAGGTGAGACTTGCGATGACGACGGAATTGCATGGGTATACCTGCCAACTACCGTATCTAATGATCCTGATACTTGTGTTTGCTACGGAGAACTTGATACGAAAATCACGTTCAAGGAAAACTGTGATACATTGACTATAACCAAGTATGTTTACGATCTAAGATCTCCGGTACCTGCTGGTCCTAATGACACAGAAGGTCCTGGTGTAGGTGGCGGAACACCTCCTCCTCCAACAGTAGAAGTATTCACTTATACGAAGGGTGACAAAGATCCATCTGATTGGAAGTATCACCTTGATGTACTTGATACGCTTCCAAAAGGTGACTGGAAGTACCGATTCGTTGCTGAAGACTGCGGTGGATTTACTGATTCTTGCGTATTCAACGTACGTGTATACGATAATATAGAGCCAGAAATCCTGGATTGTCCTGCAGACACTATTTATGCTTCTACCTTACCAGACAATTGCTTCGCTGACGTTTGCTGGGATATCCCAATGTTCTTCGAAGACAACTGTAAGGTGCTAGATACCTTCTACTGGAGTGTTACTACTGAAGATGGCGGTGAAGTACTTGTGAAGACGAAAGATCCTGATGATTGTATAAACAAGGTAGACTTTACCGGACCATTTAGCCCAGAGTTCTGGACGCAGAAAGGTGATCCAAGTGGAAATGTCAATGCCAATGCTACGACTGTAACCCTTACTGATCAACCAGGTAATGGCGGTACGTTCCTTTGCCTTGAAGTTGATAATGACGGATTGATCACGTTTGATGTACAAAACGTTACTAATCTTTCAGGTAATGCAGGCTACTGCGTAACCAGAAATGGTGTTGCGGATTGTGAAGACATCAATGATCTTGACGGTAACTTAGTTGAAGACGACTTCACCTTCACTGTTCCTGTACGTGCAGGTGATGAATTCTGCTTCTGGGCTCACGATACGCAGGCTGAATTTACAAGCTTTACGTTCACTTGCGCTGGTGCTCAGCACAACTCGATCTTACCAATTGGTGTAAATAAGGTGACGTATGTGATCAGCGACGGAATGGTTTGGGAAGAGTGTGGAGAATTCTTTGGTCCTAACTATGACACTTGTACTATCTACGTTGCAGTACAGGATACGCAGGCTCCAATTGCGAAGTGTACTGATCTTACCGTACAAATCGTTAACGGTGCACCTGTAACCATTACTCCTGCTGATGTTGACGCTGGAAGCGCTGACAACTGCGATGATGTTAACTTAGCAATTGATAGAGAAGACTTCTCTTGCGCGGATATTGGACAGACGATCCCGGTTACGTTAACAGTAACAGACGGTTCCGGAAATGTAAGCACTTGTACCGCAGATGTATTCGTACAAGAAGTTGCCGTTCCTGTCATCGGATTCTGCCCGGGCAGTCAGACCTTCGAGGTCGATGGAAATTGTGAGGCTACGGTATCCTGGATAACTCCATACGTATTAACAGGTTGTGATCAAATCGATATGACACAAACCGGCGGTCCAGCTAATGGTTCTGTTCAGGGTCCTGGTACGTACACGGTAACTTACGAATACCAAGACTTGGTTTGTGAGTTTGAGGTGAAAGTACTTGACGTTGATGCTCCAACCTTCCAGGTAGTATCTGACAATGCGGTTGTACCTAATGGTGGTACGATCAGCTTAGACGCTGCTTCCGGATTGTGTTCTGCTCAGGCGTTCTGGTCAATCACCGGATTAGATGATAACTGCTCTGCAGTTCAGAATATTGATATTACGTCTACGAACAACTCAGGAAATACATTCCCTGTAGGTTGTACGACAGTAACGATTACAGCAACGGATGAAGCTGGAAATGCATTTGTTTACACATTTGACGTATGTGTTGACGATAATGAAGATCCAATCATCGGTTGTAAAGACCTTACCGTATACTTAGATGATAACGGTATCGCAGTAGTTGATCCATTAGACGTATTAGACTTCGTTGATGACGATTGTGGAATCGACCGATTCGAGCTATCTCAAAGCGTCTTCACTTGTGATGACCTAGGTGTCAATGCTGAGATTTTGACTGTATTCGATGCTGCTCAGAATTCTGCTTCTTGCGGAACGGACATCACTGTTATTGATACCATTGCTCCAACGGCAGTTTGCAAGGACATCACCATCGAAGTAGATGCCAATGGAAATGCAAGCATTACTGCTGCTGCTGTTGACGGAGGCAGCTTTGATAATACAGATTGTATCACACTATCTGTTAGTCAGACTGACTTCACTTGTGCTGACCTTGGTGACAATACGGTTACGTTAACGATCACTGATGACGCCGGTCTTTCTGATCAGTGTACAGCGACTGTGACTGTTGAAGACAATATTGCTCCGACAATTGCGAACTGTACTGCAAATATCAGCGTATCAAATGATGAAGGACAGTGTGGTGCAAATGTTACTTACACGATCCCAACATTTGATGATAACTGTGACGGTGATAACCTACAAGGTACCTTGGTTGCCGGTCCTGCTTCAGGAGATTACTTCCCGGTAGGTACTACCTTTGTAACCTACACTTACACAGATGGCTCAGGAAATATTTCTCCTGCTTGCACATTCTCTGTAACGGTAACAGACGATGAAGATCCGAAGATCACTTGTGAGGCGAATGGTTCATTGACTCAGGAAAATGATCCTGGTGTATGCTCATTCACGATGCCTGGTATCGGATTTGATCCTGTATTCTTTGGCGATAATTGCCCGGGTGCAACCATCGTAAATGATTACAATGGTCAGGCTTCTCTTGCTGGTGAGACCTTCCCTGTTGGTACAACGGATGTAACCTGGACGGTAACAGATGTAGCAGGAAATACGAATTCTTCTTGCACATTCACCATAACTATTCTTGATACGGAAGCTCCTGTATTCAACGAGTGTCCACAAGACATTAATGTACTAGCTACATTGAATGAGTGTGACCAGATCGTTACATGGGCTCCACCATATGACATTACTGACAACTGCGACGATCCGTTTGTTACTTCTGTAGAAGAGCAGTTAATTGATCCTGTAGGTGGTATCAATACCACGATTGTTGCTCAGTACAACTACGATCATACTGATGAATCTACATTGCCGGCTGGCTTACAGCAAGCTCAGTTCCCTGTAGGTGTGTCTACAGTATTGTATATCGCTACTGACCAATACGGAAATGCTGATACTTGTGAATTTACAGTGACTGTTACAGATACAGAACCACCGTCAATAGCTTGTCCTGCTCCTCAGGTATTAGGTACGACTTGCCCAGATGCGGTTGTTCCTGATTACACAGGCTTAGGTATTGTTTCTGACAACTGTAATGCGAGCGCGACAGTAACGCAGGATCCTGCTGCTGGTACCTTGTTATCAGCCTTGGGAATTCCATTACAAAGTGGTGCTTCATTCACAGTAACCTTAACGGCTACTCAGGATGATAATCCGGCATTAACGGATGATTGCTCCTTTACGGTATTCTTAGATGACTTTACTGCTCCAATTCCTAACGAGAATCCACTACCTGCATTATTCTCTGATTGCGGTGATATCTGTGTTCCGGCTCCAACTGCTCAGGGTGATTGCGGTACGACGATCGTAGGGGTACCAACCTTCTCTCAAGGAACTTGTCCTGATGGAAGCTACTTCTTCGGAATTGGTAATTACAATATTGTATGGATTTATGACGACGGTAACGGTAACGTATCTCAGCAGGTTCAGTCTGTAGTGGTAGTTGCTGATACTGAAGCTCCAAAGGCGGTATGTAATGATGTTGAGGTATTCCTGGATGCAAATGGAAATGCTTCTATCACTGTTGCTGACATTGACGGCGGATCTACCGACAACTGTGGAATCGTTGATATTTCCTTATCTCAGACTCAATTCGATTGCTCTGACGCTGTTTGTGAAGCATTAGCTATCACAGGTGTACTTGACGGACCACTTTCAGGCGGTCTTCCAAAGGTTATTGAGCTGAAAGCACTTACGGATGTTGCTGATCTAAGCAACTGGGGTGTCGAATCTGCCAATAACGGAAACCCGGCGGTCGGACCAGAATTGACGCTTAGCGGTTCAATTAGCGAAGGTGAATACATCTACATCACCACTCCTGGTGGTACAGATGATTTCGAAGTATATTTCGGTTTCACTCCTGACAATATTATTGAAGATGGAATTGCCTTCATCAACGGTGACGATGCCATCGTATTATACGACGGTGATGACATCTACGATGCGGCCGGTGTAATCGGTCAGGATGGTTCTGGTACACCATGGGATCACCTAGACGGTTGGATGCACAGAAATGATGGTGCTTCACCAAACGGCGGCAACTTCAATACTGCAAATTGGACGTTTAGTGGAACAAATGCACTTGACGGTGCTAGTACCAATGCAGGTTCTGCAGCGCCTTATCCAGTAGCCGACTTTACTGCCGGTGCGATCTCTTGCGCTAATGTTGTGACATTATTCGTAGAAGACGAAGCTGGAAACGTGGGTACTTGCGAAGCTACTGTAATGGTAACGGATGCAATTGCTCCGGATGCAGAATGTAATGCTTCCATCACTGTAGAATTGGATGCTAACGGAAACGCTTCAATCGATGTTGATGATATCGACAACGGAAGCTCTGATAACTGTGCTGTTGCTTCACGTGAAATTGATGTAACAGACTTCACTTGCGCTGACGTTGGTGCTAATACAGTAACCTTAACTGTTGCTGATCCTAGCGGAAATACAGATGCTTGTCAGACTACAGTAAATGTAGTAGACGTTACGCCTCCGGATGCAGTATGTAAGAACATTACTGTTGAATTGAACGAGTTCGGTTTCGTGTATATCACACCTGCTGATATTGACGGCGGAAGTACTGATGCTTGCGGAATCGCTAGCTTAAGCGCTTCTCAGACCTACTTCACTTGCGCTGATGCCGGAAATACTATTAACGTAACATTGACCGTATTTGATGTTAACGGAAATAGCAACACTTGCATCGCTAAGGTGACGGTAGAAGACAATATCGATCCGGTTATCGTTTGCGATAGCGACATTGAGTCTTGCTGCGCTGATCAGACGGTATCAGCTACAGCTACGGACGCTTGCGGCATCGCAGGATTCACTTACGAAGCGGTATTTGCTGACGGTACAACTGACAGTGGAAATACAAATGTAGTTAGCACGGACTTCCCAGTAGGTATCTCTACTGTAACTTTCGTTGCTACTGATAATAATGGAAATACAAGCGAGTGCACGGTTGAGGTGAACATCTCTGATGATCAGCCACCAGTACCAGTTTGTATCGATGATATTAACGTGCCTCTGGGATTAGACGGTACAGTAACACTTGATGCTATCCTATTCGATGGCGGAAGCTTCGATATCGGATGTAACACAGGTGAAGAGTATCAGTTAGAGTTCTTGATCTCTGTAAATGGTAGCGCCTTCGCTCCATCTTACACCTTCGATTGCTCTAATATCGGTGACAACGAAGTTGCTCTTCAGGTAACAGATTGCGCTGGTAATTCTGCGATCTGTGTAACTGGTGCGACTATCCAGGAATTCACTGCTCCATTCTGCGTAGCGAATGATCAATCTGTACTAATCGAAGATGATTGCTTCATTACCTTCACTGCTGAAGAACTGGCAGCAGGTACTACAGATAACTGTACTGATTTTGATGACTTGACAATCACTGTAAACGGTGGTGATTCAGTAACTGTTGGTCCTGATGATGAAGGTGTGAATACATACACTTTAACCATCACAGATGCGAACGGAAACACTTGCACAATTACCGGTACGATCACTGTTGAGGTATTCCAGTTGACTTGTAACTCTATTACAAGATCACTAGGTGCTGACGGAACATACACACTAACAGATGCTGACATTGAAGCAATTACCGGTACTACAGGTGGTATCTGCGTAGCAGAAACGATCGTACCAAGTAAGACGCTGTTTGATTGTAACTCTGTAGGTGTGAACACAATTGTTCTGGAAATCACAAGTGCTCAAGGTGGCGTTTCACAGTGTATTACAACGGTAACTATCGTTGATGATTCAGCTCCTGAGTGTGGAAACATTCCAACATTCGTTGTAGAATTGGATTCTGACGGAAATGGTACATTGCCAACTCTTGATGATCTGGATGACTTCATCACGGACAACTGTGAAGTAGTAAGCATTACTTACAACGGACCAACTGATTTCAATTGTGATGATGTAGGAGAGCATACGGTATCTGTAACAGCTACTGATCCAAGTGGCAACTCTACAGATTGCAGCTTCGTAATCGATGTTCAAGACAATGAAACGCCAAGCTTCGTATGCGATCAGGATCACATTGTGGTTCTTAACAGCGCTGGCTTCGGTTGGATCACTGTTGCTGACATCCTTGAAACGCCTGCTGAAGACAATTGCGGAATCGCTGATGCATTCCTTGACATTACTACATTCGATTGCAGCCAGTTAGGCTTCCAGGAAGTAGTATTGACGGTTGTCGATGTTAACGGTAATGAAAATACTTGTACTACAATTGTAGAGGTTGTTGCTAACGATCCTGCACTTCAGATCAACGCGCTAGTATCCAGCACTGACGAGACTGCTTGCGGTGCAAATGATGGTACAGCTTCTGTTGATGCAGTAACTGACGGTAATGGTAACGATATCTCAGGTAATGTTACTTACGAATGGTCAAATGGAGAAACCGGTGCAACGGTATCTGGTCTTGCTCCTGGTACTTACACCGTACATGTAACAAATACTGCTACCTCTTGTGGTGCTGACTTTATCGTAACGATCGGTGAAGGAGCCGGTGTAACCATCACAGCAGGATGTGCTGATGGCGACATGAACACTACTGCAATCATCCCTGTATCAGTTGATGACTTCAACGGCGTACAATCTGTACAATTTGATGTTGAAGTGGCTGACGCTGCTATCGCTGAGGTAACTAGTGCTTCTAGTACTGGTGCATTAGCTGGATTGGATGCAAGTGTTAACGGAAATACAGTGACTGTATCCTGGATTGATCTTGATCAGTCTGGTGAATCGCTTGCTGATGGTACAACAATCGTAGAAATTGAGGTAACACTTGTAGGTGATGTTGGTCAGTGCTCTGATGTTTCTGTAACGGATACAGAGGTAACTCAAGGTGCTGCTTTCGAAAGTTGCGATGCTACAGCCGTAGGTTGTGAAGTATGCGTATCTGGTGCGAGCCCAACTGTATTGCTTGCTGGTAATGTTGCTACTGAAGGAGGTGATAATGTTGCTTGTCTGGATGTAAATCTAACAGGTGACGAAACCGGAACCACTCAAACGGATACTGATGGTGATTACTCATTCACCGTAAGTACAGGTGGTGATTACACGGTAGCTCCATACAACAATGATGGTCCTGCTAACGGAATTACCGTAACGGACATCCTTGAGATTATGGCACACATTCTAGCTAAGGATACCTTAGATTCTGAATACGAGAAGATTGCTGCTGATGCAAACAACAATGGTTTGATTACGACTATGGACATCGTATTTATCCAGGCCGTAGCTCTTGGTAACTTACCAGGATTTGATGCGAACGGAACAGATAATACTTCTTGGAACTTTGTTCCTGCCAATGTAGTACTTGGACCTACACCGCTACAGCAATCACCTGCTTATGACGACTTTATCTCTTACGATAATGTAACTACTGATCAGCTTGACGGCGACTTCATCGCGGTTAAGACTGGTGATGTGAACGGATCGGCTGCTACTGATCTTTGTGGTGGCAATCTTGGAAACAATGGTACTGAAAACAGAGCTGCTGATAAGTTAACCCTACGGGTTGTTGATCGTCAGATCGCTCCTGGTCAGGAATTCAATGTTGAATTCAAGGCTAAGGATTTCAGAGACATCACTGGATATCAGTTTACATTAGAGTTTGATGAAAACGCACTTACTTTAGTTGATCTATTACCAGGTGAATTGGATGTCACGAAGGAAAACTTCAACATGAATACTGCTACTGAAGGTCAA
Organism: uncultured Saprospiraceae bacterium; assembly: GCA_964534315.1. Taxonomy (GTDB): domain Bacteria; phylum Bacteroidota; class Bacteroidia; order Chitinophagales; family Saprospiraceae; genus CAZHOV01. Next base: position 28,260 of record CAZHOV010000005.1, on the reverse strand, counting down.
GTACCGACTATGTGGTTCGATGTTGAAGGTGCAAACCTTGAAGATGACGCCGTACTATTCACATTAACGTTCAAAGCAACTGCAAATGCTACCTTGAGTGATATCTTAAGCACGACATCTGCTAAGGTTGCTAACCAAGCCGTTAACCGTGAAGGTGCCGATATGGAAGTTGAACTTGAATTCGTTGGTGCTGATGATGCAGTATTTGCATTACTTCAGAATAATCCAAACCCATTCAAGAATCAAACAACTATCGGATTCATCTTACCTGAAGCTTCAAATGCTACCCTAACCATCATGGATGTTTCTGGTCGCGTATTGAAGTCTATCGAAGGTGATTATACTAAAGGATATAACGAAGTAACGATTAATAGAAGTGAACTAGGTGCTGCTGGTGTACTCTACTACCAGTTAGACACTGAAGATCATACTGCTACACGTAAGATGATTGTGGTAGAATAATCACAATCCAAACGAACTAGTAAATACCAAAGAGCAGGGTAATCCTGCTCTTTGGTTTTACTAATTTTACTGTGTATTACCTGCTTATTAATGAAGATCCGATTTCCCAAAAACTTTAAAACTTATTATCCCAATTTTACACCGATTCAAAGAAATAGACACGTGTTTTAATCATTTTCCTCCCTTTTGAATCGACCTAAGATCATGACATTTAAGCAAAATCTTTGAACAAAATTTAGCAATTCAATCATTTTTTGCAATACAACCCATGACAAATATGCTTAAAAAATTTACCTTAACTATTGCCAGTATTGTATGTTTCATGTCCCTATTAAATGCTCAAAGTCAGGTTGAGGTTATCGCTCCCGTGACTTGCGCTAACGCTGGCCAACCTCATGTCTTTGCAATTACCGGAAATAATCTTACCGATATCGGAGGCATGCAAATCGATTTACTTTACGACACGAATGTATTTACAGTTGATTCACTGATTGTTGGTGCCGATCTTGACGGAATCGCTCAAGTTTCTGTTTTCTCTCCAGGCATCATTACCCTTTCCTGGGTAGCTCCTGCCGGAGGGCAAACCCTTCCTGACGGAACAACCCTTTTTTATGTCGAAGGTACCGGAATGGGACCTCAAGGTATTTCTACTGACCTTGATGTCCAGATTGTAGAAGTTTTTGATAATACGCTTCCTCCTGTTAATATTGGAGGAATGGATATCGACGGCTCTTTTACTGTCGGGTGTTTTAACCTTGATGGCCCAACCATCACGGCTGTTACAACAGATCCCGCTTGCGATGATGGCGATTATGTTGTCGATTTTATTGTCGATGATTTTGATAGCCTGGTAGCCCTTCAGTTTACGATGATGTGGGATACTGATATCATTGACTACACCTTTGTTGATAATCTGGCTAATTTGCCAAATCTAGATCAGGCTTCCTTTGGCGATCTTTCTGACATAGGTAAGCTTACGTTTGCCTGGGTGTCTAATTTTGATGATCCTAAAGATCTTCCTGACGGAACAACACTCTTCTCCTTACATTTTAATGTAGTTGGCGATCCGGGAGACATGAGTCAGATTATGTTTACCGGCGATCCAACGATTATAAAAGCAACGATCCCTTTCAATACGGAAGTTCCTGTGACCACTGCAAACGGTTCTTATACACTTGTCGATACAGTGCCGCCTTCGTTGGAGTGTCCGGCAGACCTCACCGTTGCCAATGTGATGGCTATGCCTAGTGTTGTTGTTAATGACATCGCTCCTGTAGTGAGCGATAATTGTAGCGCTACTTCGGTTACCTATTCCCTTTCAGGTGCAACGATCGGGTCTGGTAATGATGATGCCAGCGGAACAGCCTTTAACATAGGAGACACTCAAGTTACCTATACGGCAACAGATGCGGAAGGAAATGCTTCCTCTTGCTCCTTCAATATTCATGTAAACGATACCCTTACCCTCATTGCGCAGGCACAACCTGCTCAGTGTGGAGATACCAATTATATAGTAGATATTCTTGTAGAAAACTTTACCCACATTCGTGGGCTTCAATTCACACTAGTATGGGACAAGGAAGTCCTGCAATATGAGAACACCCTCAATGTTAATTTACCTCCCACTGTTGGTTTCGGTGAATTAACACCGGATACGTTAACATTCTCCTGGTTCGACATGGACGACTCAGGAGAATCTTATCCGGATGGATTTTCCATTTTTAGTATTCGATTCACAGTGGTAGGTGATGTCGGTGATGTTACACCCATTTCCTTCATCGATCATCCCACCCACATCGAGGCGTCAACCAATGGCGGAGTGCCTCCTTTTGAGGTTCCTGTAAGAACAGTTATGGGAAGCACGACCGTCATCGACGATCAGCCTCCTGTTCCTCCTATGGCTCCTGGTGATATCGTGGTTGATTGCGGGGCAGATATCCCTGCCGGTATGCCATTGGTAGCCCAGGATCTATGTGACGGGCCCATCACCGCTGATCCAGTGGATGATACCACCTCACTTACGTGTGCTAACCAATTTACTGTTGAACGAACCTGGACCTTCATCGACTCTGAAGGTAATTCAGTCAGTATTTCGCAAACGATTACTGTAAATGATACCATTGCGCCTACGTTTGACTTTGATCTTCCTGAAGATGTGACGGTCGAATGCGATGCTGTTCCGCCATTCTTCCAGCCAACGGCAAATGACGTTTCGGACAATTGCAGCCCATCGGACTCTATACAGATCTTATTAGCTTCTTCGATCGTGCAAGGAGATTGCCCGGATGAATCTGTTATCACAAGATCCTGGCAAATTGTCGATCAGTGCGGAAATAGTACGACTCATTCTCAAACGATCACGGTTATAGACACGGTAGCTCCGACTATCAATGTGCCGCTGCCACCAGCTGATATTACCGTAAATTGCGATAATGTTCCGGATCTTTTTATTGTAGATCAGGATGACGTGACCGACAATTGCAGTGACTCAATCACCATTACGGCGATCTCCTCCATCGGCTTGGGTGATTGCCCAAATAATTACTTTATAAGTTACTCCGTATCCGTATCTGATCTTTGTGGAAATACTACAGGTTATGGTCAGACTATTACGGTCATAGATACTACAGCTCCTGAATTTTTAGTAATGCTTCCCGGAGATGTGACTGTGCAATGTGAAGAAGATGTACCAACGGCGCCGACCGTCACTGCTGCTGATGTAGCCGATAATTGCAGTCCTTCAGATTCTATCGAGATCGTCGCAGCTTCCTCTATCTCTATGGGGAATTGTACAGACAATTTCATGATTCAGAGAAGCTGGACGATCACCGACGAATGTGGAAATTCAACAACGGTGACACAAACAATAACGGTAAATGATACGATTGCTCCGGACTTGGATATTCCAATGGATATGGTAGTGGAGTGTGGAGCTGCCACGGATACAACTGCAACTGGAGTAGCTACTGCTACCGATAACTGTGGTGAAGTCACCGTAACTTTCCAGGATACCGTTACAGAAGGTTGTGGCAATACACAAGTGATTGAAAGAACCTGGACAGCTACCGACGATTGCGGAAACACTTCTTCGGATGTTCAGGTAATATCAGTTGAAGATACGACACCACCGGATTTAACTCTTCCTGGTGATTTGACAGTAGAATGTGGTGAATCAACGGATACGCTTGAGACCGGTACCGCTACTGCAATGGATATTTGTGGAATGGTAACAATCACCTTTAGCGATGCTTTCGAAGCAGCATGCGGTAATACCGGTACCATTACGCGTACCTGGACAGCTACCGACGAATGCGGAAACTCTTCAACCGGCGACCAAACCATAACGATTGAAGATACGACCGATCCTGTTTTTGAAACAGATCTTCCTGAAGATATAACCGTTGAATGTGATAATATTCCTGCTGCCCTGGTGTTGACGGCAAACGATGTATCTGACAATTGCAGTGCTGCTGCTGATATCACCATTGATTTTATGGAAACTACGGTTGATGGCAGTTGCGTAGGTGAATCAGTCATTACCAGAACCTGGACGATCGAGGATGAGTGCGGTAATACGGCTCAACACGTTCAGGTGGTAACTGTTGAAGACAATACAGCCCCTGTCCTTTCTTGCCAGGATGTCACCATTCAACTAGATGAAGACGGATTTGCGACCATTGACGATGGCGGGTTGATCAATCTGGTATCGGTATCTGATAATTGCTCCGGCGCAACCGTGACTGCTAGCCAGGTAGACTTTGGTTGTGAAGACCTTGGCGATAATTCGGTTACATTGACAGCAACGGATGATTGTGGCAATACATCCACCTGCGTAACGACCGTGACCGTAGAAGATAATATACCTCCGACATTAAATTGTCCTAATGATATAGTTGTAAGTCTTGATCCTGGTGCTTGCGATGCGATCGTTAACTGGACGGTAACAGCAACAGATAACTGCCCGTTAGTAGGTACATTCTTTAGCTCAGGCTTTGAAGGTGCTTATGATCCTTCCAATTGGTTTACTTCTGTAGATGGAGACGGCTCCATTGATGTTGCGGGTGCTCCGGGATCCGTAACGCTGGTAGGTGCTAATGATGGCACCGCAAATGCGGAAACCAATCTTTGCATCAATGTTGCGGCTACCGGAACACTTACCTTCGATTGGTCCTATTCTTCTGCTAATGCTTCTGCGTTTTTTGATCCATTTGGTTATACCATCAACGGAACCTTTACCCAATTGACGACTACTGCCGGTGGATTGAATCAGAGCGGTACGGTAAGTATTACCGTGAATGCGGGAGATGAGTTCTGTTTCTCTCAGCGTTCGGTAGACGGTATTTTTGGTGCCGGAACGACGACGATCAGTAACTTCTCCGGACCATTCCTGATCAATTTACAGCCCACTCAAATTCAAGGTCCTCCTAGCGGAAGTACGTTTGAAATAGGATCGACGACAATAGGTTACGAAATAACCGACTTAGCAGGAAATACCTCTCAGTGTTTCTTCGATGTCATCGTTAATGAATTCCCGAATCCTATTGCTTCTCTTTTTTGTAATGATACAGTGACGGTAGCTTTGGAAGGAGAAAATTGTATGGAAACGGTAGGTGCTGATTTAGTCTTAGAGGGCGGCCCCTATGGTTGTTACGATGACTACATTATAGAAATATTTGATGAAAATGGAAATTCGCTTGGCGATATCGTAGGAGGTGATCAGATCGGACAAGTATTAACGGTTGTGGTGACCGATCCTGAAACGGGTAATTTCTGTGAGACTATCCTGCTGGTAGAAGATAATATTCCACCGGTAGTATCTTGCTCAGACGTGACTGTTTCTTGTGTTGATTCTACAGATCCTGCCAACGTAGTCGGCTTTGCTACTACAGATACCTTCTTCTACGATGGTGCAGCTACCCCATTATTGGACGGTTGTCCGAACGGAACTGACGGATTGGAAATTCCGATCAATGTCAGCGGTGCGGGATCAGTAGTGACTGATGTAAATATTAGTCTTCAGATTCAACATACCTGGGTAGGTGATGTAAGTGCTGAACTTCAGTCTCCTGACGGAACGATTGTTCAGCTATTTGAGCGGCCAGGTACCGATGATGACAGATGTTTTGATACTTTCCAGGCGGGACTGCAGACCTTCGGCTGCTCTGCTGACGATTACGATACAACCTTTGACGATGAAGCTGCCAACTCTGCAGATGCTTTTGAAAACCTCTGTGTTCCAGGTATGACAGGTACCTATCAGCCGATCAGTTCCCTTTCAGTATTTAATGGGAACAATGCAAATGGTACTTGGACATTAAGAGTCTTTGATGGCGTAAATACAGGTATTCAAACCGGTACGTTCCTTGGTGCAAGCCTGGAAATTACAGCCGGTGAATTGGGTGATCCTCAGACTTTTGATGCTTGTGGAGATGTTACACTGACGTTTGATGATGAAGAAATCGAAGGTGATTGCGATGATGACTTCATTAAGATCATCAACCGGGTATGGACGGGTACTGACGAGAGCGGAAATAGCTCTACCTGTACGCAGACCATAACTGTGGAGCGTCCTACTATTGACCAGATATCAATCCCACTAAGCCTGGATGATATCGATCTGCCTTCATTGAGTTGCGAAAACCCTGATCTTGATCCTTCCAATACAGGTTTCCCAACAATCAATGGAGTGGAAATCATGAATAATGACCTTTGCGGATTCAACATTACCTTCCAGGATCAAACCATTGAGATTTGTGAAGGAAGTACTAAATACTTACGTACCTGGTTCCTTACGGATTGGTGTACAGGAGAAATAGTTGAAGAAGTACAGATTATAAAAGTTAGCGATCAGACAGGTCCAACTTTAGCCTGCCCTACTGATGGATTACAATTTGGTACGAACAGTAACAGTTGTGAGGCCAATGTACTGATCCCATCCATCGGAGTGACCGATAATTGTGCCGATGCAAGTAATGTTACGGTAACGGTGACTTCTGCTTTTGGAGATATCGATGCCAATGGTGGCCTGTTAACAAACATTCCAAAAGGTGTACACACCATCACTTACATTGCTACAGACCCATGCGGCAATACTTCTACATGTGATGTAGCGTTGGAGGTTGTTGATGATGACGCTCCAGTTGCAATTTGTGACGAAGAAACGGTTGTCTCCTTGACATCGGACGGAACTGCGGAAATCTGCTGGCCAACTTTTGATGATGGTAGTTACGATAATTGTGAAATTCTTGCGTACAGAGTTAAGCGGATGGATGATCCAAACAACGTGCCCTTCACAGAGTGTGTTTCTTTTGATTGTGAAGATGTCGGAAATACCATTATGGTGAGACTTCGGGTTTATGATATTGTAGGTACATTCAATGAAAATGACCCGACTGGTCGATTTAACGAATGTATGGTAGAAGTAACGGTACAGGATAAATTACCTCCAACGCTGGTTTGTCCTCCAAATAAAACCTTTGATTGTTGGGAATTCGATCCCGATGTCGTAGAGGAAGCTAGTCAGGATCCAAATTCAGGGCCTCCATTATTCTTTAATGGTGAGCAAATAGGTTTCTATCCTGGTGTTTCTGACAATTGTGAAGTTACAGAGGTTGTGGTTAACCAAAGCGGTGATACCGACAATTGCGGAGAAGGACAGTTTACGAGAGTATTTACGGCAACAGATGCTTCCGACAATACCGTTTCTTGTGTTCAGATCATAACCGTGGAGAACAGCTCTCCATTCTTTATCACCGATCAAACCTGCAACAACCCGAATCCAAACGACGGGGTCATCTGGCCTTGCGATATAGACTTAACTACTTGCGGAGCAGGATTAACTCCTGAAGAGTTGGATTCTGAGCCGGTAATTATCGAAGATGTATGTGATCTGATAGGCGTAACCTTCAGCGATATTACGCTCTCTATCCAGGATCCTGGTTGCTTTAAAGTTCTCAGAACATGGCAAGTGGTCGATTGGTGTCAGCCTGATCCTTCATTCCCGTTAGGATATGCTACCTGGACCTATTTGCAGGAAATCAATGTGTTAGAATCTGAAGCTCCAATTATCACCTCTACTTGTGAAGACGTAACCATTTGCGGTTTCGATGCAGATTGCGATCCATTCCCGGCTGATCTGGTTTTAGAAGCAACTGACGATTGTACGGACGATGAAGATCTCAACTACTTCTACAAGATTGATGCATTCAACAACGGCACGGTAGATTTCGATTCTGATTTTAACCCGGCAGCGTTCCCGAATAATGAGGAAAATGAAGCGAGTGGTGAGTACCCGATCGGTACACACCTTATTACCTGGAAAGTTGAAGATGGTTGCGGAAACATCACTACTTGTGAATATCTGTTCACTATTCAGGATTGTAAGCTGCCAACACCTATTTGTATTAACTCCATCACTACTGTAGTGATGCCAAATAGCGGAGAAATAACTCTTGAACCATTGTTCTTCGAAGACCAGGGATTCAGTTTTGATAACTGTACTGCTTTTGAAGATTTATTGTTCTCCTTCTCTTCTGATGTTAATGATACGCTGTTTACAGTAGATTGTGGTTTATTGCAATCAGATAGTATTTTCCAGATCGAATTGTGGGCAACGGATGAAGCCGGTAACCAGGATCGTTGCACTACGTTTGTAGAAGTACAAGACCCGACTGGTGTATGCGATCCTCAAGCTCCAACCGCTACAGTTGCCGGTATGCTCGAAACGGAAGACTTCGAAGGTATTGGAAATGCACTTGTTCAGGTTAGCGATGCATCCACGTCCCCTGTCGCTTCTCAAACGACAGTAGGCGATGGAGCTTTCAACTTTGATTTGGAACTATTCGATAACTATACCATCGAACCGGAAAAGAATATCAATCCGATCAATGGGGTAACTACTTTTGACCTGGTACTGATCAGTCAACATATTCTTGGCGTTGATCCATTGGATTCACCTTATCAACTGATTGCTGCCGATGCAAGTAATGATGCGTTAATTACTACGTTCGATATCGTTCAATTAAGACAGCTGATCCTTTATATCATAAACGAATTCCCGAATAATAAGTCCTGGAGGTTCGTAGATCAAAGTTATGTCTTCCCAGATCCTACTAACCCATTCGTACCACCATATCCTGAGGTTATAAATATTAATAATTTAAGCCAGGATGTATTGGACAATGATTTCATAGGGGTTAAGATCGGTGATATCGACGGTAGCGCGGTGCCAAATAATTTGACGGATAATCAAACGGCTAACAGAAACATCGACGAAGAGCTTACTTTTGCCATTACTGATCGTTCTCTAAGAGCGAACAATCAGGTAAAAGTGGCCTTCAACGCTAGTGACTTCAACAATGTCTTAGGTTATCAATTTACCTTGAATTTTGATAAGGAGGTACTAGAATTTGTTGATGTAGAAGCTTCCGGACTTACCGGGTTGAGTGTCAATAATTTTGGTTTGGCCAAGATTGATGAAGGTATCATTACAACAAGCTGGAATGCCAATGGGGTAGATCTAAGTGATGGTGAAGAATTGTTTGTCTTTACCTTCAATGTTAAAGAAGACGCCAAGCTAAGTGAAGCTCTAAAAGTTTCTTCTGAATATACAAAAGCAGAAGCTTATAATACAGACTTAGAGATTATGGGCGTAGCTCTTCGATTTGATGGGGAGCGTGAAAGCGTTACAGTTGGTAATGGATTTGAACTTTACCAGAATCAGCCTAACCCATTCAGAAATGAAACCCTTATCGGATTCTATCTTCCGGAAGCAACGAAAGCAACACTGAAGATTTACAACGTTGGAGGGGAATTGCTTCGGGTTATTGAAGGAGATTACGCTAAAGGATATAACGCAATCAGCATTAATAAGAGTGATCTTCCGGGTAACGGAATGCTCTATTACCAGCTGGAAACGCCTACTAATACCGCAACAAAGAAGATGTTAATTATAGAATGATTTGAAGATCGACTATAGTTGAAGCCTCATCCACCTTGTGGATGGGGCTTTTTTTATACGAAAGCAGTAACTACAAGAACAAACAACGTAATAATGATCGGCCCGATAATCCCGACAACAATGCCGCCAAGTCTAAAGTCCGATTGATCAATATATCCGGTACTGAAAGCGATGGCATTAGGAGGCGTAGAAACCGGCAAAAAGAGGGCGCAGGAGGCACATAGGCCTATAATTATAGGTAATACAATTTGATTGGCTGGCTCCAGGATGCTGGCCAGCGGGATCAAAATAGTGGCCGTAGCAGTATTGCTCATCACATTGGAAAAAACGACTGTAATAAATCCGAAAATGACAACCAATACATAAAAGTTTAGATTGAAATTAGTAAGCTTGGAGATGAAATATTCAGCTAGGCCCGTTTCTTTAATAGCCAAACCTAAAGATAACCCGCCGGCCACCAACATAAGGGTATCCCAAGGCAGTGCGCGGACATCATCAGAAGTAATAATACCCACCATCGTCAATAAAATAATGGGGATACCAGAAACCGCTGCCACAGGGATGCCATGCCATTGATTCGTTAACCACAGCAGTGCGGTCAAACTCATTACGATGATTACAATTCGCTTCTTTAGCTTAGTCTCTCCCTGAGCACTTTCCGATTTAGAGGTCTCTTCCTCGCGATCCATAACAAAACTTAGATCAACCTCTTTTAACTCTGGCGGATATTTTCGGGTAAGCACATACCAAAATCCCAAAAGAATGATCAGCGCCATAGGAACCCCATACATCATCCACCCCGTAAAGCTTATTTTTATTCCCAGATTTTCAAGAGAACCGACAGCTATGGCATTAGGTGGAGAACCAATTATCGTTCCCATCCCGCCAATAGCGGCTGCGGAAGCTATCCCAAGCAATAACGCCTTACTGTAATTACTGCTTTTACCCAGCTTTTTGATCAACGGTGCAATCGTGGCCAACATCATAGCGGTCGTGGCCGTATTGGACATGATCATAGAAATAATACCTGTTGCCAACATTAACCCAAGAAGCAAACGGGTTGGCTCCGAACCAAATCGCGTTAGGGTGTAAACGAAAAGGTCACTATCAAGACCAACTTTTTTTAACCCTTCTGCCAGGAAAAAACCGCCCAATAGCAACCACATCACACTATCAGACCAGGTATTGACATATTTTTTTACACTCTCCGGCTGCGCATTAAAGTAATCACTCCCCAGAAAGAATACTAGAAATCCTATGATCATAATACCCACAGCAAATGGAGGAATGGCCTCGGTGACCCATAAGCCAATGGAGAAGAATAACAGGAACATGACGTAGTTCTGCGTCTCCGAAAAATCGCTACTTCCCAGTTGGACGGTCAAAAAAAGCGCCAGTAAGATGGAGGATAAGAAATAGATGATCTTCGCCTGAAACTCAATTACCCGATCCATTCGGATTTTACTAAATGCAGCTCTTCTGGAATCACTCATGGTTGTATTTTTATAAAAAAGTTAAAAATAAATACTTTTAACCCCACAAAAAAGAAGAGTTTCAACAGTTTCCAAATGTATTACAGTTTATTCCGAATTTCGAAAAAACGACCTTGCAAACTATCCTAGATTTTTATCCGGGCTAAACATGGAGCGGTTTGAAGTATGACCATTTTATGACAAAAGTGGAAATTAAGGGCAACCAGAAGGGGAATCGGTTGTTTCGGTTATACTTTTATTATCCAATACCCACTTACCATGAAAAGCTGCATTCATGATCAATTAGTTAAATCTTGTATACTTAAGTATGTTATCCTTATTTCTTTGATTTCTCTTTCTGATCTACAGGCGCAACAATACTATTACAACGGTAGCAATGGTTTGGAAATCCTTACCATTAGCGGTAATAGCTGTACCTCTACACTGGTGGGTCCCTTTTTTGAAATAGGAACTGGGAATTCCGTCGGTACCGGAGATATTGCCATTTGTCCAAATGGAGATATGTATGTAGTAGGAGGCAATTTGGTTTGGGAAGTAAACCCCAATACAGGAGGTGTTGCAAAATGAATCTGGCTGTGATTCTCTAATAATACTAGAGGTTGAATTACTAGAAAGTCCAACGTTTTTAATTTGGGAAACGACTTGTGATCCAAATGAGGTAGGAATTTATGATGAGGTATATGCAGCAAGCAACGGATGTGACAGTTTGGTGCGGCGCGAAGTCCGTTTAGCCGATCCGGATGATTGCGGAGCGCGGGCGGACTCTACGATTTACGTACCGAATATATTTTCACCAAATGCAGACGGAGCTAATGATTATTTTATTATTTATGGTGGAGTTGATGTATTTACTATTCGATCATTTCAGATATATAACAGGTGGGGTGAAAAAGTTTTTGAAGGCAGGGATGTGAAGCCAAATACCATTGACGGAGGGTGGGATGGTACCTTCAAAGGGAAAGAGTTAAACCCGGGCGTTTATACGGATTCAACCGGATTTTTTGAACTGCAAGCTAGAAACACCCCGGCTACACTCCGCTTTACTTACCTCGGGTACGAACCGGAAAAAGGGGAATTTGCTCAGGATACCACGCTGAAAATATTCTTGGTGCCGGGAGAGTCTCTGGACGAATTAACCGTAGTAAGCTCACCTCTGATTATCGATCTACCTGTTCCTCATCTGAAAATAAACGCCACCATGCTGCAACGGGATGATGAAGTGATCATCACCCCTGTATTAAACAGGGTGCCCGGGATATATATCGTTACCAAAATGAACCAGGTACCGTGGGACTGTCAGCAAATATGAATTACACCCAATCAGATGGGTTCAGAGATAATAGTAAGTATGAGCGCAAAGGAGGAATGATTTTGGGGAAGTTCCAATTGGGTGAGTCGGCTCAGGCTTCTTTTTTTACTAATTTGGTAGACGTCAAAGCCTTTATTCCAAGTTCTTTAAATCGGGAAGACTATATTGAAACTCCGGAGCGGGCCGCTCCTAATTGGCAATCGGTAGAGGGATTTGAAGATTATCAAAAGATCATGGTAGGAGCTTCGCATCAATTTCGGCTTGCCTCGATCGATCAATTTGAGATCCAGAATAAAACCACCCTTTTTACTTCTTTCAGAAATGCCTACGAATCAAGGCCTTTCAATATCCTGGATGAAGAGACCCTGATGACCGGATTTCGCAGTACCTTCAATCTGGTTGCAACGGATCAGCAACAACTGGATTTTCCTTTATTAGCACTTGGGATCGAATGGGTGAATGAGGATTATGCCTGGCAAACCTTTGAGACCAATGGAGGCGTTCCAGGGAGGTTGTTAACCAATAATGAAGAAAACCGGCGATATTACAACCTTTTTGCCCAAAGTAATTGGGCGGTCAATAACCAACTTACCCTACTAACTGGGCTAAATTTGAACAATACGTCTTACGATTATACGGATCTGTTTACCCAAGATAGCATTGACTTTTCCGGCAATTATACGTTCAACACCACCTTATCTCCGAGGCTTGGCCTTAGCTACAGCTTTTCTCAATCTGTTTCGGTTTTTACTTCCGTTAGTCATGGTTTTTCTCCTCCTACAGTCATGGAAACCCTAAACCCCGATGGGACGATCAATCCCGATATCCAGCCTGAAACCGTTTGGAATATTGAATTAGGTGCCCGGGGTCAATTATTCGAAAGCGTATTATTTGAAGTGTCATTTTACCAAATGATGGTGAGGGATTTATTAATTACCCGGAGAGCGGCGGAGGATCAATTTATTGGTATCAATGCCGGCCAGACCAGGCATCGGGGAATAGAAATATTTCTGGAATATGATTGGCTAAAGGGAACTCCACAATTAAAGACCTACCTGAGTTATTCTTTTAATGATTATGAGTTTGTTGATTTTCAGGATGCGGATGGTGATTATTCTGGTAATCAATTGACTGGAACCCCGCCACATCATCTAAACGTGGGGATAGACTATACGAATAAGTTCGGATTCTACGGCACGCTGAACTTTCAATGGGTGGATGCCTTTCCTATCCGTGATGATAATAGCCTATTTACGGACAGCTACCATCTTATGAATATCAAGTTAGGTTATGAAAAAAATATTTCAAAAAAGTTACGATTGAACCTTTTTGCAGGCATACAAAACCTGTTCAATGAAAAATATGCCTCTATGATTTTGATCAATGCTTCGAGCTTTGGGGGTAATGCTCCAAGGTATTATTATCCCGGTAATCCGAGGAATTATTATGGCGGGATCAACCTTACCTGGCGCTCCTAATTGCGCATTTCCCAGATCCACTCCCCGTCGCTATTGGCATAACCAATTTTTTCGCCTAGTTCGACCCGGTAAATATTGCCCTGCATAAGTTGGATGCGATCGAAGGCCAGGGGCAAAACGGTTTTTCCCTCTTTGTCCATCACTCCCAATTTGACAGGCAGATTGACAATGGTTTCTCCGTTTTCCCGCATAGTTACAAAAGGGTATTTAGATGGCATAACGAATAAGCCATTTCGATTGAGCATTCCCCACCGGTAATTATTTCTCACCAATGCTACATCTCCTTTAAAAGGCTCAATTTTTTCAAAATAACGATCAAAAAGCATATTCCCGCGCGCATCGGCATAATAATAATTCAATTGTTTTTTATTGATCCAGACCCCTTCTGGATCAGAAAGGCCGAAGATGCCGTTTTCATAAAATTCAAACCGGTGGTCTTTTTTGAAATAGAGCGGTTTCCCTTTACGATTGAGCACAAATCGACTGTTGGGATCGAGGTGGTGGACCTGCACCATGGCGTAGCCAAACTGAAAGGGCTCTACCCATTCAAAGTTGCCTTCAAAAGCTTTCTTTCCCAAGGTGTCTACAAAAAACCAGGTAGTCCGTCGGGGAAGACGGACATTGACTATTCCTTCCGAAACGGGACCGATAGCTTCGTATTGGATGGGAAGCACCTCTTCACCCTGTCGATTGATCAGTCCAAATAGTTTTCCATCGCTTATCTGGGCAAATCCTTCTTCAAAGGGGCCAATGTGGTCATATTTCAAATCGGTCAGGACCTTCCCTTTAGAATTGATCAGACAGCGCTTTCCTTTAAATTTCTCCCGGGCCTCGGCTACCCCCCATTGATTAAAATCTCGGATATATTCGAACCGTTGAGGTTTCAGGATCCAGTTGCCGGTGGTGTCGATCAATCCGGTTTTTCCATTGTAAACGGCCCGGGCAATGCCATGCTTGAATCCAAATACCTTGGTAAAGTCGGTAGCGATGGTTTGCTTGCCTTTTTTATTGATGAATCCATAATAGCTACCCGATTTATACCAGGCAAGCCCGTCGCTAAAATCGCCCACTGAGGTTGTGGGGCCAAAGGTGGCATTTAGGTCGATCGTGACTGCTCCAGACGGATCGATAAAAAACCACTGGTCATCCTTACGGACAGCTGCCAGCCCTTCTGAAAAATTGCGCGCTTCTTTATATTGGCAGGGAATCACCTCTTTCCCTTCTTCATCGATATAGCCCCATAGGCTATCCATCATCACCCGGCACCGGCCTTCTACGAAACTACCTTGCTGCTGATAAAGGGCGATGATCCGTTCGTATCCATTGGGGTTAAAGAGGAGCCGGGTGGGCGATTTTTTACCTACCCGCCAATGCTCGAAAAAGGAAAGGATACTAAGGTATTTGAAAGGCATGACAACTGCTCCTGAAGTATCGATAACACCCCATAATGTCCCTTTTTGATTAACGGCTTGCCCTTCTTCAAAATCTTCCGCATGGCTAAATTGAGGTTCGATAACGATATTGCCGTGATGGTCAATGTATCCCCATTCCAGCCTTTCGTCTTTTTGGGCTTTAATGAATAATTCCTTATCGCTCTGTCGTCCAAAGTTGTTGACTGCGGTCATCCCGAATTGGAGGACAAAATTTCGTACCTCTCCAATACTCCTTTTTTTCTCTTTAAATTTTTCAACGATCGCTAATTCTCCTCCTTTGCAAAAACGGGCTCTTCCATTGTGAAAGTCTCCAATATAAGTAAATCGAAGTGGCTGACCGTCAGGCTGAGTTGGTTGTTCCCCCGCTTCACTGATCAGCCCCATCTTTCCGCGGGCATCAATAAATACTGCATAGGGGAAATTATTATTAAAGTCTTTGCCCCGAAGGCCGATCATATTAAAAGGTGTGAGAAATTCGCCGGTATGGTGGCTGAATAGGGCAAAATGATAAAACGTATCTACGCGGAATAGCGATAGTGCTGATTGAGGCACAGGGGTGAATTCCTGATCGGTAAAGACGAGGCTTCTTTTTGCTCGCTCCAGGAATAGCGCATTCAGGAAGGTGGGAGGTAGATGTTTGGATGGTCCGTTCAAGCCCCATCGTTCAATCTCCGGTACGTAATCCCAATTCCAGAGTGTATCTTTTTGATGGGTAAAGGGGGAAGGCTCGTCGTCCAGGATGCCAAAGACCCTGCCGCCTCGTTTGGTTAAAGGAGTGGCTTCCTGGTAGTTTTTTTGTTGGAAGCCTACTCTCAACGTACGCACGTTGGCTACTTCTTTCATCAGGGCAACCTCACCAGTTTGAGAGACGGAGAAAATATTCAACGAGTCGCCATTATAGGCTTTAACAAGGGTATCAACGAGTAAAAGGCGGTCAAAAGCGGGAGGGATCATTTCACGCATCTGGGTATCAAGCACGCCATATAATCCATTTTTTTTGACTTTACAAAATCTTCCTTCAAACCTGCCGATAGAATCATACTGGCAGGGCAAGACCAACCCCTGGCCAATTTTATGGAGCCCCCAGCCCACCTGCATGACACCAACAATGGAGTCATTTAGAGGTTGAATGCGAAGGTAGGAAGGGGGGATTACTTCATTACCTGCGGAATCGAGCAACCCCTGGCTGGTCCTTCTGCTACAGATTATCCAGCGATCATTAAAAGGGGCAAAATTCGTGTAATCAGAGCTAAAACTGACCGTATCTTTTTGCAGGCAACTGAACAAGACACGTTGCCCTAAATCGTTAGTCAGACGGATAAAATGCGGATTGAGCTGCTCGAAATCCGTCCACCTTCCGGGAATGATCTGTTGGTTCTTTCGATCTCTTATTGTCCAGGAATAAAAATCATCAGTGGTGGCAAAATAGTCAGGACTGATGGCTTTAATATCTAAATATTTGAGGGGTAAGATGCTTTCATGGTTTTCATCAACCATTCCCCAGGGGCTCTCCCCTGTTTTTACTTTAAAAAAGGATTGATGATTAACGAACTGCCATTGGATATCCAAATAGAGGTGTGGAATAACGGTCCCTTTCTTCAGATTATAAACGCCCCAGAGCCCTTTCTTTTTCAGCTTACAAAACTGTCCGGTAACGGTATCCAGCAATTGTATCGATTCGAAATGTTCCTCTACACTTTGTTGGCCGGAGCGGTTGACGATAGTTAAAGCAGTGTCAGCTTGTATAACGAACAGTTGATCGCTAAGGGGGCGGATAGGACCATATTGAGGAGGGAGGACTTCCTCGCGGTGCTGGTTGAGTAGCCCCAATTTGCCGTTCACTTCTACCAGGCGATAAGGAGAGGGATCATTTCTGCCAAACCAATTGAGGTCGCGATCGCCAATAGCATCATATTGAGGTTCGATGATGGTGCGTCCGTACTTATCAATATATCCCCATTTATGATCAACCTTTACGGGGTAGAGGTAAGTGACCTGGGCAGATAAAGAGAGCGTAAACCCCAGGAATAAAAACAGCGCAGGGATTCGCATGAAGAATAAGATTATAAAGAGGTTTGGAATAGTAACAAGACACCACAGAGATCCAGCGTTTTAGTATGCTCTCTGGATCTCTGCGGTGAAAAAATGCTAAAGGGCTACCAGCTGTTCTTGAACTTCCTCAACAGAACGGACCGGTTCTTCTTGAACGGTTAGTTTGAATGTGTATCGCTTATTTCTTGCTTCTTTTATTTCAGGCATTTGCTGTTGAAGCGCTTCATTGGACAGCGTAGCCAATTTGTTACCAGGGAGTACCGCTACCAAATAAGCATCAGAGTTGGGTTCGATTCGGAATTTTTCCCAATCGTAGCGAGGATATTTGACAACCATTCGTCCGCCTTCAGCAATCAAGAACACACTCATTTTTTTCAAGATTTTTTCGGGTAGCTCCTGGCCGAATTCGAAGTTGGCCATTACAGGGATTGCTGCCGGGCGCTTGGTAAGGATATCATAGTTATAGATACCAAATCCGCTCACCTGGAAGCTCCTGACAAAGGCCCGTTGTTGGTTGGCAAAGTCGGCTTGAGCTTCCGCTTTAGCCATTTTTTTACGGTATGCAGCCAGTTGCTTTTGGTAATCAGCTTTAGCTTGTTCCAGATCTTTACCTTGCAAGGTTGGGGCTACAGGTAAGGTCAATTGTTCACGCCCATTGGAAAGGGTTAGCGTATAGGTGTCTTCATTATCGTTCGCTGTCAATTCGATGTCATCCCAATTGGTTTCAAAGATCGCTGGGTTATTGGCGGGATCCTGGGTTTTATCCTTTCCGGCATATTGCCAGACGATTCCCTGTTTGCCCTTTAACTCCGGGAATTTTTGAAGATTAACCTGGATGTCGATCGGTGGCGTATTTTTATTGAAAGCGGCAGGAGGTGTTGGAGCAGGGCCGATTTTGCGCCGCAATTCATTGGCAGCCGCTATTGCATTTTGGCCGGCTTCATTGGGTGTTGCCGTATTGGTACCCAGGTTATCCCAGTTGCCTTTTTGACGGTCGAACACCCAGAAGTCATAGTCACCGTCCACTTCCGAAAGCAGGTTGACGGTGAGTGCTTTTCCTTCCGCTACAAATACGGGCTTCCCATTTTGATAGCCGTTGATTTCGTACATACCTGCTGTTTTCATGAACGCCTTTTCTCCGTTAGGGTCAATCACCTCCATCGGAATACCGCCGGTCAGGATCTCGGCAGCATTATGGAATTCCGTGAATTCGATATCGACATTTCCTTCAACAGGATTGCCGTCGGCATCGACAAACGCACTTTCGGGGACTTCGATGGAAGAACCACTGGGTAGCTCGAGCGTTTGTGCTTTAGTCCCCTTTACGGTAACTGTTTGAGCTTTTACGCTCATGTCCTCAAAAGCGGGGATGATTTCATTGATCAGTAGAGCGGAAGCATCTTTTTCGGAGTTTTCTGTATTCGTTGTCTTGGTTTCAGTTTCGTTGGTGAAGCTTTGGAAGGCAAGTGTCAATACTAGAAAAAAAGAGATAGCAAGATGGAACAGGCGCATACGTGTTGAGATTTTTGGATGAAAAAATTTGAGATCGTGTGCTTCTATAATGCATAGATGTAGAAAAGTAACGTAGGGTTGGGCAGGTTAGTATGTTTTAATAACGACTTAACGAGATAACGCCGAAACGCCGTAAGGAGATAATGATAGGGAGGATATAGCGGTGCAATGATGTAAAAGGGGCAAAGGTACAAAGGTACAACGGTGCAAAAGGGGGCAAAAGGTACAAAGGGGTGCAATGGTGCAGCGGGAAGGGAAGTGGTTGGTACAACTACCGTTCGTCTGACCACTAGGAGAAGGATTGAATGATATAAAAGGGGGTACAAAGGTAAAAAGGTACAACGATTCAATGGTGCAAAGGGGAATCCTGAAAAGCTATAAATCCCGTAAATCTAGATTCAGACAATTACGGAGAGGTTTGAATCCGCCTGGCTGTTGTGTCCAATGGCCAGGCGGATTTTGTAAAAAGAAAAGAAAGTTCAATTTTTTTTATATTCGATGAATCTTTAACTTAATCTATTTACATGAAAAATCACTTGGTTCTTTTCCTGGCATTTCTTTTCCTGATTCCCTCTCTCCTCTCCGCTCAGGAACCCCAAAGCGGGCAGGTGTTATACGAACAAATGGTTAGTTATAACCTGGAAGGCGCCTATGATAGTCCATCGTGGACTGATTACATCGCCAATTTACCCAGGCAGGGGAAGGCTTTTCAGATACTTTCTTTTGTAGAAGATCAATCCATCTACGAAGAGGACCTCTCCAAGAAAGAGCCCTTATCGGAAAATTTACAAAAGGCGATTTCCAAAGCGGATTATTACAGACCTCCTCAGCCGGTTTCTCAGGCTATCTTTTTTGACTTCGATAAAGAACTAAAGGTAGAGCAAGTAGCATTTATGACCCGGAATTTTCTTATTTCATCTTCCACCAACTAACCAGCCTGGAAGCTCCTTTCGGGACAGAAAAAGGTATTGGACTACGTATGTATGGGAGCTGAGTTACAAGAAGGCGAGGAAACCATTAAGGCTTGGTTTACCCCCCGCATTCCGGTGGCGATGGGGCCGCAACACTATTTCGGGCTACCCGGGCTAATCCTGGCCATTGAGAGAAATGAGGAGATTGTGATCATGGCAACTGAAATTAATTTGAATCCTTCTGAGGCAATAGAAGTAAATCCACCGGACAAAGGACAGAAAATGAATTCGGTAAACTTTCAGGAGGTAGTCGAACGAAAAACAATGGAATTTATAAAAGAAAAAGAAGCGGAGCGCAAAAAAAGTAAGAGTGCCGGATCAAAAAAAGGTAAATAGAGTGATTCATACCAACCGGAACTGCTTTCGAAAACACATAGCTCGATTCAAAACGATCGTTATGGGCCTTTGTTTGTTGATCCCCTATTTTGGAATCAGCCAACATACTATTGAGGGTGAGGTCGTCAATGAAAACAACGAGCCACTGGGCTTTGCAACTGTCGCCTTACTCAATCCGGAGGATTCTACCCTTCAATTCTTTGGCGTAACGGATGCTGAAGGTTCCTACATAATTACCGGAATCAAGGAGAGCAGTTATCTTTTGCAGTATTCTTATGTAGGTATGAAAACAACGTTTGAAAAGATCGCTATTCCCGTTGAAAGGGGAACTGATTTAGGGACAAAGATCTTGCTCGCCAAACAGATAGAGGAAGTTATCGTTGAAGCGGAAATGGTTCCCATCAAGTTTAAATCTGACACCCTGGAGTTTAATGCCCAATCCTTCAAAACCCGACCAGGCGCAGCAGTAGAAGAGTTGTCAGAAAAATTACCCGGAGTGGAAGTAGATGAAGCCGGTAATATAAAAGCTCAGGGCGAAAACGTGGTGCAGGTACTGGTGGAAGGAAAGGAGTTTTTTGGTAAGGACCCAAAGGTAGCGACCAAAAATCTGCCGGCAAAAGCGCTGGATAAAGTACAGGTATATGACGCCAAATCCGAAGAAGCAGTCTATACTGGGGTTGATGATGGAGTGAGGCGAAAAACCCTTAATTTATTATTGAATGAAGAACACAAAAAAGGCTATTTCGGACGAATCCTGGCTAGAGAGGAGGGAACGATCAATGATATGGGTGAAAAAGAACCTTTCCGGATCCCCGTATTTACTACCACAGAGTCGTTTATTCAGCCAATGTTATCTATGCAGTTGCTGGGCAATCAACTCCGCTTGCGCTTTGCATTGGAATCTCGTTTCAATCGGTTTGAAAAGGAACTGGAGGGAGATCTTTCAGATGATCCGGGGTATTTTTATTTTCTACCTCAATTTGACTTTTGGAGTAAATACCGCAGCGGGCGGGAGATAGAAGTTAGTTATCGCTCTTCCGTCAATATGCCTAATGCGAATCAATTGTTTCCCATCCAAAATGCATTCAATCAAATTGCTGTTTATCAAGGAACATTCGATTTGAAACCGGAGTACCGCCACGATCTCAGGGCAAGGTGGTCGTTGTTCGATCAGTTTTCCTTTACCTCTTTATTTGTAAACCTGGGAGGGACTTATATCGCAGATAAAATAAGCGTTGCTCAATCGGTAGGCAAGGACCTGGTGCAGCTCACAACTCCGGTTAATGTGCAGGATGATTAGTTTTTGAATACAAACTACTATGCTAATATCCGGTATATCCCCACCAGTAAATGGTATTTCGAAACCAAGGCGGATATTACCAATTATAATGCTCAAAATTTTGACGACGCTATCAGCGTACCATTATTAACCGCCCGTATCGGATATTCTTTTCTAAAAGCGGAGAAGGCCGAGATTTCCCTTTATGGTTTTGACTTATTGAACCAGTATGCCGGGTTTCGGCAATTCAGTGTTAATAACAACCTGACGAGAGTCGATTGGAACACGCTGAGCAGGTATGTGATGCTCAGTTTTAGGCTAAATTTTCGGTAAGGAACGTCTTAGCTCTGTGGAGAAAGGGTTGAAGTGGTCTGCACGACTTTGATCTGTTGTTTTTGGGAGTCACTAGCTCTCCAACCATTGGAATGGGGTGATAATGTTGTTTTTCAAGCTCATGGCACGGACTTAACGATATTCCACTTTTCACTTTCTACTGTCCACTTCCTACTTTCCACTTCCTAGCTTTTCCAATGACATTTCTCATGTCGGAATAAAAAGTTTGTTATTTGTCATATGTCCTAACGAAAGGTAGTTTTGGGACGTAAAAAAGAAATTTTTTATTACTTTAGCTATGTACTTGGTTATGATAATACATGATCAATGGGTTGAGGAATAGGCGGCAAAACATGATGCCGTTTACTTCTCTACTGATAAGACAGAGCATATTGATCGTGTTAAGCATAATAGAGTACTTTGAATAAGGATAAATTATGTTGTACAATTAAAACCATTACGACGCTTATGAAAAAAACTCTACACAGTTTACTCTCCTTAGGGATTGTGCTGTTTCTAACACAGGCTTTAGCAGCTCAGGGTACCATTGCCGGAAAGATTTTTGATGAGAATAATCAGCCGGCTATTGGAGCAACGGTGCAGGTAGCAGGTACTCAGACCGGAACGGTTGCCGACTTTGAAGGGAACTATCGGTTAGAGAATGTTAAAGCAGGACAAGTCATGTTGATTGTCAGCTACACAGGTTACAAAGAAATTAAACGAACAGCAACATTAACAGATGGCCAGACCATCACCGAGAATTTTAATCTCGAGGTGGTTGATGAATTGATCGACGAGGTGGTCGTCGTTGGATATGGGACCCAAAAGAAGAGTCAAATTACGGGGTCTATTGCGAAAATTAATAGTCGGGAGATTACATCTGTTGTAACGCCTAGTGTGGAGCAAGCACTCCAGGGGCAGGCCGCAGGATTGCAGGTGGTTCAGGGGAGCGGACTGGCAGGTTCGGCTTCTATCGTGAGAATTAGAGGAACCAGTTCGATCAGCTCAGGAGGTGATCCGCTATATGTTGTTGACGGTATTCCGATCACACAGGATTATTTTCTCGGTGAAAACAGAGGAAACCAAAATAATAATCCGCTAGCTACCATCAACCCTAATGATATTGAGTCGGTTGAGGTATTAAAAGATGCTTCGGCTTCTGCCATCTATGGCTCGAGAGCTGCAAATGGGGTCGTTCTTATCACCACCAAGCGGGGACAAAAAGGGAAACCTCAGTTTAATTTTAATACGAGGATCGGGGTCTCCAGACCGACCAATGTGCTGGACTTTCTCGATGCCGACGAGCTACTCCAAGTCCATCAGGAGGCCTTTGAAAATGATGGTTTGCCGGAGGAGTATCAGGATCCGAATAATCCGGGCCGGGCGATATTGCCTAGTGCGCTGACCAATTCCAATTATGCTGCCAATAATTATACCCGCGAAGAAGTGGAGCAAATCAATACCGATTGGTTTGACGAAGTGATCCGTACAGGCGTTAAGCAAGAATATAACTTGTCGATGACTCAGGGTGGCGAGAAGCTAAGTACATACGCAGGTTTATCCTACAGCAATAACGAAACTTATCACGTAGGCAATAGATATGAACGGATTAGCGGAAGGGTTAATCTGGATTACAATGTTTCCAAAGACCTTAAGATTGGAGTGTCTACCTCCCTTTCAAGAGGGTTAAACGACCGGGTAGATCCCTTGTCAGAAGGGTTGGGGCTGGCGCAGTCTACAGCGCTTCCTATTTATCCGATCTTAAACAAAGAAGGCGAATATTTTGACATTTACAACAACCCGGTAGCCAAGCAAGAGCTAACCGACTTTAAGACGATCGAGTGGAGAAGTATCAATAATATTGTCTTGAATTATACTCCCGTCCGGAATTTGACGATCAATGTGACGGGGAATTACGACTACATGAATTTAAATGATTATGATTATACTTCCTGGGATTGGTACCGGGTAGAGCTGCTTCAGGGCAATGGCGATCCTAATGACATTTTCCGTCAGAATGAATTCGGTCAATCTCAGCAATGGAGAACGATCGCTAACAACTGGTCTACTTTCGGAACCATTTCCTATGATTTTGAGCAACTTCTTACCAGTGATCACAAGTTGAATGTGATGATCGGTTCGGAGTATCAGGAAAAAGAATTTAACGGTGAGTTTTGGGGGTATGCCGGTTTAGGAGATCACGTCTATAAAAGCGATACGGAGGGTGAAAACGTCATAGAAACCGGAAATTCAAGATATACGATTGATGAATCCAAATTCCTGAGTTTTTTCTCCAGGGTTAACTATTCTTTTAAAGACCGGTATTTACTTCAGCTGACAGTCCGGAGGGATGGCTCTTCGCGATTTGGTTCAAACCGGCGATTTGGAAATTTCCCCTCTGTCGGGCTTGGTTATGTGATTTCCAATGAGCCTTTTTGGAATCCTGCTGTCGTCAATAGATTGAAATTGAAGGCAAGTTGGGGGATAACCGGAAATGCAGATATTCCATGGCAGGAACAGTTTCCCAATTTTGCCTTTAAACAAGAAGGCGAGGAGGATAGTGGCCTAACCTATCTGGGGTCTGATGTTCGATATGTTATTAAGGAGGAAAACCCCGATGTTCAGTGGGAAGTGGTAACGACCTACGATGTCGGATTTGAGATGGGGTTATTTAACGATCGGGTAACCGCAGAGATGGCTTATTATTATCAGAAAACGACCGACGGTTTTTTACAGATTGCATTGCAGGCGTCCAGCGGATTTGAGAACCTCAGTTTCTGGAGAAATGTAGCTGAAATTCAAAATCAGGGGGTAGAGTTCTCTTTAACGTCCAACAACTTGGTTGCGGTAACAAAGAAGCAATTAAGCTGGAAAACAGATTTGAATCTTGGTTATAATCAAAATAAGGTGTTAGCAGTAGGTACGGCAACGCCTGACGCGCTGGCTGGTGGTTTTGGAGATACCCGGGCCATTCAGGGTGAACCGCTGAATACCAATTACATCATCCGGTGGGATGGTTTGGATGAAAACGGATATCCGGTATATCTCACAGCAGATGGGGAGCCGATCTCTCAATACCGCGAAGCTTTTGACCGGGTGGTGGCAGGAAACGGGATGCCCTTTTTGGTCGGTGGGATTACCAATGACTTCACCTGGAATAATTTCGATCTGTCTTTCTTATTTGTATTTAGTTTTGGAGGAGAAATTTATGACGATGCGGCCAAGCGTCAGCGAGGCGTCGTTTCGATCGATAATGAAGGAAGCTGGAATATGCGGGCCGATATTTTGGGTGATTATTGGCAGCAGCCAGGAGATGACGCTACCTATGCCCGGCTAACCCTGGTACCGGCAAATTATGGCTTGAACGGCATTTGGAATAACAATAACACGTTATGGCTTGAGCCGGCATCTTATGTGAGGTTGAGAAATATTTCGATCGGATATACTTTCCCGTTAGAAAGTAAAATTAT
The DNA here is from genome assembly GCA_964534315.1 of uncultured Saprospiraceae bacterium. GTDB lineage: Bacteria > Bacteroidota > Bacteroidia > Chitinophagales > Saprospiraceae > CAZHOV01. Next base: position 3,173 of record CAZHOV010000005.1, on the reverse strand, counting down.
CCGAAACTTGAGAGTATATCTCAGCGCCAACAACCTGTTAACTTTTACAGATTATACCGGTTGGGATCCCGAAGTTGCTCGTGAGAGAGGCAATCCACAGGAACGAAATGTCGGAGGGACCAATATTACTTACCTGACGCCACCTCAGGAGAAAGCATATTTCTTTGGTCTTTCACTCGATTTTTAATGATTCCTTTAAACTGAATAAACCATTGGATATGAAAAATAATTTATTATATATATTAATTTTAATGATAGGACTTGCGGGATGTGATGATTCGTTCCTGGAAATAAAAAACGAGGATGTCATCGAACCGGAAGAGTTCATACAGAGTAAAGAAGATGTGCAGGAAAGCTTGAATGCTGCCTATCGGGCTCTGGCAGAAAGTAATTTCATGGGAGGGGTGTTTCAAAATATGTCTGAATTGATGGCAGATAATATCGAGGGCAGGTTGATCAACAATCAAGATTGGAATAAGCATTATAACCGCAACACCGATATCTTCACCAGTACGACCCGGAGTATGATGCACCAGGCGGGAAAAACCATTGGCAGGGCAAATGCCACCCTTGACTATCTAGATGATTTTGATTTTACTAATGAAGAACGCAATAGTATTCAGGGAGAAGTATTTTTCTTAAGGGCGCTAGGTCATTTTGAATTAGTGAGAATGTTTGCGCACCCGTTTGGGTTTACGGCTGATAACAGCCATAACGGGATTTCCATTCATGTGGAGCAACAGCTGGATCCGGTGCCGCGTTCTTCTGTTGCTGCCGTATATGAACAAATAATAGCTGACCTTGAAACAGCTATATCATTACTTCCGGCAGAAAATGGAGAATATGCTACTTCCTGGGCTGCCAAAGGCTTGCTGGCTGAGGTGTACTTTCAAATGAACGATTTCCCAAACGCCTTTGATATGGCCAATGATGTTATCGAAAATGGAGGTTTTCAGTTAGATAGCATCAATCGGCGATTTGATGTCACAGGCTCTACAGAGGCGGTCTTCTCAATTGTCGGAACGTCAGAACCGGGCTTCGATTTTGACGTGGGATCAGAATTAAGAGCGGTTTACCGTCCGGATAATCAAACCCGGTTTTTACTTTCAGATGCTTATTTCCTGAATGAGAGCGCTGAGGAAAATGATGCCCGGGGCGCTTGGTATGACGGGTTTAATCTTATCAAATTTCCGGAAGATACGCGAATTCGGGTTCCATTGATTCATTTGACTGAATTGACATTGATCCGGGCTGAGTGTCTGGCGGAACTTAACACAGACCTTCAAACAGCTATCGATGACTTAACCGATATCAGAGTAAGAGCAGGGTTGCCCCCAGTTCCAAATGCCAGTAGCGCTGATGACATCAAAGAAATTGCTCGCAGGGAAAGACGGTTTGAGCTGATAGGCGAAGGCAATCGAATGCACGAGTTGAAGCGACAAGCCGTACTCGATCAACCCAATTTGCTGATCCGCGGAGTGCCATGGGATTGTCCGGGAATGGTCTGCCAAATCCCCGACAATGAACTAGCCGGAAATATTAGCTATCCGCCCAATCAAGAGGGGGGCTGCAATTAATAATTATTGAGCTATCAACAATTAACTTTGTTTTCAAAGTACTAACTATAAATTTATTTAAATATGAAAATTTTAACATTCAAAAGTGTCTTTCTGGCCCTTATTGTAACGCTGCTATTTGCAGGATGTCAGGAAGATGAATACGAAATAGGAGAACCCTTTTCTAAGCTGGAAGGGATTAACGGAAGCTGGGAAATTAGCCAGGTAAATCAGGTAGATTTCACCAACCGACCTGTTTTTGACATCTCCATAGATGTTTCGGAGTTGATTATCGGGAGTGATCCTATGAGTATTAATTTTAATTCGGAAACAACGAAATATACGATAGAAGCCGGAACGACCAGTAATTTACTGGGAGACGGAGGAAACTGGTATTTTGACGATGACCAATTCCCTACTGCAATTACCTTTGTCCGAAACGATGGTACTCAAACTACTGTTCAAATGATCGGGACGGTGAGAATCGTCGATAATGAATTAAGGTTTGAAATCAGTAAAGATTGCAGCTCTGTAGAATCTCCGGAATTCGGTTACGAATATGTTTTCCAGCGTGTTACTCAATAATATTTTTAAATTCTAATAAAGAAAATGATAATGAACTTCTATAAATATATTTTGCTCTTTAGCCTCTTACTTGGCGTTGGAGTGGCAAACGGCCAAAAAGCCTGGATGGAGCCTTCCGGCGACGACTTCAATCCCAGTGATAAAGTGACGATCTATATCGATATTTCAAAATGCGAATGTCAAAAACTGGTTGGTGAAGAAGGCCCGTTATTTCTATGGACCTGGATGCCCTCCGGCCCGGATGGAGAACTGGATGATGACAAGGATCCCAATACCACAGATGACCGCACGCCTATCGGCGGCAATGGCCAGTGGACATCCTCCAACCCGCTGCTCGAACTCACCAAGGAAGAAGATCTCGGGCCTGATGTCTGGAGTTTTACGATGATTCCGACTGTTTTCTATGGTGTTTCCGAATCAGAGGTGTACAATAATGATTTCTCTTTCCTGGCTAAAGCGAAAGACGGCGGTGCCGGCGGTACTTGCGAAGATGAGTTTAAAACTGAAGATCTTGGAATTGAAGTCGACCCTCCCGGACTTCCTAAAGTCATGACTATTCCTGTAGGAGTGAGTGAAGGGGACACAACTGTTCTTGCCTCAACTGCTGATGAGATCATGACCATCCGCTATGACCATTTGCAAGAAGAAAATGATAATCTTATCGATGAAAGTGAATTTTACGTTTACTTGAGAGCAAGAGGTGATGACGGCGTTGAATATAAGGTGGCGCAGTCTCTGGCAGTAGTTGACGAAACGGAAGAGCTACGAATGAAAGAACAAGACAATGATGTGTTTACCTTGTCTTTCTTCCCGAATAATTTCTTTAAAGATGTACCGGACGGAGTCAACATCGTCTTTGTCCGTTACCAGATCGTGAAAAAAGGCTTCGCTACCACGGCAGACATTGTAAGTTTGGGTAATAAAAATGAGTTTAGATATACCTTTAATTGTAATTAGGAGGCTAAGCAATAACTCATTTGAGGGTGTTTCAAAACACTATTCGTGTTTCGACACACCAAACTTTCTTCTTTG
>CAZHOV010000004.1:67219-78780 GCA_964534315.1 uncultured Saprospiraceae bacterium | reverse complement strand
TCTCTATCTTTTTTTCAAAGTTCGCTTTTTTTCTCCATTTTTGCACAATCTGCCGCTGTACCGCTGTACCGCTGTGCCGCTGTACCGCTGTACCGCCCTATACCTTATTCGTATTGAATAATTTCAAACGGTTTATTCACTTTTTTGAGGCCTCCGGTAGCAGTTTGGGCGCCTTTATTGAGTTTTTGAGAAACGAATTTCAGGGCCATTTCGACAGTGGCCTGGGCTTTTTCAGGATCTTCAAACGTGTCTTGTTGTATTAAATCTGCCTTTTGAGAGGACTGGTTTTCTTGCTGCCAGATGACAAATGAAAACCCGACGATTAGTACAACGGCGGCGGCCATTTGTAAAATGGGGCGTAGTTGCGCCCATATAGTCCTTCCTGGGTTTGGTCGCATTCTGATCACCACTTGTTCGTCCTGCTCGTTTTCAAGGGCAGCTAAAGGTTCTTCAAAGGCCACATTTTGTTGGTTACGGAAGTAACTAAATAGTGGCTGTACTTTCCGGAATGCTTGAGGTACTTCTTCTTGGGCGAAGAAGTCTTTTAAGATGTGTTCCTCTTCTAAAGAAGTAGCTCCTTCCCAGTATTTTTCGAGTAATTCGTTGATATTTTTATTCTTATAAACCATAACTTTCTACGTTTAATAGCGCTTTTTGAAGTTGCTTTCGGGCTCTGAAAATATAGGTTTTCACCTGATTGACATTAGTATCCATAAAATCGGCAATCTCTTTGTACGTCATTCCTTCAATCTCCCGCAAATGGATGGCAACTTGTTGATCTTTGGGTAATGCGTTGATGAATTTGTGTATCTGATCCATGGTTTCATTCAATTCTGCTGTTTGATCGGGGCTTTTGCCATTTGCTTTAAAATCAATTCCTTCAGGCATTTGTACGGCGGCGTGCTTCCTGGCCCGCAACCGGTCAATGCTTAGATTTTTGGTCATCCGCATACTCCAAGCTTCAAGATTCTGATATTGGTCCATGTTATCCCTTGATTTCCATAGCTTTATGAAGACCTCCTGTACGATATCCTCCGACTCCGCCACGTTGTTCATCATCCGGAGCGATAGCCTGTACAGCTTATCTTTAAAGGGTAATATGCGTTGTGTAAATTCTTTTGGACTCATTGTATCTGGAAGACGATCGAGCTTTTAAAATGTTACAGAAGACTTAAATTTTTTAAAAAAAGAGAAAAATATGAATGGTGTTTTCCGTTTTTTAGGTTAAAAATATAAATTCTCTACTCTCAGCACTAGAAAAAAGCAGGACGGGATGACTCGTGTTTACTCAATAGTTTACTACCTTTGTCGTTTAGTAGAAAACGATTGGTTTGAAAAAGATAGACAAGTTAATCATTACATCTTTTGTTCCTCCTTTTGTGGTTACCTTCTTCATAGCCATTTTCGTATTGTTGATGCAATACTTGTGGATTTATATTGATGATATTATTGGAAAGGGAGCGGGGTTATTGTTCTTGATGGAGATGATCTTTTACATGTCTGTATCTTTCTTTCCGATGGCCTTGCCGATTGCTATATTAATCTCGTCGGTAATGGTGATGGGGAATATGGCTGAGCGATACGAATTGACCAGTATGAAATCGGCAGGAGTACCCTTATTAAGGATCATACGGTCTTTAATGTTTTTTGCCTTGTTGATCAGCTTCTTTTCTTTCTTCTGCTCCAATAATCTAATGCCGGTTGCTAACCTGAAATTTAAATCCCGTCTGTACGATGTAAAAAAACAAAAACCTACCCTTAATCTGGAAGAAGGGGTTTTTAATAATGATTTTCAGGATTTTATTATCCGTATGGGGGTAAAAAAAGAAGATAATATCAGTATCGAAGACGTGCTGATCTACGATCAAAAGGAGAATAAAGACGGAAAGATCAGTCAAATTCTGGCGGAAAAAGGCAAGATGTATACAACGGAAGATAAGCGCTATTTCGTCATGAACCTTGAAGATGGTACCCAATACCGCCAGATGAAACCTGAGGGAAAGCGTAATAAAGATCAAACTTATCCCTTTGTGCGAACTACCTTCAAAACTTGGGATAAGGTATTTGACCTTCAAGAGTTTGAGATCAACTGGACAGACCGCGAATTATTTAAAAACCATTATAAAATGCTGACAGCATCTCAATTGGTAGATGCTATTGACACCCTGGATATAAACATTAATAAGCGGGTTGGCGACCTCGTTAAATACAATACCCGCTATTTCAGGTTTCTGCAAGAAGCGAATAGCGAGGAAAAAGATTCTATAGATCGAGACTCTTCCCAAAGCATTCTGATCAATCAAAAGGTGACTCAAAATAAAGGTCAATCGGTACCTGAGCTAAGAAGGGTAGGCAAAGAAAAAAAGCAAGAAAAAAGGGTGGTTCGCAATCCGGTAATTATCAAGCAAAATATAGATCAACCCCTTTCGGCATATGGCAGTTTTTATGAGACCTTAGGTGAACGGGAGCATTCGAGGCTCTTAAACAGAGCAAAAACGTTTGCCAGAAGTATCAAAAACCAGGCGGAGTCCACCAACAGAATCCTCAAACGTAGCTACGAACAGCGCGTGAAACACATCTTTGAACTACATGTCAAGTTTAGTATGTCCCTGGTCTGCTTTATCTTTTTATTTATTGGAGCTCCTATGGGAGCGATCATCCGGAAAGGTGGATTTGGTTACCCCATTCTGATCTCCATCCTGTTTTTTATGGCTTATATCATTATGAATATTACCTTTAAAAATGTAGCAGAAGAGGGGGCTATGCCTGCTATTCTTGCAGCTTGGTTGCCTTGCCTTATCTTATTTCCAATTGGGCTTCTACTCACCTATAAGGCGATGAATGATTCCAGGTTGCTGGATTCTGATAGGATTAACAGGGTAGTGTATAAAGTAGTCGCACGATTCAGAAAGGAAAAATAACAGAAATGGACCGGCAATTTTTTTGGACCCGATTAAAAAATAATGTAGGGGAACTGCTTAATTCCAATAAGGTCTTTTTCATAGGATACGTTCTCTTTCTGGTGGTTTCAGCTATTTTATTAGTTTTTATAGACCAAGGCGATGAAATTTTCTTTTTTAGCGATCGACGGTCAGCTTTTGGGGACCTCTTTTTTAAGTACTTTACCAAAATGGGGGAGGAGTGGGGCTACCTGATCGGGATGATCTTGCTGTTATTTGTTGGCTTCCGTTATGTTTTATTACTTCCAGTTACAGGTTTATTTGTGATGTTAGTGGCCAATCTCTCAAAGTCGTTTTTTGCGCATCCGCGGCCGGCCAGTTATTTTGCTGATACAGCGTTATGGGAGCAAATTCATTTAGTTGCTGGCGTACACCTAAATATGAGTTCCACTTCCAGCTTTCCCTCTGGTCATACGATGGGAGGCTTTGCCCTTTTTAGTTTAATGGCCTTTTTCTTACCCAAAAAGAAGTGGACAGGCCCGGTTTGTCTGATCGCAGCTGTTCTCGTCGGAATATCAAGGATTTATCTGGTTCAGCATTTTCTAAAAGACGTCTTCTTAGGAGCTATTATCGGAGTGTTGATCGGGATGATCATGTATTTTACTCAGTTAAGGATTTTATCGCATAAAGAAAAGTGGTACAATAAAAAGATAGCGATCGGAAAAGTTTAGTCTATTTTCTTCCCTTTTTGATTTGTTATTAATTCCCATCTTTGAAAAACTATAACCATTTGAAGGTCTAATTTTTCATTATATTTGGATTCAATTATAAAAAACCTTGAAGACCAAGCTGATCATTTTATGAAAAACTAATTTTATGAAAAACCGTTTCCTCACCTATTTCCTTTTTTCTTTTTCCTTTTTTATTTCTTATAGTACTTTTGCCCAACCGGCATATGATGATTGCGCCACCCTTTTTGATCTTGGGGAAGTGCCTTTTTGTCCGGATACGGTCATTTTTAATAACATAGATGCAAATACCTCTGTCGTGCAGCCGGTAGATGTGCCTACCTGCTTCAACGGCACTCAACGAGATGTATTTTTTGGTTTTACCATTCCGCCTGATGGAAGCATTGTAGACTTTAATATCACCGTTTCCGGAATTGATGGCCCTACAGGTATGGTCATGCCGCAAGTAGCCCTCTACCGAGGAGATTGTAGTGAATTACAGGAGTTGGCTTGCGAAAGTGCCCCCCTAAACGCTACAGAAGTCTCCTTTGATATTTTTGGGCTTACGCCGGGCGTACCCTATTTTTTGAGAATCAATGATTATTCAGACACGGGTGCACCCAATGAGGGAGAATTTGTGATCTGTATAACAGAGTATATTCCAGATATCGATATGGGAGACGTAACGTTTACGGCTTCGTGCACAGGCACCCTATATGATTCGGGGGGCTCTGACGGTGACTACAGTAACAATGAAAGTCCAACAGGGACAAACTCGATTTTAACGATTTGCCCCCAGGATTTCTTCCAGTGCTTGTTTTTGACCGTAGAGGAGTATAATATTGAAAATGGTTTTGATAATTTGACTTTCTACGCCGGCGATGATACCAATGCGCCCATTATTACCAACTTGACTGGGGTGGGTAGCCAATTCCAATTGCAATCTTCCACTCCCTGTATTACGATCGGCTTTACTTCGGACGGATCGGTGACCAACCCCGGTTTTGAGATTACCTGGGAGTGCTCACCAGATACCTGTACCATCCCGCCAATCGTTTCTTGTAGCGAACCGGCCGAAATACCAAGTATCCCCTATAGCGAATCCGATCTGTCTACTTGCTTTGCAGGAAATACCGTAGCGAATGGTCCTTGCAGCTTGGACGATAATTTTCTTAATGGTGATGATTATATCTTTACTTATGATTCGCCAGGAAATGAGTGTATTTCGGTTACGGTTACCGGAGCAAATGCGGGTACTGGAGTAGCGGTGTATGATGATTGCCCCGATGCAGCAATGAATTGCCTGGGACAGGCAGGAGGTGGTTTTGGGTTGGATCCCACCATTGACGCTGCTCCATTAGATGAGGCAGGCACCTACTACATTGTAGTAGCTAATGCAGGTAATTGCACACCCTTTGATATTTCGATAGATACGACGACCTGCCCGATTATTTTTCCGCCTGCGGTTGATTGTGAAGATGCTTTGTTGTTGAATGGCTGTACTCCCAACATTCCTGCAATCGTTACGGTTGGCCCTGGTCAGGGAGACCCGAACTTTTTTCAGCCGGGCATCAATGACGGCTGTTGGGGAGGTATTCAGCAACCCAACTTTACCTGGTTCTACTTTCAGGTTCAGGAAGACGGTAATTTTGGCTTCGCTATGGAAAGTAATAATCCTAATGAAGCATCCGATATAGACTTCCAGGTGTGGGGGCCCTATGAAAATCCGGACAATGCCTGTGACTCCACCGCTACTACTCAACCTCTTAGAAGCTCTTGGGCAGCTGGAGCCGACCTGACGGGATTAGCCGATGTTCACCCGATTTTTGGAACGCCGGTTTTAGATGTCTGCGAGGGTGCAGGCGGTGATGATTTTGTCTCTACTATTCCTGTCGAAACCGGCGAATGGTATTATGTTTTTATCAACGATTGGGGAGGAGCTATCGTTAGCGGGGCGATCAATATTAATTTTGATGCCACCACTCCCGGTGTTCTGGAAGGTTTTGGTGATTTTTTTACTGTTTCCGAAGATACGGCCCTTTGTATGGGGCAACCCACCCAGCTATTGGCAACAGGGGGGAATGTTTATCAATGGACGCCCGAAACAGGACTCAGTTGTACCAGCTGCCCCGACCCTATTGCCACCCCAATGCAGACGACTGAATATGAGGTTGAAATTTTTGGCGTTTGCAACTCCATTACTGAACAGGTTACGGTTGAAGTTTTTGATGTGTTGGTTGGTAATGATTTGGTGGGATGCGAAGGGGAAGCCTTTCAATTGGCTGCTAATACGGATTTCACAGGGGGTACTTTTGCTTGGGAACCCTCTATAGGTTTGAGTTGCGATGACTGCCCCAATCCGGTAGTCACCGCCACCGATATCAATCCTAATCAAAACGATACGATTACCTATACCATAACACTAACCACTCCAAATTGCACTATTGTCGATAGCTTGTCATTGGTAGTGCTGGAAGGAACAGCCCCACAATATGAAACGGCTAATGATACTGCCTTATGTATCGGTTCTTCCCTCTTCCTGGGAGGTGTTTCGCCTGGGAACAACACCTATACCTGGACTTCGGATCCAATAGGTTTTTCCGATAACAGCAATAACCCCCAAGTGACCCCTTCGGAGAGTACGACCTATTATCTTTCTGTTATGAACGACGACTGTCCGGTACCTTCAACCGATAGTATTATTGTAACTGTTGATACCTTCCCCATCTTGAATGTAGCCAACGATACCTCCGTCTGCCAGGAAGAGCCCATTGTTTTAGGAAATACGATTCCGGTGGACGGATATGGATACACCTGGTCTCCGCCGGGTGATATTGTCGACCCGGATTCTCCTAATCCGGTCATCTTTCCCACTTCCGATCAAGTCGTAACCCTGACGGCTATTAATGGTGCTTGTACGACGATTGATGCGGTCGATGTACAGATAACGGAGATCGAGATCGAGCTGGATAATCCGGAGGATAGTTTGCTCATTTGCAAAGGAACGGAGGTGGAACTCTCGGTGAGTGCTGTGCCTTCGAGTGATGATGTTATTTGGACGCCAAACGACGGTTCTCTGAATACCAATTCTGGCAGCGAAGTCATTGCTACTCCGGAGACAATCACTACCTATATAGCAGAAATCGCTGTTCCCGGCTGCGCTAAATTCGATACGATCGTTATCGCCGTTGACTCTATTCCGGAAGAACTGGCTATTACGCCTACAGATACCTCCATTTGTCCGGGCGAAATTGTCATCCTTTCCACCCCGGCTTATGAACAGTTTAACTTTCCGGAGATTGACTTTCAATGGACGCCGGGAAGCGGGCTGCAATCGCCAGATTCGCTACTGAATGCTGTCGTACAACCAAGCGATACCACTACTTATTTCAGGATTACCCAAAATGGTATTTGCAGAGATACGCAGGAAGCCACCGTCAATGTAATTGATCCAACCCCCAGATTATCGGTCAATGATGCGACGATCTGTCCTGGTGAATCGTTTCAGGTGGAGCTGACCAATCCGGGAGATTCAATTATGTGGTCGCCAGGGGCGGGCTTGAGTTGTACGGATTGTCCTGATCCTGTGGTTAGCCCTGATCAAACCACTACCTATACCGTGATGCACCAGGTAGAAGGATGCCCGGGGGCTACTAGTTTACCAGTAAATGTTGTGAATGCAACCTTAAATTTTTCTATTCCGGATACGACGATTTGCCTCGGGGAAACGGTTCAAGTAGAATTGTTGAACGGAGATAATCCAAGCTGGTCTCCTGTTGATACTACTTTGAGTTGTGAAAACTGTTTTGATCCTGTCATTAATACGCCAATAAATGCCACTTATGAGGTGCAGGCGGAAGTGCAGGGTTGCCCCGCCAGCAAATCCATTTCAATTACGGTACTGGATACGAGCTTCTTTTTGAACCTTACGGATACTATAATCTGCCGGGGCGCAGAAGTGCAACTGTTGATCGAGGAAGGCGACAATTTAATTTGGACGCCCGCTGTTGGCTTGAGTTGCACCAATTGTCCCGAACCAGTTGCCAACCCGGATCAAAGTGTTGTTTACACCGTTACGGATAGTATTGGAAGATGCAGTGCTTCTAAACAGGTAACCATTACCGTTTTGGACAATCCGGAAGTAGAAATTGCTGCCGATCCGGATATTTTGGAAGCATTGCAGGGGCAACGCATCATACTTGAGGCCGTCATACTGAATGAAGTCGATAGTTTGACTTACCAATGGTCGGGGAGTCCGGATATTGTTTCTACCGATAATGAGACCGCGGTGGTCGAACCATTGGATCTGCCCGAAAGTTTCTTCACAGTCGATGTAGTGACTCCGGAGGGTTGTTCGGGTACGGCAACGATCGGGTTTTCGGTGGAAGAGCCAAGGCAAGAGGCTCCAAGTGCTTTCACACCGAATAACGACGGGGTCAATGATCAGTTTGGGCTTGTCTCTATTGGTTTGATCGAGTTCAATTTTATGCAGATCTTCAATCGCTGGGGAGAAATGGTTTTTGAAAGCCGAGATCTGGATTCGCGTTGGGATGGCCGCATGAACGGTAAAGAAGCTCCTGCCGATGTCTACGTTTATATCATCGAATTTGTTAAACCTGATGGGGAGGTTATACAATTAAAAGGAGATGTGACGTTGATAAGGTGATGCTCATGTTTGAGGCGAATGTTATCTTGCCGATAGGTAAGCAAATAGCTAAAAACACTACTCACCAATCAAATCGCTGATATTCTTTTCTGTTGTTCGGAGCTTGTTTTTGCAATGGTCCAGTAACGCTTTTGCTCGTTGAACTTTTTGGGTGAGTTCGTCCATAGAAACTTGACCTTCCTTTAAGTCGTGAAGGATGGTTTGAAGTTCTTCAATTGCTTTTTCGTAGGATATTTTCATGAATCTGATTTTTTTACGATACTTTTTAACTTACCCACTTCAAAATAGGTCTGGATTTGATCGCCTTCTTGGGGGAGATTGCTTTTGGAAACCGGAAGATCGTTGAAGGTGGTATAAGTAAACCCCCGCTTTAGCACATTTGCAGGGTCTAAAGATGCTATTTCCTCCTCGTATTGTGTTAATTGGACTTGTTCGTCTTTAAAAAATTGTAAAATAAGTCTTTCAAGCTGTTCCTCCGCCGTATCGAGTTGGTATTGCTGCTGCTCCATCCATTTTGAACTCCATCGTTGGAGTTCAAAATTTGTTTGTTCGAGTCGGAGCAGTTGTTCTTGGAGGATTTGCCGGGCCAGATAGCAGATTTGCTGACCGGTCCATACGATTCCGGATTCCAGGTTAAGCTGATGGGTGATAAAAAAATCAGCGACAGCAGTTGGCGTCTTGAGGGATTCAAAAACCACTTTATCCAGCAATGATTCATCAATATCGTGGCCGATACCCGAGACAACCGGGAGTGGGAATTGAGCAATAGCTCTGCACAAACCCAATTGATCAAAGGCTACCAAATCCAGTTTGGCACCTCCGCCACGCATGATGGCGACGCAATCAAAAGCTGCCTTTTCAGACTTGATTCTTTCGAGCTGCTGCAGCATCTCCTTTTCTACCAGGTTACCCTGCATACTGGCAGGGAAAAGTTCGATATGAAATTGGTAATCGTAAGGATTATTTTGGAGGTGTTCCCTGAAATCCTGGAAGCCCGCTGCAGTTGGAGAACTGATAACGGCGATCCGCTGAATGCTTGTAGGCAGGGGAAGCGATTTATTGAGTTCAATCAGTCCTTCCGCTTGTAATTGTTGAATATTTTTTTGCCGTTGGAGTGCCAGTTGGCCGAGCGTAAACGAGAGTTCGATGTCGAGGATCTCCAATTTGATACCATAGATCTCGTGGTACTGCACCATGACTTCCAGTTGGACTTCGACGCCTTCAAGGCTTACCGATTCGAGATTTTTGGCCTTTTGGCGTCCCCACTTACGGATGGTATTTTTCCAGACGACAGCATCGGCTTTTGCTTTGAGGTCCGACTCTTCGCCGTCTTTTTGGACCAGTTCCAGGAAAAGATGCCCTCTGGAGTAATTAGCATTGGCAATTTCTGCTGTTATCCAGAGGGAATCCTGAAAGTTGAGCGTTAAAACGCGACGTATATAATTATTGAGTTCGTATAGAGAATACGTTTTCAAATAAATTCATTTTTAAGCTTTACCGCCCTGAAGTTCGTCCTGCCACTTTTTCAACTCGTCCCACTTGCCTTCTGCTGCCATTTGCGCTTGTTGTGGCCAGGTAGAAGGATCGTGTGCATTGTATGCTCCCCCAGCTTCGTCGAGGATACCTTCGATTTTAGCGACCTCCGTTCTTGCCAGATCCTGGAAGGAAATAATGCCTTTATTCATTAGCAGTTCTCCGATTTTCGGTCCAATTCCTTCAATTTTGGTCAGGTCGTCGGCGCTATCTTTTAATACTTTAGTAACGATATCAGCAGCTTCTTGTAGCAGGATTGCCGAGTGTACTTCCAAACCAGATTCGTCGATAATTTTTTTGGCGATATCCGCATTCGTACCTTGCAAACGAACAATGATCGGAACATCAATATCTCCGATATTTTGGTAAGCATCAACAACCCCTTGAGCAACGCGATCGCAACGGACAATTCCTCCGAAGATATTGATGAGAATAGCTTTTACTTTAGGGTCTTTAAGAATGATCCGAAAAGCCTGTTCTACCCGGGCAGCATCAGCAGTACCTCCTACGTCCAAAAAATTAGCCGGTTCTCCACCCGATAGTTTGATCACATCCATTGTTGCCATGGCCAATCCTGCACCATTAACCATACAGCCTACATTTCCGTCAAGGTTGACAAAATTGAGGTTATATTTGGAAGCTTCTACTTCTGTAGGGTCTTCTTCGTCAAGATCGCGCATTTCCGCCAGATCCGGGTGTCTGAAAAGGGAATTATCATCAAGGGTTACCTTCGAATCTACCGCTAAGATGCGGTCATCAGGTGTCTTTAGACAAGGGTTGATCTCGAAGAGAGAGGCATCAGAGCCAACAAAAGCTGCATACAGCTTTGAAATGAACTTGGTCATATTTTTGAACGCCTGTCCGCTCAAGCCTAAGTTAAAAGCAACTTTTCTCGCCTGGAACCCTTGAAGCCCCAAAGCAGGATCAACATATTCTTTATGTACCAGGTGAGGGGTTTCTTCGGCTACTGTTTCAATATCCATACCACCTTCGGTAGAGTAGATGATGACATTGCATTTTCGTTCTCTATCCATTAGGATAGACACATAATACTCCTTACAAGCATCGAAGTCTGGCCGGTAGGCATCTTCAGCGATTAGGATCTTTCTGACCAGCTTACCCGGTCCTTCTAGCCCGCCCGGGGTTTGAGGGGTTTTAAGCATCATACCCAGGATATTGCCAGCGTGTTCTTTGAGTTCATCCATATTCTTGGCCAATTTCACTCCGCCTCCTTTGCCACGGCCTCCTGCATGGATTTGCGCTTTTACTACTACGGCATCCGTACCGGTTTCTTTCTGTATATCATTAAAGGCCTGCACGGCTTCGTCTAATGTTGAAGCTACCAGCCCCTCCTGAATAGGAACTCCAAATGATTTAAGTATTGATTTACCTTGATATTCGTGAAGATTCATAACAGATATGGGTTTCTTAAAAATGAATTACTAAAGATGAGGCCAAAAGTAAGTTTTTTTCAATAAAATCGGGAATAACTTGGTGAAAAAACGACAACCGGAGGACGAGAAGACAAGACATCCAGATCAGTCTGAAGGACTGATACCTTATATACCAGAACTAGGGGCAGCGCCCCTAGGACAGGAGGACGAGAAGACAAGACATCCAGATCAGTCTGAAGGACTGATACCTTATATACCAGAACTAGGGGCAGCGCCCCTAGGACAGGAGGACGAGAAGACAAGACATCCAGATCAGTCTGAAGGACTGATACCTTATATA
>CAZHOV010000004.1:51058-67119 GCA_964534315.1 uncultured Saprospiraceae bacterium | reverse complement strand
GGACGAGGAAACCAGCCATCCAAATCAGTCTGAAGGACTGATACCTTATATACCAGAACTAGGGGCAGCGCCCCTAGGACAGGAGGACGAGGAAACCAGCCATCCAAATCAGTCTGAAGGACTGATACCTTATATACCAACACTAGGGGCAGCGCCCCTAGGACAGGAGGCGATCATAAGTTTCATTTCCTTCGGCTATGTTAGAAGGAACTGAGATAGCTGCCCTTTGAATCTGATTACAAAACCCAAAGTCCTTCCTGAATGGTGCTTCCTTGGAGATAGCATAAATTTTTACAGCAGCATCTTTGGCTTTTTGCCATACAAATAGTTTTTTAAAGTGACTCATTTTTTTACTAAGTTGTTTCATTTAGAGTGTAACTTGAGAAACAAAAAGGTAACTTTTTTTAACACTTTTTAACAAAACAACCAATCCTCTAGTCCTCCTGTCCTCTATACCTCCCGTCCTCTGTACCATTGCACCTCTGTACCGCTGTACCTCTGCACCTCTGCACCGCTGCACCTCTGCACCGCTGCACCTCTGCACCGCTGCACCTCTGCACCGCTGTACCGCTGCACCTCTGTACCGCTGTACCATTGTACCGCTGTACCTCCCGTCCTCTGGTCTTCCCGTCTTCGTTTCGTATCTTTGTCAAAAAAACACGCATGTCTGTTACAAACAAAACGTTCAACCCCTCCTCTTCGGCGGTGCAGAGACACCTGAAGCGGTTGCGTAATCCTTGGCTATTCGGGATTTATTTATTAGTAAAATTGCCAGCTGCTTTTTTTATGGGGATCCGGGTGAAGGAACTTACGCCAGAGCGGGCCGAGGTGACTATACCTTTTAAGTGGTTGACCCAGAATCCGTTCCGGTCCGTCTATTTTGCCGCTCAGATGGCGGCGGCAGAATTCTCAACCGGAGTATTGGCTACTACGGCGATTCAGGGAGATTATAAAATATCGATGCTGGTCGTGGGGGTGGAAGCTACTTTTCTAAAAAAGGCTACCTCGAAAATTACCTTTATTTGCGAGGAAGGAGACAAAATAATCGAGGCCGTAGAAAAGGCCATCCAAACCGGAGAGGGCGTACCTGTAGCTGTGACGACGGTCGGAGTGCAAAAAACCGGAGAGGAAGTGGCAAAGATGACGTTTACCTGGTCGTTTAAAAAGAAGTAAAAGGTTCTCGTAAACATGAGTCATCCCGTCCTGCATTAAGTGATGCGGGACGAAATAATTCATGTTTTTCTTTAATTATCAAGTGATTTCCCAAGGCTAACCTAATAAATGATATCTTAAAATAACACCTTGGGAAGGATTTTTTAAAAAGGGAAGCCTGAATTTTGAAAAAAATTCAGGCTTCCCTTTTTAAAAAACTATTTGCAGGTCGTAAATTCTTTGCCTGAAACTTAGGTTAGACATGCTAACATTTAGAAAATAGACCTTGTGAGGTATCCCGTCCCGCATTAAAGATAATGCGGGACGGGATACCTCATGTTTGCGAGAAATATTCTAATAAACCGCTATTCGTCTATTTATAACTCCTTCCTCAGTGACAATAGAGACAATATAAATGCCACTTTCCAGATTGGACGTTTCTATTTCCAGGTTATTATTTCCGGTTCCGATATCCCAGGCCTGGCTGATGATTTGTTTGCCAGAGGCATCGGTTACCATCACTTGAGTGGAGGTAAAGGATTCGGCAGTGGCCTGCAGGATAATGCTTTGACCCCGGTCGATAGGATTAGGGAAGACCTTGAAGTTGTTGATTGATTCAATGGTCTTCACATTGGTTACCTCTCCGGTCTGGAACGTAAAAATAGTCGAAGGCTCAACATCGCAGGTATATTGATTATTAAAAGGTGTAACACGCCAGTAGTAATCCCTATTTTTCTTTAGTTCAAGAGTAGTAAAAGAGCTGCTTTCTACAAGGTATTTATAAAGCACCAGGTCGAAGTCGGCATCAAGAGCGATTTCTAAGTAGTACCAGTCAGCGTTAACAACGGGCTCCCACTCGAAAGTAATATTGTCATAGGTTGGTACAAACTCCGCATCTTCCGGATATAACGGGAAAATATCCGCGTCAGTAATGGGCGAATAAGGCGTTTCAGTATTAAGCAGATTGGGGCGGGCAAATTGAACATTGGCTCGCATTGCATCGATTTGCTCATCTGAAAAGCGATTCATGCAGCCGTCGTTGGAGTAGGACATAAATAAGGTACCGTCTACCTCAAACTCAGCGCCAGTAGGGTCGAGAACAGGATCGCTGATATCGCCTGCATTACAATTCCATCTGAAACTTAGATAGTCAGGCGGAGTATCACAAAATCCGTCTCCGGCAAATGCACAATTTGAACCATCTAGTAATTCTACAGGATTACCATTGACTTGGAAAGGAGCGGGTAATTCAAATTCATAATCAAATCCTTCCCAGCCCACAAAAGGGTGCGGGAGCGAAAGGAAATGGCCGATCTCATGCGCCCAGGTGTGATCAGAGGGTCCTGTACAACTCTTGGCGAGTGCAACCCCGTCTGCAGAGCCTGAATAATAGCCGCAGTTACCGGCCGGGCTATCAACAATATAGCAATTAATGGTATTGGGTACATTGTTGAAAAACATCATATCAAAACCGGCGCTCCAGTCATGGTCGTAGTATTCCGTATTATTGATATAATTGACTTCTCCTTCGATATAAAACTGAATTTTAGAAGCTTTGAAATCTCCGTTCAGTGTGCAAAAGGACTTCAACATGGTTTGAAGGGGAAAATATCCGCCCCCTCCATTCGTGCCTACGATATGGACGGTAACGGGGAGAAATAAAGTATCTGATGAATTCTCTATTGAATAAGAAGAAGGATTTTTCTGATACTGCTTCAGCCATTCCGATTTTTCAGGAGCGGTTCCACAGAAATGTTGTTGTGCAAATGTACAGGTCGACAGGAAAAAGAGTCCTATCAAGGTGAGTAAACCATTTTTCATAGTAAATTATTTTGGTTGAGTTATAATAACTTGGTCCACAAAGAAACTGAAAAATAGAAGAAATGTTGAATTGATACGAATGATCAATTCAACATTTCAGCTATTTTGTAAATCAGCCAACAAAATTATTGGCTGATGAAAATTCGCTTATTCATGGTCCCTTTATCAGACTGTATAGAGAGGATATAGACACCAGGAACCAGGTCGTTGGTGTCGATGTTGAAGTTAGATTGACCGGTCGGAATTTGCTGGTTGATTTGTTGGGTTACGATTTGACCGGTAATAGAGGTAACATTTATGTTAGCCGTAAATTGCTCGTTAGATTCAATGCTTACGGTAAATCCCTTGGAAGTGGTCGTTGGATTCGGGAAAACTGCTAGTCTTTTGACGGCAGCAATTTCCTGGGTAGCGACACTTACTCCTGTAGTGAAGTCAAATTCATCAGTAGTTTCACCACAGGTATTCGCTTCACTGAAAGGAGTAACTCTCCAGTAATATTTTCTTTCAGGCTCCAACTTATCTACTAGCAGGAAGGAGGTAGAAGAAACAATGTAATACTGAGGTTCAACGGTAAAAGAAGTAAGTCGGTCTACTTCAAGAAGGTAATGAGTGGCACCAGGCACTGCTTCCCATTCGAGCACCACTTGATTATAAGCATTGGTCGTTGCACCATCCTCTGGGCTGAGCAGCTCGGCAGTGCCGGTGATCGGACCTCCGGAAGGCGTATAGTTGGGTCGGATATAGTTCCTGTTGTTGGAGGCTAAATCTTGGGCGATGATATTTTTTTGTTGGTTGGTAAAAAGATAACCATTGCAGCCAAAGAAGTAGCTCATGACGTTCAACTCCTGTGGATCTACGGGTACTCCGTTGGGATCCAGGGCGCCTGCATTGGGGTGATTGTTGGGACCATCGGTATATTCGCAATCACCGGTAGGCCAACCGAAACCAAATTGATAGTCGGGAGGGGTATCGCAGATGAAATCGCCTGCATTGTTACAGTTGGCTCCACTTACTAATTCGGTCGGTACTCCCAGAGGAGAGGTAGCCGGAGCCGGGTTGCCGTGAATGGCGGGATTCCAACCATTGTCGCCGTCCCATCCGAAAAATGGGTGTAAAAGAGAAAAGAAGTGCCCCACCTCATGAACAGCTACCAGCGGATCAAGCATTCTGCTTTCTTTCATAACGATATAATCGTTGGGGAATTGACCAGGTGAAACAGGACTTGGACCTAAGTAATAACCTAACACACCAGAACTAGAGGCATCGTTGTCAATTTTGCGTGTGATAAAAATATTCAACGCATCGTATTTGTCATCCAAAAAGCCAGGGATGATATTCTGCACTGAGGTATTTCCTCCCGGATCATCGTTTACGCCTGTAAAGTTCAGGTCAAAATTCATTTCTTTCAAATAAAAAACAATATCCTGATCAGCATAAAAATCGTTCAGGAGGCAAAGCATTTGAAGTGCTTTCTGCGGTGAAGTTCTGTTGTCCCCATCCGTATCTGCTACCAAAATAAAACGAACTGCAACGTAAGTGATAGCTCCTCTTTGAGTCGCTACTCCATTTTTTAACGCCTCTTTGTTTTTCAACAAGCGCTTCGTTAAGAGCAATTGATCCTGATGAGTCAACCCACAGGGGCTGGGAGTGCTTTGACTAATCGCCTGATAGGGAAAGCAAAACAAGGAACATAATAATAAGACTAGAGAAAGTTTTTTCATAATTCAATAAAATATTTGATAATAGTGATGTTAGTAGAAGAAAGAATAAATAATCCTTTGTGAGAAAACCCAAATAACTACAAATTTTCTTTTCCTACCTTTTCTTTATTAAAAGTTTTTAAAGACTTCTTATTCAAAGAACAAAATTAATAAAATATAGATTCCTATGATAGTCTTTACTATATCAATTATTTACCAACTTTCCATATTTAGGAAAAAATCTGTTCATTAACTGCCTATTTTTTACCTAATTACCAGATAAAGAGGTTGGGTGAAGAACTAAAATTTCTATACATTTACAATCGGAAAAAATTTTCAAATCAAATACACCCGAATAAATTATGAGTAAAGTAACTGTAGTTGGTGCTGGAAACGTTGGAGCAACCGTAGCCAATGTACTAGCCCATAAAGATCTCGTTAAAGAAGTTGTACTTTTAGACATCAAAGGCGATCTCGCCCGCGGGAAAGCGCTCGACAGCTGGCAACAAGCTCCGATAGACTATTATAGCACTTATCTTGTAGGGACAGAAGACTACAAGGAAACAGCTAATTCGGATATCGTGGTGATTACGGCCGGAATTCCCCGGAAGCCGGGTATGAGCAGAGACGATTTAATCTCTACAAATGCTAAAATAGTGACAACCGTAACGAACTCATTGTTACAACATTCTGAAAATCCTATCATCATTATTGTTTCCAATCCGCTTGATGTAATGACCTATGCGGCTTTCAAGTCATCGGGATTAGATAAAAAGAGAGTATTCGGAATGGCAGGTATTTTAGATACTGCTCGTTATCGCGCCTTTTTAGCCTCCGAATTAGAAGTGTCGCCCAAAGACATCCAGGCCGTTTTAATGGGCGGTCACGGCGATACAATGGTTCCGCTACCGCGGTATACCACTGTGGCAGGAATCCCCGTTACGGAAATGATTGAAGATCACGCACTGAATGCTATCGTAGAACGCACTAAAAAAGGGGGAGGGGAGTTGGTAAAATTGATGGGTACTTCTGCGTGGTATGCGCCGGGAGCTGCTGCAGCTCAAATGGTTGAGGCGATCATTAAAGATGAAAACCGCATTTTCCCTTGTTGCGCGCTGTTAGAAGGAGAATATGGGCTGAATGATATTTTCCTGGGCGTACCGGTTAAGCTGGGTAACGAAGGAATTAGAGAAATACTGGAACTAAAATTGACCAATGACGAAAAGACGCTGCTCAATACATCTGCCGATCACGTCAGAAATGTCATGGGCGTATTTAATGATATGGGAATTGTTTAATTATTGAGTGAGGAGCTGCCCAATGGTCTATGAGCTACTTTCTCCTTTTAGAGGATAGCTCATAGACTTATAAGGAAGCCAACCCAAAAACAATGATGCCCGGGTATACTATTTAAAGCCAAATTTTTGTAAGATCATTGTCAAATTAGCCTTCGGTGGTCTCCTATTTCCAGCATTAAACTTTTTATTTTAAAAAATTGTTTTCTAATTTGATTTTTAGGTTTGTTGGAAAACCGGCTAATAAGTTCAAAGATCTTTTCTTTTTAATTTGAAATTTTTTTGAACCAAGAGGAAGGAATTTGAAAAGGAATATTATATTGTAAAAAAGTATTATTGATTGAGACTTAGAAAATTCACGATTAACCCTAACTTAACTTTGTAAATTACAATTTTTTAACGTTCACCTTCTCTGTTTAATATTACTTTAAAGGACAATGAATAACGACTCCATTATCGATACTGATCTGCTCTCAAGTATGCGCTGCAATACGGGTGAAACTTTGAAGGAAGTGACAGATAAACAGGTCTCGATGCTGGTTTTTCTTAGACACTTCGGCTGTATCTTCTGTAAAGAAGCGCTTACTGAAATTTCTATCCTTCGGGAAACGATTGAAGAAAAAGGAATTCGAATAGTTTTCGTGCACATGTCTGATGAAAAAACAGCAGATAAGTATTTTAAAAAATTTGGTTTATCAGGTGTCACCCATATCGGAGATCCCTATTGTCGCTATTATTCGGCATTCGGACTCATCAAAGGATCGGTTTCTCAATTGTTTGGTTTGCAGGTTTGGATGCGTGGCTTCTCGGTCCAAATGAATAAGGGTTTCCGCCCAGAGTTGGCCAAAGCGCTGGGAGATTCTACCCAAATGCCGGGGGTGTTTATTATTCATCAAGATAAAGTCCTTGATAAATTTGTCCATCAGTTTGCTTCAGATCGTCCTGATTATATGGACTTGGCGAGCGTCTGCGAAACACCTTCCAATCCGGAATCTTCTGCGAAATAAATGCCTGTTTCAAGAACTTTTTTCGTATTTTATCCTTTACATTCTAAAAATAGGTACTTATGATAGGTTGGCGCTTTTCCGATTACATTCCAGGAGAACAAGGCGGAGCTTCGTTCGATAAATTATTTAAGCTTTTTCAGGAATTAATGCTTCATACCTCCGGCAATGTGAGTGAAGCGCTTAGCTGGCTGACAGAACTCGATAGAGAATATGGCCTCACTGATGAAGATTATGGTATGGCAGACTTCATTCAAGACCTCATCGATAAAGGGTATATTCAACCCCAAGATCCACGTAACCCCAACTTCGTGCCGACAGCAAAGATGGAAATCGGCCTTCGCCAAAAAGCACTCGAAGATACGTTTGGCCAGCTGAAAAAATCCCGCGCCGGAAAACACAACACCAAACAGGGAGGAAAAGGAGATGAATTTACCTCCGACCTTCGCCCATATGAGTTTGGCGACAATATCGAAAATATCGCCATCTCCGAATCACTTCGAAATGCTCAGATCAATCACGGGCTGGATGACTTTAAGCTCACTCATGATGATCTTGAAGTTAAAGAAACTTACTATCAAAGCCAGATGAGCACGGTCTTAATGATCGATATTTCCCACTCCATGATCCTCTACGGAGAAGACCGTATCACACCCGCCAAAAAAGTAGCCATGGCACTGGCTGAATTGATCACCACCCGGTATCCTAAAGATACGCTGGATGTTATTGTCTTTGGAAATGACGCCTGGCAGATTGAAATCAAAGACCTGCCCTATCTACA
Organism: uncultured Saprospiraceae bacterium; assembly: GCA_964534315.1. Taxonomy (GTDB): domain Bacteria; phylum Bacteroidota; class Bacteroidia; order Chitinophagales; family Saprospiraceae; genus CAZHOV01. The sequence continues at coordinate 59,366 of CAZHOV010000004.1, read as the reverse complement.
GGTTGGTCCCTATCATACCAATACTGTTGCCGGCCTCGAATTGGCAATGGACATTTTGCGGCGAAGGAGAAATCCCAACAAGCAGATCTTTATGATTACGGATGGGAAACCGACCTGTATCAAGAAGGGGAAGAAATATTATAAAAATAGTTTTGGTATAGATCGCAAAATTTTGCACCGTACACTCAATTTGGCTACCCGTTGCCGCAAACTAGATATTCCGATCACTACCTTTATGATTGCTAGAGATCCTTACCTGGTTCGCTTTGTCGAACAATTTACCCAGGCGAATAATGGCAAAGCTTTTTACAGTAGCCTGCAGGGACTGGGAGAATTTATTTTTATGGACTATAAAAATAATAAGCGAAAGCGTCATCGTTAAACATTAGTCATATTGCGCGGGGTAAAGCAATACCACGACAACTCTATTCGTTCTGCTTGGTGTTCAATAGCTTTAGTCAAAAACCATACAGACAGATATGATAAAATTTCGCTTGGCAGGCTTTTTCTTCTGCATGCTCTTTTCCATTACATGTTCATTTGCACAACCTACTCCTGCTGGTGACCTCACGGAAGAAGGTGCGGCCATTATTAAGCAGTATGAAGATACCCTTGGTGTGTTGGGTTTTACAATCGTTAATGATTCCTTGCCTGATCATCGTTTTGCCTCCTGTAAAAAATTTATATTAACATTAGTTAAAGCGCTGAAAACAGAAAATTCGTTTAATTACCCTTTTGAAAGGCTTAAGAGTATCTCTATCCTATACCCACCAGACTCTACGTTTAGGGTGTTTAGCTGGCAACTATATGTAGATAAGGATGATTATCGTTATTACGGCGCAATTCAAATGAATACTAAGGAGTTGGCTCTCCATCCTTTAATGGATCGGTCTTTCGAAATTGAACAACCGGAGAATCGAAAACTTACCCCTGACCAATGGTATGGAGCTATTTACTATAATTTAAAAGCCTTTAAAACCAAAGAGGGAGAAAAATACTTACTTTTTGGATTTGACGGCAACGAGTTTTTCCATAAAAAAAAGGTGGTAGATGTTCTTTATTTTGAAAAGGGACAACCTTTTTTTGGCGCTCCGGTGTTTGAAAAGGCGCAAAAGGATGAAAATTTACCTCCAAATACTTTTCATCGTTTGACAATGGAATATAGTGCTGAAGCCAGTGTACGGCTCAACTATGACGAATACCTCAAAATGATCACCTTTGATCACCTTATTCAAATTCCAGGTTCTTATCCCGGGCAGGGAATGACCAATGTGCCAGATGGTAGTTATTCGGGGTATGAATTCAAAAAAGGAAAATGGGTGTATGTAGAGAAGCTATTCGATCAGGTTCAGGATACCCCTCCGAGAGAAGAGCCTATTCTCGATACCAGAAGTGAAAAAGACTTATTTGGGAAGCCCAAAAAAAATTAATAAGACTCAAGATGATCCAGTCACATACTAAAAGGATCCAGAAAACAGCTCATTTTTACACGCTTGGTAAAACCTCAGGAACGTTAAAAGAATACTGGATCGTTTGCCATTGTTATGGTCAACTGGCGAGTAGTATAATCCGTAAATTTGAAGGATTGGAAGCAGATGGACGCTACATTTTAGCCCCGGAAGGATTGTCGAGGTTTTATTGGCCAGGGGCTGAGCGTAAAGTAGTTGCTTCCTGGATGACAAGTAAAGACCGGCTGGACGAGATCGACGATTATTCCGATTTTCTTTCAGGATTATTAGACGATGTTGTTCTTCCCCTAAAAAGAAAAAACCCAAAGATTAAATTGAATCTATTTGGGTTTAGCCAGGGGTGCGCTACCCTCGTTCGATGGATCATGCGCGATTTTCCTGCATTTGATCATCTCATACTCTGGGGCGGCTTTTTTCCGGAAGATTTGGAATATACGCCATATACTGATTACTGGAATTCCAAAAAGATTACCTTTGTTTGCGGCGATCAGGATCAATTCCTGACTCCTGATCGAATTGCCTGGCACGATTCCTTTCTTGCTGAGCAGCAGCTAATGGTCAAGCAGCGCTTTTTTAAGGGCAAACACGTGATACCAAGAGAAGAGCTAAAGGAACTTCTTTCAGATCTTCGTAAAGGATGAGACTACTCTTGGTTTAGTGCATGCGGTCACCCCGCAATTCTAGTTCGTCCATGATGCCCGCTTCAAAGTCTAGGTATTCCTGCCAGCGTTGCTTAACGGTTTCTTCCTCTCCATATGTTTTTGCCAGGTCGATAAAAAGCCGGTAATGTCCTGCTTCTGAGACCATAAACTTATGATAGAACGTTTTCATCTCTTCTTCCTCCATATTGAGAGAGAGCAAACGGAATCGCTCACAGCTGCGCGCTTCGATCAATGCACAGATCAATAAGCGCTCAACGAGGCGGTCATTTCTGCTCCCCCCTTTTTTCTGAAAGGTGAGCAATTTATTGACATATTCATCTTTGCGCTGATGCCCTAACTTCAGATTTCTTTTTTTAAGCTCATTCAAGACCATTCTAAAGTGGCCCCACTCTTCAGTCACAATAGGCGCCAGGCTGCTTACCAACTCTTCCTTGTCAGGATATTGCTGGATCAAAGAAATGCAGGAGGTCGCTGCTTTTTGCTCGCAGTAGGCATGGTCGGTTAGTACCTCTTCCAGGCTCTTCTCCGCCAAATTCACCCACCTGGGGTCTGTCGGTAATTTAAGTCCTAACATGGTGGTAACTATTTTTTGCAAAGGTAATATTTTGCGTTATAATTCTATATCTAATAAGCCAGGCCTTCAGCCTGACCTTGGAGGGGTTGCTCTATCCGAGGGTGACTCGTAACATCATAGGTGTTAGGAGCCCCTATCTGCTGGACTACGTGAAGCTTCCTTTTTAATCATTCTCTTTTCACTACTGAGTAACGCAGTTACGAAGATATTTTCATTCTAATAGCTACCTTTTTTGTAAAGCTTTGGAAATCATAGGTCTTCACGTATTCCAGTAGTGACGTAGTCATGAGCATTTCATTTGGTTTGCCCCACCATTAAAATAGTGGGTTGATAATTGTGATCTTGCCAGGTAGTTTTGTTTTGGGTCAAGCTTTAGCGGGTGATAGCCTTCATTCTAATAGCTACCTTTTTTGTAAAGCTTTGGAAATCATAGGTCTTCACGTATTCCAGTAGTGACGTAGTCATGAGCATTTCATTTGGTTTGCCCCACCATTAAAATGGTGGGTTGATAATTGTGTTTTTGCCAGGTAGTTTTGTTTTGGGTCAAGCTTTAGCGGGTGATAGCCTTCATTCTTAATTCCTCATTCCTCATTGCACATTGCACATTGCACATTGCACATTGCACATTGCACATTCCTCATTGCATATCCTCCAGGCATTGCAGTTGCGTTTTAAAGAAATCCATTTCATAGACCTCGTAATCCTCATAGCCGGTGCTCCATACGACACGGATTTTATCGACTTCTCCTTTACTGAGTAGTTTTCGGTCTTTGGGGCCCAGCTCACAACGAGCGATGTAGGTGATATAGTTAGTGGCCGGGTCCTGCGTACCGAGGCTGCTAGCCAGGTTGGTGACTCTCACTTTGGTACCATTGAGCAGGCCGATTGTGAGAGGAGCACCTTTTTCAAGCATGCCGAATTCTTGTTGCGCATATTGAGAGGCGATAGTGATCTCCAGGGTAAACAGGTATCGGCCATCAGAAAGGCGGCTGAGGAAACCATCTCCAATAATATAATCTTCTCCTTTAAGATAAGGCCGTAGCTGATCGTTGGTATGTTGAAAGAGGGGTTGAAACGCATAATCCACTCGCCTGATCCTGGCAAAATCATCGATTTTATCAGAAGCAATTTGACAATCAGGAGTAGGAGGGTTGTTCATAACATCTGTTGCCGGATTGTAAGGAATGATCTCAGACTGTTGGGCGCCGGGAATATTTTCTGCTTTTTTTTCTGCAGCCAGTTCGACCTCTTCCCATTCATTCATGGCTTTTAGTTGAATTTGCTGTTCCTCGTATTTGATCAGCAGATTATTGTAGGCAATACCGTTGGCTTCGGTCAGCTTATCGGCGATCTTGACGAGTTTTTCTCCGGTTTTACGTTTATTTAATTTTTCTTTTTCCACCTCTTTGAGTTCTTTTCGTTGTGCTTTTAAAGCTGTTTTTTGGGCCTTATAATCCGGATTATCTTTATCGAGTTCCTCGAGTTTTTCTTCAATGAGGAGCCTGTCGATCGTCGCTTGTCGGGCTTCTTTTTGCAGATCATTGAGTTTATTCCAGGCATTTTGAAGGCGGTCTTTATCTAGTGGATTCGTTTCGTTTTTGGGTTGGGCTGTCTGTCTTTGGTATTGTTTCCAGATTTTCTGATCTTCCGGATCCTTTTCATCGAAATATCTCCAAGACCCATCGGAAAAAACAATAATTTTATCTCCATCTTCATTAAATTCAAGCTGTTGAGCATATGCCCAGCAAAAGGGTAGAAAAATCATAAAACCAATTGTTCCAAGTAAATTTTTTCTAAATTGCATAATATTTTGTATTTTAAAAGGTAAAATTATAGTAAAGGACGCAACCTCTGGCAAAAAAGTTAAGAATTTTTTGCTTTTGGTCAACTAATCAAAATTCTATCGAATGAAACAGGTCAACTTTCCCATTTATTTTCTTCTTCTAAGCTTATTGATTACCGGTTGTCAGAATGACACCTCAACATCATCATTCACTAATTTAACTTTTGAACCGATACCTGTGGAATACCCGAACACTTATAGAGATACGACTATTGTAGATGATTATCACGGCAAAAAAGTTGCCGACCCCTATCGTTGGCTCGAAGATGACGATGCCGAAGAAACAGAAGACTGGGTACGACGTCAAAACAGGGTGGCATTTACGTATCTTGATCAAATTCCCTACCAGGAGGCCATCCTTGACCGGCTGGAAGCGCTGTACAATTACGAGCGGTTTTCAACTCCTTTTAAAAGAGGAGACAAGTATTATTATTTCCACAATAGCGGCCTTCAAAACCAAAATGTGCTTTATGTGCAGGAAGACCTCCAAACCGAGGAAATGAAAGAAGTGTTGGACCCCAACACCTTTTCTGACGATGGGACGGTAGCCCTTGGAGGTATTAGCTTTTCAGAAGATGGAGAATACCTGGCTTATCAGGTTACGGAAGGCGGATCGGATTGGCACAAAGCTTACGTTAAGAATTTAGAAACAGGAGAGACCTTAAAAGATGAATTGAATTGGCTAAAGTTTACGGGGATTTCGTGGTATAAAGACGGCTTTTATTACAGCCGCTATCCTGCTCCCAAAGAAGGAGAGAAACTCTCCGGAAAAAACCAGTTTCACCAAGTATATTACCATCAGTTAGGGACTAACCAGGAGGAAGATCGGCTGGTTTTTGCAGATCGCTCCAACCCTTCGAGAGGATTTGGAACGACGGTAACCGAAGACGAACGCTACCTCGTTTTGAATGTATGGGAATCAACAAGTGGTAATGCTCTTTACTTTAAAGACCTTAATGAAGAAACTATCGATTTTACGCCTATTGTCGAAGATTTTAAAAATGATTATTCCGTTATTGGAAATGATGGCGAACGCATGTATGTACTTACCAGTGATGAGGCCTCCAACCAGCGTTTGGTGGCCATTAATGCTCAAAAGCCAGAACGCGGATATTGGGAGGAGATTATACCTGAAGGAAAAGATTTGCTGGAAGGGGTATACTATATTGGAGGTAAACTGATTGCCTTGTATCTCCATGATGCTTACAGTAAGGCAAAAATATTTGATCTGGACGGTAAGTATTTGGCAGATATCGACCTGCCTGGGATTGGTACCGTAAGCGGATTTTCAGGGAAGAAAGATGATAACATCGCCTTTTACTCTTTTAATACCTTTACGGGGCCTTCAACCATTTATCAAATTGATTTACAAACCCTGGAGTCGACTAAATTCAAAGAACCTAAAATAGACTTTCCTTCTGATCAATATACCACAAAGCAAGTGTTTTACAAAAGCTTGGATGGTACGGAGGTTCCTATGTTTATTGTTCATAAAAAAGGATTAGAGCTGGATGGAAAAAGACCTACCTTGCTTTATGGTTATGGAGGATTCAATATTAGCCTTAAGCCTGGGTTTAGCATTTCCCGAACAATTTTACTCGAAAACGACGGCGTGTATGCTGTAGCTAATCTTAGAGGAGGAGGAGAGTTTGGCAAAGATTGGCATCAGGCCGGAACGAAAGAGCGCAAGCAGAATGTCTTCAACGATTTCATTGCCGCAGCCGAGTTTTTACAGGACAACGGCTACACCAACTCCGACAAGCTAGCAATACAGGGAGGCTCCAATGGCGGATTGCTGGTAGGAGCCTGTATGACTCAACGTCCTGATCTTTATAAGGTAGCCTTACCGGCGGTAGGGGTCTTGGATATGCTTCGGTATCACTTATTTACGATTGGAAGAGCCTGGGCTTCAGATTACGGACTAAGTTCCGACCCCGAAGCATTTGACTATTTAATCTCCTATTCCCCGCTGCACAATATCGAACCGGCCAATTATCCTGCTACGTTAGTCACTACTGGTGACCATGATGACCGGGTGGTGCCTGCGCACTCCTTCAAGTTCATCTCTGAACTTCAGCGTAATCAACGTGGGGAGGATCCGGTACTCATCCGGGTAGAGACGAGTGCGGGCCACGGAGCCGGGAAGCCTCTAAGAAAGCAACTGGAAGAAACAGCAGATTGGTTAAGTTTTATGTTTTATAATTTTAAGGAAGGGGTACGTTATGGGGAATAGGTCGTTGTTTGGCCTTTTGTTTTTGATCGATATAGGATTTTTGCCTGTCCGTATATGGGATATACTGGATATCCTGATCGTCGGATATTTAATCTATCAACTATACAAGCTCCTTAGGGGAAGCATTGCATTCAACATCTTTGTTGGCGTAGTGATCCTATACGTGGTCTATTGGCTGGTCAGAGCCCTAAATATGGATTTGTTGGCACTGTTGCTGACTCAGTTTGTAAGCGTTGGATTTATCATTATTATCATCATTTTTCAGCCGGAGGTAAGGAGGTTCTTGTTAATGTTAGGAAATACCACACTCAGGCAACGATCTAATTTTTTGGGGCGCCTGATCGATCGAAATCTCGATGATTCCGAACAGCGGAAAGAAGATATGCAAGCCATAAAAGCGGCGATCCTGCGCATGAGTCGCAACAGGGTCGGTGCGCTTATGGCCATAACTGATAATGTAAATCTTGAAGTATTTAGTAATTCTGGTGTCCGAATCAATGCAAAGATCAGTCAGCCGCTGCTGGAGAGTATTTTTAATAAGGAAAGCCCCCTGCATGACGGCGCTATGGTGATCTCGGGAAGGAAAATCCATGCTGCTAGTTGCATATTTCCCGTTTCTGACAACCCCAAACTTCCGAAAAGTGCCGGACTTAGGCACCGCGCCGGTGTTGGAGTGACGGAATCGGCTGATGTTGCCGTCTTTATCGTTTCTGAAGAAAACGGGAGGATATCCTTCTCGCATAATGGTGTCCTGGAGTCCAATATCGATGGCGAACGGATAGAGATTTTGCTTAATGAATATTATCATTGATGGAAATAGAGCGTATAGAAGAGTTTTTTATTGGAAAAAAGCTAAACCAAAAAATTGAAGCCTTATTTAAGGAATGTTTCCCGGATTACCCCTCGGGAAGAACTTTTTTCAAACAACTTCCCAATTTTAGATTCCTGGCCTGGGAAGATGAAACCCTAATTGGTCATTTGGCTGTAGAACACCGTATCATTAACGTAGACGGACAACTCTTTAAAATATTTGGAATTGCTGACCTCTGTGTTAAACAGGCATTCCAGTCCCAAAAAATAGCCTCCCAACTTATCTATCAACTTCAGGAACTTGGAAAATACAACAGAATAGATTTTTTGGTACTTATCGCGAATGACCATCGCTTTTATCTCCAACATGATTTTTTACTGACCAAAAATACCTGCCGGTGGGTCTTAATCCAAAACTTTGAAACGCTGGGTATCGCCAAGCGTAAAATCCCCCAAAGCCTGATGGTAAAATCCCTCAATAATAAAGACTGGCCTTCAGGAATAGCTGATTTTTTAGGGTATGTTTTTTAGTTAGATACCTGTTTATCAATTGTTTATGCTTTTAAGCTAAGAAAATAGGAAATTTTTTTCTCAAAAAATGGTAACGTTTTACCCATTTCAGAGATAAATAAGTGTAGAACGACCAGACGACCAGCTCAGTCTGAAGGACTGACATCCCCTCAACTAGGGGCACCGCCCCTAGGACCAGAGGACCAG